>NZ_JAFBBJ010000001.1:3013030-3319545 GCF_016907085.1 Clavibacter michiganensis | reverse complement strand
TCGAGCGGGGTGATCCCGTGCTCGGCGCCGGGGTTGTAGACGTCGCTCACGAGGTAGGTGACAGCCGCGTCGTCGGTGAGGGCGACGAAGCAGTGGCCGAGGCCCTCGGAGATGTAGACGGCCCTGTGCGTCTCGGTGTCGAGCCGCACGCTGTCCCACTGGCCGAAGGTCGGCGACCCGACGCGGATGTCCACGATGAAGTCGAGCACGGCGCCGGAGACGGCCTTCACGTGCTTGGCCTGACCGCGCGGCACGTCGGCGAAGTGCACGCCGCGGACGACGCCGCGCTTGGAGACGCTCATGTTCGCCTGGCGGAGGTCGAGCGGGTGGCCGACGCGCTCCTGGATCTCGTCGAACCGGTACCACTCGAGGAACACGCCCCGGTCGTCGGTGCGCTGGACGGGGGTGAGCTCGTACGCGTCGGGTACGGCGAGTTCGCGGATCTGCACGGGTCGGAGTCTAGCAACGGGCCGGTCAGCGGCCGGCCGGGCCCTCGTCCCGCGGTCGGCGGAAGGAGAACCACCGGTGCCCCGCGTAGCTGATGAGGGTGATCACCACCACGATGAGCGCCTGGGCGAGGAGGCGCGGGACCCCGAGCGCGACGAGCAGCGGCAGCGAGACGGCGTTCAGCGTGATGGACACGGCGTAGACCGAGACGAAGCGCGCGAGGTCGCGCAGCACGTGCCCCCGGACGCGGAACACCAGCCGGCGGTACAGGACGAACGCCACGAGCACGGCCACGGCGTAGCTCCCGGCGAGCGGCACGAGCGACCCGAGCACCGGGAGCCCCGCCGCATCGAGCGCCCGGCCCGCGGTGGCGGCGAGCCCCGCGAACAGGAGGAACGCGAAGGCGGTGTTGAAGCCCCCGACGAAGAGGAACGCCACGCGCTCGTCGCGGAGGAGCGCGCGGATGCGGGAGGCGGCCATCCCCGCATCCTGCCCGCATCCCCTCGGGATCCGCCGCGCGGATCGCGCCTCCCCCGCACGGGGACGTGGCCGCGCGGGCCGTCGCCGGTACACTCGCAGGCGGTCCGCCCCCGAACAGCAGCGGACTCTCCCCCGACGTCGGCCACCCGCCCGGCGTCTCGACGACAGGACGTTTCCCCATGAGGATCCTCGTGACCGGCGGCGCCGGCTTCATCGGCTCCAACTTCGTGCGCCACGCGCTCCAGGACCACTACGCCGGGCTCGAGGGCGCCGACGTCGTCGTGCTCGACGCGCTCACCTACTCGGGCAACCTCGAGAACCTCGCGCCCGTCAGCGACTCCCCGCGCTACACGTTCGTGCGGGGCGACATCCGCGACGACGCCGTCCTCGACGAGTGGATCCCCCAGGTCGACGCGGTCGTGCACTTCGCCGCCGAGAGCCACGTCGACCGCTCCGTGCGCGACGCGAGCATCTTCGTCGAGACCAACGTGCTCGGCACGCAGAAGCTCCTCGACGCGGCCCTCCGCCACGACCTGAAGCGGTTCGTGCACGTGTCCACCGACGAGGTCTACGGATCCATCGCCGAGGGCTCGTGGGACGAGGAGCGGCCGCTCGAGCCCAACTCCCCCTACTCCGCGTCGAAGGCCGGCAGCGACCTGCTCGCCCGCTCGTACCACCGCACGCACGGGCTGAACGTGTCGATCACGCGCTGCTCGAACAACTACGGGCCGTACCACTTCCCCGAGAAGGTCATCCCGCTCTTCGTCACGAACCTCATCGACGACAAGCACGTGCCGCTCTACGGCGAGGGCCTCAACATCCGCGACTGGCTGCACGTCGACGACCACTGCCGCGGCATCGCGCTCGTGCTCGTGCAGGGCGCACCCGGCGAGATCTACAACATCGGCGGCGGCACCGAGCTCACCAACCGCGAGCTCACGCAGCTGCTGCTCGACGCCACCGGCCGCGACTGGTCGTACGTCGACCGCGTCGAGGACCGCAAGGGCCACGACCTCCGCTACTCCGTCGACATCTCCAAGATCCAGCGCGAGCTCGGCTACGCGCCGCAGGTGCCGTTCGAGCAGGGCCTGGCCGACGTCGTGCAGTGGTACCGCGACAACCGCTCGTGGTGGGAGCCGCTGAAGACGCGCGCCGAGCTGCCCGCGTGAGCCGGATCCTCGTCGCCGGCGGCCGCGGCATGCTCGGCCAGGACCTCCTGCCGGCCCTCGCCGCGCACGACGTGACGGCGCCCGCGCGCGCCGAGCTCGACATCACCGACGAGGCCGCGGTCCGCGCCGCCGTCTCCGGGCACGACGTGGTGGTCAACCTCGCCGCCTACACCGCGGTCGACGCCGCCGAGGAGCACGAGGACGAGGCCCGCGCGATCAACGCGACCGGCGCCGGCGTGCTCGCGCGCGCGGCCGCCGACGCGGGGGCCCGCATCGTGCACGTCTCCACCGACTACGTCTTCGACGGGACGGCCACCTCGCCCTACCCGGAGGACGCCCCCCACGCGCCCGTCTCCGCCTACGGCCGCACCAAGGCCGAGGGCGAGCGGCTCGTGCTCGACGGCCACCCGACCGGCGCGAGCGTCGTGCGCACCGCGTGGCTGTACGGCGCGGGCGGCCCGTCCTTCCCCTCCACGATGCTGCGGCTCGCCGCGTCGCACGACACGGTCTCCGTGGTCGACGACCAGCGCGGCCAGCCGACGTGGACGGTCGACCTCGCGGCCCGCATCGTCGAGCTCGTCGACGCCGGAGCGCCCGCGGGCGTCTTCCACGGCACGGCCACCGGCGAGACGACCTGGTTCGGGCTCGCGCAGGCCGTCTTCGCGGAGGCGGGACTGGATCCCGAGCGCGTGCGGCCCACCGACAGCGCGTCCTTCGTGCGGCCGGCCCCGCGCCCCGCCTACTCGGTGCTCGGGCACGACGCCTGGGCCCGCGTCGGCCTCGCGCCGCTCCGCGACTGGCGCGAGGCGCTGTCCGACGCCGCCACGCACGGCGTCCTCCGGGCGAGCTGACGGTTACACTCGTGTCCGGTCCGATCCCGGACACCCGAGCCGATCCCGCTCCGCGCCCCGCGCGAGCCCCACGCAGTCCGAAGGGCACCACCGACGTGTCGAGCATGACGAGTTCCCAGTCGAGGGAGTTCTCGAGGCCCGGCACGGGCGCGGGGCTCCTGGACGTGTACCGCCGCCGCTACCTCCTCTCCCTCCTCGTCAAGAAGGAGGTGCAGGTCAGGTACCGCGGATCCGTCCTCGGCTGGCTCTGGTCGTACGTGAAGCCGGCCGCGCAGTTCGCCGTGTTCTTCGTGGCGATGGGCGTGTTCCTGCAGCTGAACCGCAACCAGGTGAACTACCCCGTCTACCTGTTCTCCGGGATCATCCTCATCAACTTCTACACGGAGGCGTTCTCCAACTCCACGAAGTCGCTCGTGGACAACGGGGCGCTGATCAAGAAGATCTACCTGCCCCGGGAGCTGTTCCCGGTGTCGAGCACGTTCGTGGCGCTGGTCAACTTCCTGCCGCAGCTCGTCATCCTGCTCATCGTCTGCCTCCTCGTCGGCTGGGCGCCCACGCCCGTGCAGGTGCTGGGGATCTTCCTGGCCGTCGCCATCATCGGCACGCTGGCCATCGGCCTCGGCATGCTGTTCGGCGCCGCCAACGTGTCCTTCCGCGACTCGCAGAACTTCGTCGAGCTCATCGTGATGGTCGTCGTGTGGGCCTCGCCCGTGCTCTACCCCTACGCGCAGGTCGCGAAGGTGCTGCCGGACTGGCTGCTCGTGATCTACCAGCTCAACCCCGTGACCGCGGCGGTCGAGCTCTTCCACGCCGCCTTCTGGTACCCCACCACGGGCGGCACCGGCGAGCTGCCGCCGAACCTCTGGATGTACGGGTTCATCGCCCTCGGCGTCTCGCTCCTGAGCCTCCTGCTCGGGCAGCTCGTCTTCAAGAAGCTGGAGGGGCGCTTTGCCCAGGACCTCTGAGTCGGACGCGCTCCCGCGCATCATCGTCGAGAACGTGAGGAAGTCCTTCCTCCTCCGCCACACGCACTCCATCAAGGAGACGGTCATCGCGGCCGTGCGCCGGAAGCCGCTCGCCTCGACCTTCGACGCGCTCGAGGACGTGAGCTTCGAGGTGCGCCCCGGCGAGTCGGTCGCGCTCATGGGGTTCAACGGATCCGGCAAGTCGACGCTCCTCAAGCTCATCTCGGGCGTGTACCAGCCCGACAGCGGCGAGGTCCTCGCGCGCGGGCGCATCGCCGGCCTCATCGAGGTGGGCGCCGGATTCCACCCCGACCTCTCGGGCCGCGAGAACATCTACCTCAACGCCGCGATCCTCGGCATGGAGCAGCACGAGATCGACGCGCGCTTCGACCAGATCGTCGAGTTCAGCGAGATCGAGAAGTTCATCGACACCGAGGTCAAGCACTACTCGTCGGGGATGTTCCTGCGCCTGGCGTTCTCGGTCGCGATCCACACCGAGGTCGACATCCTGCTGGTGGACGAGATCCTCTCCGTGGGTGACGAGCCGTTCCAGCGCAAGTGCCTCGCGAAGATCCGGGAGCTGCACGACGCGGGCAAGACGCTCGTGGTCGTGAGCCACGACCTCGACATGGTGTCGGACCTGTGCGAGCGCGGGATCCTCATCCAGTCGGGGAAGGTCGCGTTCGACGGCCCGTCCAAGGATGCGGTCGAGCGGATGCGCCGGAGCTGAGCCCGGCGGCGCCGCGCCCTCCCCGGTTCCCGGGCGCCGCGCCGGTACGATGGTCCTCCCGCGGGCCGACCCGACACCCGCGCGATGGAGGACCGTGACCACCACGCTGCGCGTGATCATCGACCAGCTGACCGGCCCGACGCCCGGCGGCATCGGCCGCTACGCCGAGGACCTGACGAGCGCGATCGTCGCCGCGACGCCGAGCGGCTGCGAGGTCGAGGGCGTCGTCTCCGCGGTCACGCCCGAGCAGACGGCCGACCTGGAGCAGCGCCTGCCCGGCCTCGCGCGCATCACGCGCGTCCCGCTCCCCCGGCGCGAGCTGTCCCGCGCCTGGCAGCTGGGCCTGCCGACGCCCGGCACCACCGGCATGGTCCACGCCCCCGGCCTCCTCGCGCCGCTGCGCCGCCACGACCGCGTGAACACGAACGACCAGATCGTCGCGACGATCCACGACGTCAACGCCTGGACGCACCCCGAGAGCATGACGAGCGCATCCGTCTCGTGGACGAAGGCCATGGCGAAGCGCGCCCGCAAGCACGCCGACGCCGTGGTCGTGCCCTCGCACGCGCTGGCCGAGGAGCTCGCGCGCTACGTCGACCTGGGCGACCGGGTGCGGGTGATCGGCGGCGCGGTCAGCCCGCGCATCGCCCTGCCCGACGACCCCGACGCCCGGGCGGCCGAGCTCGACCTGCCGGTCGACTACCTCCTCACCGTCGGGAGCCTCGAGCCGCGCAAGGGCGTCCAGGCCCTCGTCGAGGCCCTGGCCCGGCCCGAGACCGGGGACCTGCCGCTCCTCATCGTCGGCCCCGCCACGTGGGGCGACGTCGAGCTCGCGCAGGTGGCCGACGAGGCGGGCGTCGACCCGTCGCGCGTCCGGAGCCTCGGATCCCTCACCGACGCCGACCTGGCCGTCGCGCTCGACCGCGCCACGGTGTTCGTGCACCCGAGCCTCTCGGAGGGCTTCGGCCTCCCGGTCGTCGAGGCGCTGTCCTTCGGCACGCCCGTCGTCCACTCGGACGCGCCGGCACTCCTCGAGGTCGCGGCCGACGCGGGCGTCGTGGTGCCGCGCGAGGACGCCGCCGGCTACCCGCTGCGCCTCGCCGAGGCCATCGGCGGCCTGCTGTCCGACACGGCCGCGCGCGAGCGCCTCGCCGTCGTCGGCCAGGACCGCGCCCGCGCGTTCAGCTGGCGCGACTCCGCCGAGAAGGTCTGGCAGCTGCACGCCGACCTGTAGGCCGGCCCCGGGGGATCAGCCCGCGGAGCCGTTCGCGAACTGCTGCTGGATCGCCTGGCGGATGGCCGGGAAGTCGGGCTTCTGCGAGTCGAACCTCGGCGGCACGATCTCCAGGTCGTCGATGGGCTGGTCCTTCGTCTTCAGCGCGAGCTGCGTGAAGTAGCCGAGCATCCCGCGCGGGATGTCGGTCTTGACCACCTGCTGGCCGGCCTGCGCGATCGCGTCGAACTTGGTGAGGACGTTGGCCGGGTCGAACTGCTTGAGCACCGCCTGCTGGACCTCGCGCTGGCGCGACATGCGGTCGTAGTCGGTGGCCTGGTAGCGGGAGCGCGCGTACCAGAGCGCGTGGTAACCGTCGAGCTTCTGCTGCCCCGGCTCGATCCACTCGGGGATGGGCACGGGCCGGAACTTGTCGTCGTGCCCCGAGCCCATGCCGATGCGGCGCTTCACGTCGATGTCGATGCCGCCGAGCGCGTCCACCATGTCGGAGAAGCCCTGCATGTCGATGAGCGCGTAGTACTGGATCGTGAGCCCCGTGACGCCCTGCACGGCCTCGCGCATCGCCTCGATGCCGGGGAGGCTCCCCTTCTCCTTCGCGTCGGGGTAGAGGTCCTGCTTGTAGACCTCGACCTCGGTGTAAATGGAGTTGAGCATGCAGGCGTCGACGTCGCAGCGCTGGTAGCCGTTCGGGTAGCGCTTCTGGAGGGGCGAGCCGTCGGAGAACGGCACCTTCTCCATGTCGCGCGGCAAGCCCACCATGGTGGCGCGTCCGGTGTCGGCGTCGATGCTGACCACGGTGATGCTGTCGGGACGGAGGCCGGCCCGGTCGCTGCCCGCGTCGCCGCCCAGCAGCATGATGTTGTACCGCCCGTCGACCGGGGCCTCGGTGGCGTAGTCGCCGAAGATCCCGCCGAGGGCGCCACGGCCGACGCCGACGATGTAGGCGGCGTAGCCCGCGGATCCCGCCGTGCCGACCAGGAGCAGCACCGACAGCGCCGCGATGACCGGTCGGGCCCGGGGCGCGACGCGGACGATGCGCGCGAGCCGCAGCGTGTCGAGCGCGAGCACGACCCACAGCACGGCGTAGGCCGCGAGCAGCGCCTGCAGCACGACGAGCAGCCACTCCTGGGACACGACCTGGATGAGCGCGCCGCGGGCGAACAGCGCGAACCCGCCGACGACGAGGGCCAGCGCCCACACGGCGAGCGTCGAGGCGAGGCCGATGCGGCCGAGGCGGCGGTTCCCCGCGAGGACCTGGGCGGATCCGGGGATGAGGACGTTCAGCACCACGAGCCACCAGGCGCGGGTGGTCATGATGCGCGGCGACCGGGTGTCCGGGTGCCGCATGGGCTGGGTGAGGCTCACGTCCGCGACGAGACCTTCTGCTGCAGCGCGGCGTTCTTCCGCTCCACGAGCTCGGCGAGCTCGGCGCGGTGGCGCGCGAGGGCGTCCGCGATGCGGTCGTCGGAGGTGGAGAGGATGCGCGCGGCGAGGAGCCCCGCGTTCTCCGCCCCGCCGATGGAGACGGTGGCCACGGGCACGCCCGCGGGCATCTGCACGATCGAGAGCAGGGAGTCCATGCCGTCGAGGGTCGCGAGGGGCACGGGCACGCCGATGACGGGCAGGGTGGTGACGGAGGCGATCATCCCCGGCAGGTGCGCGGCACCGCCGGCACCCGCGACGATGACGCGGATCCCCCGCTCGCGCGCCGTCTGCCCGTAGGCGATCATGCGCTCGGGCGTGCGGTGCGCGGACAGCACCTCGACCTCGTGGGCGATGCCGAGGGCGTCGAGCGCGAGGGACGCCTTCTCCATCACGTTCCAGTCGGAGTCGGAGCCCATGACGAGGCCGACGAGTGCAGGGGTGTCGGGATTCACGGGCTCCATGCTAGGTGGCGCGTCCTGCGCGACCGCCCGCGCCACGCAGCCCGGGCGCTGCCGATCCGCATCGGGTCCCCGCGCCCCCGCGGGATCGGGCGCGCGCCCCCGCGCACGGGCCCCGGGGAACGCCGGTCAGCCCCGGAAGAAGGCCGCCGCCGCGCGCGCCCGGTACGCGGTCTCGTCGAGGTCGTCGCCCACCACGGTGACGTGCCCGACCTTGCGGCCGGGCCGCGGCTCCTTGCCGTAGAAGTGGAAGCGCGCCTCCGGCTGGTCGGCGAGCGCCCGCGGGTAGCGGTCGGCGACGCTGCCGGCCTCCGGGCCGCCCAGGACGTTGATCATGACCGACCAGGGCGCGAGCGGCCGGGTGGATCCGAGCGGCAGGTCGAGCACCGCGCGCAGGTGCTGCTCGAACTGCCCGGTGACCGCGCCGTCCATCGACCAGTGGCCGGTGTTGTGCGGGCGCATCGCCAGCTCGTTGACGAGGAGGCGCCCGTCGACGGTCTCGAACAGCTCGACCGCGAGGACGCCCGTGACGCCGAGCCCCTCCGCGATCCCGCGGGCCATGTCCTCCGCCGCCTCGCGGAGCCGGGCGCTCGCGCCGTGCGCGGGCGCGATGACCTCCGCGCACACGCCGTCGCGCTGGATCGACTCCACGACGGGCCAGGCCGCGATGTCGCCCGAGGGCCGGCGCGCGACGGACTGCGCGAGCTCGCGGGCGTAGTCGACGAGCTCCTCGGCCAGAAGCGCGTCCCCCGTGCCGAGCGCGGCGAACCAGTCGTCGGCCTCGTCGGCGGCGCGCACCACCCGCACGCCCTTGCCGTCGTAGCCGCCGCGCGGCGTCTTCACGACCGCGACGCCGCCGTTGTCGGCGAGGAAGGCGGCGAGCGCCTGCTGGTCGGCGACGCGCGCCCAGATCGGCACCGGGACGCCCAGCTGCTCGAGGCGCTCGCGCATGAGCAGCTTGTCCTGGGCGACGAGCAGCGCGTCCGGTCCCGGGTGCACGGCGACGCCCTCGGCGACGAGCGCGCGGAGGACGTGCTGCGGCACGTGCTCGTGGTCGAACGTGATCACGTCCACGTCGCGCGCGAAGGCGCGGACGGCGTCGAGGTCGCGGTAGTCCCCGACGGCGGTGGCGGCCAGCCCCGCGGACATGCCGTCGGCCTCGGCGAGGACGCGGATCCCGATGCCGAGCTCCACGGCGGGCGCGATCATCATCCGGGCGAGCTGGCCGCCTCCGACGACTCCGACGGTGGGCGTCATGGTGTCCTCCTCTGAGCAGGTGGGTGGGCCCGCGGGCGCCTGCGGGCGGCCTCGGGACGGTCGGTGGGCGGGATCAGCCGGTATCATCGTCCGTCACGCCACCCGCCATCCTCCCCCATCCAGGACGGACCCCGCCCATGTCCCCCCGTCGCTCCCTCGCGTCGCTCGGCGTCCAGATCGCGCAGTTCGGGCTCGTCGGCGGCGCGGGCTTCCTGGTGGACCTCGCGGTCTTCAACCTGCTGCGCGCCACCGTCTTCCACCCCGACGCCGTCGAGGCCGGCCCACTGCTCGCCAAGGTCGCGTCCACCGTCGTCGCCATCGCCGTCAACTGGGTGGGCAACCGCTACTGGACCTTCGGGAAGCAGCGCACCACGCGCCGCGGCCGGGAAGCGCTCGAGTTCCTGGCGGTGAGCCTCCTCGGCATGGTCATCGGGCTCGCGTGCCTCTACGTCTCGCACTACGTGCTGGGCCTCACGTCGCCGCTGGCCGACAACGTCTCCGCCAACGTCATCGGCCTGGGGCTCGGATCCGCGGTGCGCTTCGTGCTCTACCGCCAGTGGGTCTACTCCCCCGCCCGTCGCCACGCGGCACCGCAGGCGGCGGCGCGCACCGAGGACGCCGACCGGGTCGCGGTCTCCTAGGCGCCCGACGACCCGGGGCAGCGCGCCGAGGCGTGGCCGCGAGGACGCGCGGGACCCGTCAGCCGCGCTGCCAGGGCTGCGTGTCGTCCGGCCACACGGAGCGGGGCTCGTCCTGCTGCCGCCAGGACGGGTCGCCGGGCCGGCCGCGGCGCGACTCCTCCTGGCGTCGGCGCTCGGCCACCATGTTGGCGTTCTCCTCCATGAGGTCCTGCAGGGCCTGCACGACGAGCACGGCGGACGGTACGTCCCGCAGCACGACGGGCGACTCGAGGCCGGCGTTGATGGTGACGTGTCCGCTGCGGTGCAGGTGCTGCAGCGGGCCGCGGCGGAGGGTCACGTCGTAGCCGCGCGAGTGCAGCAGCTCCTGCCGGGTGCGCACGAAGAAGCCGTGCGAGACGATGAGGCGCCGCGTCGTGACCGTGTAGCGGCGGTTCAGCCAGACCAGCACGGGCAGCAGCGTGACGAAGACCGCGACGCCCGCGAGCGACACCAGCAGCAGCGCGTTCTCCCACGGCTCCGGGAACCAGCCGCCGAAGTACCCGCCGGTGAGGCAGATCGCGAGGAGCAGCAGCACCGGGAGGGTGAGGGCGCGGCCGTGCGGTCGGAGCCGGACGAGGACGCGTTCCGGATCGGCGGCCGCGACCTGCGAGGTCGGCGCGGCGGGGGGAGCCGCGGGTCGGCCGAGGCGCGGATCCACGTCGTGCGACGCGGTCAGGCGGCCGGCCTCGTCCTCGGCGGCGCGACGGCGCTCCTCCTTCTCGGCCTTGCGCCGTGCCCGGCGTCCGCCGCGGACGGGGAGCGCCCGCCCGCCCTCTCCGGGTGCGTACCGCTGCGTGTCACCCGTGTGCGCCATGCCTCATTGATACCGCAGATGCGTCACGTCCCCGGCGGCGACAGACGTCACGGCCGGATCCCCGGCGGACTCGACGGTGAGCCGCCCGTCGTCGTCGACCCCCGTCGCGCGCCCGAGGAGCTCGCCGCCGCCCGGCAGCTCGACGCGGACGTCGCGGCCGATGGTGGCGCACGTGCGGGTCAGCTCGTCGACGAGACCGGCCGCGCGCGCATCCCCGGCGGCGTCCACCCAGGCCAGGTACCGGGCGCGGAAGGCCACGAGGTAGGCGGCCAGGACCGCGTCCACGTCCGGGTCCGGCACCCCGGCCAGCCGCAGGGACGTCGAGGTGGGCGTCGGCAGCTCGTCCTCCTCGAGCGTGAGGTTGAGGCCGGTGCCGACCAGCATGCGGCCGGGCGCGACGAGCTCGCCGAGGATCCCGGACACCTTCCGCCCATCCACGTGCACGTCGTTCGGCCACTTGAGCGTGACCTCCGCCGGCGTCGGCACGATGTCGCGCAGGGTCGCGACGAGCGCGAGCCCGGCCGCGAGCGGCAGCCAGCCGGGGTCGAGGTCGCCGCGCCCGGGCGCGCAGAGCACGCTGACCGCGAGGGCGCGCCCCGGCGGCGCCGTCCAGACGCGGCCGCGGCGGCCGCGCCCCGCCGTCTGGTCCAGGGTGAGCACGACGGATCCGTCGGGCCATCCGGCCGGATCCGCCGACGCCCGCCGCGAGAGCTCGTCGTTGGTGGATCCCGCCTGGTCGAGGGCGAGGAGGCGCGGGGCGGCGAGGCGGCTGAGCGGGAGGTCCATGACGTCACCGTACCGAGCGGATCAGGAGGACACCGCACCCCGGACGCCCCGTCTTCTGTGCGTGGTCTACAAGGGCGGCGCCCATGCCCGCCGGTACAGTGAGGCGGGTGACTGCACACGAGCCAGACGAGGACGCCGGCGCCCCGGACATGTACACGACCGCAGGCAAGCTCGCCGACCTGAAGAGGCGCTACCACGAGGCCGTCACCGCGAGCGGCGAGGCCGCCATCGAGAAGCAGCACGCGCGCGGCAAGATGACCGCCCGCGAGCGCATCGACCAGCTGCTCGACCACGGGTCGTTCGTCGAGCTGGACGAGTTCGTGCGCCACCGCACGCACGCGTTCGGCATGGACGCCAAGCGGCCCTACGGCGACTCCGTCGTCACGGGCACGGGCACCATCAACGGCCGCCAGGTCGCCGTGTACTCGCAGGACTTCACGATCTTCGGCGGATCCCTCGGCGAGGTCGCGGGCGAGAAGATCATCAAGGTCATGGAGCTCGCCATCAAGACGGGCGTCCCCATCATCGGCATCCTCGACTCGGGTGGCGCGCGCATCCAGGAGGGCGTCGTCGCGCTCGGCAAGTACGGCGAGATCTTCCGCCTCAACACGCGCGCGTCGGGCGTCATCCCGCAAATCTCGCTCATCATGGGCCCGGCAGCGGGCGGCGCCGTCTACTCCCCCGCGCTCACGGACTTCGTGATCATGGTCGACAAGACCAGCCACATGTTCGTCACCGGCCCGGACGTCATCAAGACCGTCACGGGCGAGGAGGTCGGCTTCGAGGAGCTCGGCGGGGCGCTGACCCACAACAAGGTGTCGGGCGTCGCGCACTACCTCGCGAGCGACGAGGAGGACGCGCTCGACTACGCGCGCACTCTGCTCGGCTACCTGCCGGACAACAACCTGGCCGAGCTGCCGGAGTTCCCCCGCACGGTGGACCTCGAGATGACGGCGCGCGACCACGAGCTCGACACGGTCATCCCGGACAGCCCGAACCAGCCGTACGACATGAAGACGATCATCGAGCGCATCGTCGACGACGGCGAGTTCCTGGAGACCCAGCCGCTGTTCGCGCCGAACATCATCGTCGGGTTCGCCCGCGTCGAGGGGCGCTCGGTCGGCATCGTCGCCAACCAGCCGAACGCGATGGCGGGCACGCTCAACATCGAGGCGGGCGAGAAGGCCAGCCGCTTCGTCCGGTTCTGCGACGCCTTCTCCATCCCGATCCTCACGCTCGTCGACGTGCCCGGGTACCTGCCCGGCACCGAGCAGGAGTGGACGGGCGTCATCCGCCGCGGGGCGAAGCTGCTGTACGCGTACGCCGAGGCGACCGTGCCGCTCGTCACCGTCATCACCCGGAAGGCCTACGGCGGGGCGTACATCGTCATGGGATCCAAGCAGCTGGGCGCCGACATCAACCTCGCGTGGCCCACGGCCGAGATCGCGGTGATGGGCGGCCAGGGCGCCGTGAACATCCTCTACCGCGGCGAGATCAAGGGCGCGGAGCAGGCCGGCGAGGACGTCGCGGCGGTGCGCACGCGGCTCGCGAACGAGTACACATACAACGTCGCGAGCCCGTTCCTCGCGGCGGAGCGCGGTGAGCTCGACAACGTCATCCAGCCGGCCGCCACGCGCGCGTCGGTCGTCAAGGCCCTGCGGGCGCTGCGCACCAAGCGCGCGAGCCTGCCGCCCAAGAAGCACGGGAACATCCCGCTGTGAGCGACCCCCGCGGATCGGCGGACGCCGCGCTCGGCGGCTTCCGCGTCCTCGGCGGCTCGCCCACCGAGGAGGAGCTCGCCGCCGCCACGGCGGTCATCGCGGCGCTGGCGGCTCAGCCCGCCGCCGAGCAGCCCGTGCGCCGCGCGCCGGACGCATGGCAGCGCTCGCAGCGCGGCGTCCGCGGCACGCTGGTGCCGGGTCCGGGCCGCTGGCGCGGCTTCTCCGGCTGACCGTCCCGGCGGCGCCCGCGAGGTGCGTCCGCGACCGGCCGTGTCCTCGCAAATGACGACTTGGCGCGTCCCTCCCGTTGCGTGAGACTCGTCGTGCTGGGGGGCCCGCATCGCGGGTCAGTCAACACGGCGTCGTCCATCTGTGGTGAGCGGACGACGCCAGGGGGCGGATCATCCCGATGCTCGGGTCGTCGGGATGACCGGAGAGGCGCGGGGGCGGTCGGTGCAGGCACCGGCCCCCGCGCCTCTCAGCATCACCGCCTGTCGGCGCCTCAGGTCGGCGGTCGCGGGATCTCCAGCCAGAGGTCGACCTCGTCGTCCAGGTCGTCGCTGCCGAGGAGGCTCGCGCTGCCGTCGCCCGCCACGCTGAGGCCGACGACGGTGATCGCCGTGTCGGATCCCTCGGGAACCGTCCGCGCGATGATCTTGTCCGCCCGCGTGTCCCGCACGGCCGCGGCCAACCGGTCGAGCACGACGTCGCGCGTGGCGTCGTCGAGGTCGTCGATGCCGCCCTCGTCGAGGAGCGTGACGACCGTCCCCCGCCGCCGGGCGAGCATGACCTGCTCGCGGACGGCGTCGTTGAGGAGCGTGCGCCCGCGGATCTCGTCGCGGATCGCGCCCTCGAGGTAGAGGCACTCCTGTCGCTCCTCCGGGGAGAGGTCGCCGCCCGTCTCCACGATGCGGCGGAGCATGGGCACCGCCATGCGGCTCGTCTGGCGGAGCCGGAACTGCCGCTCGTAGAGGTGCGCCTCCTGCGCGGCCTGCCAGTCCGCCGCCTCGCGCTCGGCCCGGTGGAACTGCCGGGCGTCGCGGGCGGCCTTGGCGAGCGCGTGCGCGAGCACGTGCGAGACGGCGACCCACAGCGCGCTGCCCGTGACGCCGAGGTCGACGAGCCCGGCCGGCCCGCCCCAGAGCACGGTCTGGACCGCCAGGATCACGATGCCCGCCCACGCGAAGCCCTGCCGACGGCGGGCGGACGTGATGGTCATCAGCGTGCCGACGGCGGCGACGTGCCACGTGGTGAAGGGCACGAGCGGGCCGGGCGCGAGCTGGCTGGTCACCAGGACCGGCACCACCGTCGCGACGGCGAGGTTGAACGAGGCGAGCCAGACGGGCATGACCGTGGGGCTCGTGGGCCACAGGCTCATGAGCGTGGCGACGAGGTAGAGCGCGACCGCGACGAGCGTGACGGCCGCATCCGCGGGGGCGGCGATCGCGACGAGCGCGAGCACGACGTGGTACGCCGAGAAGAGCGCGGCGAGGCCGAGGACGATCGAGCGCGGGACGACGATCACCGGTCGCCCCTCTCGCGGTCGGGGCGCTCCAGCGGGGGTGCCTCGATGTCCCCGGGCAGGAGGGGGATATCGAGCGCGGCGGCGGCCGGGGCGGGCCAGCGGATCCGCACGGCCGTGCCCTCCCCCGGTGCCGTCTCGATGGTGACGAGCCCACCGGCCTGCGCCACGCGCTCCTTGATGGACACGCGGAGCCCGAGGCGCTCGGTGGGGATGCGGCGCTGGTCGAAGCCCGCGCCGTCGTCGACCACGTCGATCGCTACCCCCTCGTCGCCGTGGCCCGAGATCACGAGCATCCGCGTGATGGTCTCCGCGGACGTCCCGGCGTGCTGGAGGCTGTTCATCATCGCCTGCACCGCCGCGGAGTAGATGGCCTCCGCGGTGGCCACCGGGACCGCGCGCGCACCCAGGTCGCGCGTCTCGAGGACGAACGGGGCCGAGAGCGCGGAGGCCGCGTCGACGATGCGCTTCGCGACGGCGCGCAGAGGCACCGAGGCGTCGTCGTCCGTGCCCTGCTCGGCCGCCGCCAGGTGCCCCATCGCGTTGGCCGCCATCGTGGCGGCGAGCGTGCGGGCGGCCGGATCCGCGGTGCGGGCCGCCGAGAGCAGGGTCGTGAGGACGCTGTCGTGCACGATCGCGTCGACCTGCACGCGCTCCACCTCCGTGGCGTGCTGCCGCACCGCGTGCGAGTAGCGCGTCAGCGCCGTGCCCTGCGCCCAGTCGACGCCGAGGGCCGCCTGGCGGAGCACCGTGACGATCATCAGGACCGAGCCGCCGAGGATGATCGAGTAGAGGACCTGCAGGAACGAGTCGAGCGGCGTGATGACGCCATGGCGCAGCACCACCTCCATGAAGCCGAGCCCGAGCGGCACCGCGACCGTGTAGATCACGGCGATCCAGAGGCGGAAGGCCATCGCGGCGCACGTCGTCGCGACCGTGAGCTCCTGGTAGAGGAACGGCTGCGGGACGGTCGAGAGGGTCTCGGGCACGATCGCGAACGGCCACGTCGCGAGCGCGAGGACGAAGACCAGCGCGACGGTCGCGTGCGCGGGCACGACCCCGCGGCGGATGACGCCGGCCACGCACGTCCAGACGAGGCTGCCGAAGAAGACGACGAGGAAGGTGACGCTCCAGACCGGGCGCATGGCGTCCAGCTGCCCGCTGATGACCTGCAGCGACTGCAGGGCGAAGAGGAGGCCGAACGCGCTGGCGCCGCGGCCGAGGATCGTCTCGATGCGGGCAAGGCTGATGGGGTTGTCGGGGGTCCGCGGCGGGGCGCCGGCGAGGGCGCGCGTCACGGGAGCCGCAGAGGGCGGCGCGCTGGCCGGAGGCCTAGCGGCCATCGCCGCCGTCCTGGTCCAGCCCCGGGAGGATTCCGTCCTCCACGGCGCGGCGGAGGAGGTCGACCTTGGTGGGCGCGGGGCGGCCCACCTCGACGTACTTCACGCGGATCCGGTCGAGGTACTCGCGCGCCGTGCTGTTCGCGATGCCCAGCTGCTGCGCGACGAGCTTGAGCGGCAGGCCGGAGGCGTAGAGGTGGAGCACGTCGCGCTCGCGGCGGCCGAGCTGGGCCTTCGCGAAGTCGCGGTCGGCGTCGATCGCGGTCGCCCACTCCAGGTTGTTGAGCACGTCACCGCGGGCGACGGTGGCGACGGCCGCCATCACGGTCTGCGTGGCCGACGACTTGGGGATCACGCCCGCCGCCCCCGCGGCGAGCGCCTCGCGGACGCTCGCGACGCGGTCGGCGATGCTGTGGACGAGCACCGCGGCACCCGTGCCCTGCGCGGCCTTCACGTTGTCGGTGACGGAGGACCCGTCCCCCAGCGAGAGGTCGAGGACGACCACGTCGCACTCGCGGCCCACCAGGCCCTCGACGAGCTCGCGGGCGTTCGCGGCGGCGAGGATGAACTCGTACCCGGCGTCGAGGCACGCGGCCTTGAGGCCGAGGCGCACCGACTCGTGGTCGTCGACCACCGCGACGCGGACGGGCGGGCGGCTCTCGGCCACCGGATCGGATCCCTGCGTTGTCTCGGTCATCCGGATCCCCCTCGTCGCGTGGCGCCGTCGAGCTCCGACGATCGCCTCGCCCACTGTATCGCCCGGCTGCGGCGTCCCCGCGGCGGCGGATGCCTGAGGTCAGGAGGCGGCGGGCACCAGCACGGCCACGCTCTCGACGTGGTGGGTGTGCGGGAAGAGGTCGAACGACCGCACCGAGCGGAGCTCGTAGCCGCGCTCGGCGAACAGCGCCACGTCGCGGGCCAGCGCGACGGGATCGCACGCCACGTAGACGACCTGCGCCGGGTGCAGCTCCGCGAGCGCGTCGACGACGGGCTTCTTCGCGCCCGCGCGCGGCGGGTCGAGCACGACGGTCGCGCCCTGGAGGCGGCGGCGCTCGGCGGGGCTCGCCTCGCGCGCCAGCTTCTGCAGGTAGCGGTCGACGCGCGACGTGAGGGACGCGGCGCCCACCCACTCCGCGAGGTTGTCGCCGGCGAACTCGGTGGCGACCTCGTCGCTCTCGACGCTGGTGATCCGCGTGGTGTCGCCGAAGCGGTCGCCCACGGCGGCGGCCAGCAGCCCCACGCCCCCGTAGAGGTCGAGGTTGGCGGCGCGCGGGTCGAAGAGGGCCTCGTCGATGGAGGACTGCACGGCGTCGTACAGCGTCTCGGCCGCACGGCGGTGCACCTGCCAGAAGCCGCCGGCCTCCAGCTTGAACTCGCGGTCGCGGACGCGCTCGGTGATGGTGTCGCGGCGCTGCGGCTTGCCGTCGATGAGGAGCATGCGCACGTGCCCGTCGGAGGGCGCGACGAGGTCGATGCCCTCGACGCCGGGGAAGCGCTGGCCGAAGGGCGCGGCGCCGTTGACGCCGGCGGTGGCGAGCGGCAGCGACTGCACGGGGATCACGCGGTGCGAGCGCGAGGCGTACGGGCCGACGACGCCGTCGTCGCCGACGTGCAGGCTGACGCGCGTGCGCCAGCCGAGGCCGTCGGACTCGTCGTCGCCGGGCAGCGCCTGCACCTGCACGTCGTGGTCGACGTGCGCCATGCGCGACAGCGAGTCGACGACGACCTGCCGCTTGAGCTCGCGCTGGTGGGAGAGGCGGATGTGGCCGAGCTCGGCGCCGCCGACGCGGTCCTCGGGGGCGCGGTCGACGGAGGCCTCGGCCCAGACGTGCGGGCGGCGGTGCGGCGACGCGTCGAGCACCTCGACCGTGTCGGCCCGCCAGAAGGACTTCTTGGAGTCCTCGGTGATGCGCGCGCGCACCCGCTCGCCGGGGATCGCGTCGGAGACGAAGATCACCCGGCCGTCGTGCCTGGCGACGGAGACCCCTCCGTGCGCCATGTTCGTCACGTCCACCTCGACCTCGCGGCCCACCTGCTCACCCATCCCGCAACCCTGACACACGCCGGAGCGGCACGAACACACAGGCGACAGCAGACCGCGACCCTGACACACGCGGGAGCGGCACGAACACACAGGCGACAGCAGACCGCGACCCTGACACACGCCGGAGCGGCACGAACACACAGGCGACAGCAGACCGCGACCCTGACACACGCCGGAGCGGCACGAACACACAGGCGACAGCAGACCGCGACCCTGACACACGCCGGAGCGGCACGAACACACAGGCGACAGCAGACCGCGACCCTGACACGCGCGGGCGCCGCGATCACACCGCCGTCCGGCCGAGGGGCCGGATCCGCGTGCCACCATGTCCCCGTGACCACGCGCCTCCACCTCGCCTCCACCTCCCCCGCCCGCCTGGCCCTGCTGCGCTCCGCCGGCGTCGAGCCCGTCGTGCTGCCCTCCGACGTCGACGAGCCCGCCGCGGTCGCGGCCGCCGAGGCGCGCCAGGGCCCGCTCGGCCCCGAGGACATGGTGCAGCTGCTCGCCCGGGCCAAGGCCGAGGCTGTCGTCGGGCAGCTCGTCGCCGGCGCGCCGCTCACGGGCCTCGTGCTCGGCGGCGACTCGGCCTTCGAGATCGACGGCGTGGTGCACGGCAAGCCGCACACGGTCGAACGCGCCACCGAGCGATGGCGCGCGCAGCGCGGCCGGGAGGGACGGCTGCACTCCGGGCACTGGCTGATCGAGGTGGCCGACGGGCGCATCGTGCGCGGCATCGGGCGCGCCGCCGTCGCGGACGTCCGGTTCCGCGCCGACATCACCGACGCCGAGATCGACGCCTACGTCGCGACGGGCGAGCCGCTCCTGGTCGCCGGGTCGTTCACCATCGACAGCCTGGGCGCCGCCTTCATCGAGCGGATCCAGGGCGACCCGAGCACCGTCGTCGGCCTGTCGCTCCCCACGCTCCGCGCTCTGGTCCGCGAGCTCGGCACGGAGTGGACGGACCTCTGGAACCGGCAGGGCGCCGTGGAGGCGCGGCTCGTCTGAGCGGCGAGCGCGCCGACGCGCGTCACCCCATCCCGAGGACCTCGATGCGATCCGCGAGGTAGGCGGCGAGGGGCCTGGTCTCGTGCGCGTTCGGCCCCCACTGCACGCGGAGATCGCGGCCGCGCAGCGACAGCGGCCCGGATCCCGCGGCGAGCGACGCCGGGTCGAGCGCGATCGGCTCCCAGTCGTAGTCGACCGCGTCGCCCTCCTCGAAGGCGCGCACGGCCTGGCGCCTCGCCTCCTTGCGCGCCTCGACGCCCGAGTCCAGGCCCTGGGACCGCGTGGGCTCCACGGCGCGGGTGATGCTGCCGGTGCGGCGGAGGGATCCGTCGGCCGAGAGCAGCAGGACGCCGAGCCGCCAGGCCCGACCCACCGGCACCATGGCCGGCTGCCGCTTGATGGGCCCGAACGAGCGCTTGGCGCGCACCTCGGCGAGCGCCTCGTCGGGCGCCCGACGGGCCTGCAGCTCGGCGACCGTGGCCCGCAGCAGCTCGGCGAGGTCGGCCGCGGCGGCTCGCGCGTCGTCGTCGCCGGTGCCGGGTGCGGTCATGCGTCGATCATGCCAGGGGCACGCCGGGAGCGGCCGGTTGTGGGCGCGCGTACCCGACGGCCCCGCATGTTTGTGCGGACCCTCCGAAGCCGCGCGCATCCCAGACCCTAGGCTGGGGTCTCATGACGCGTGTGAACAAGGTCCTCATCGCCAACCGGGGCGAGATCGCCGTCCGCATCATCCGGGCGGCGAGGGATGCGGGGATCGGATCGGTCGCCGTCTACGCCGACCAGGACCGCGACGCCCTGCACGTGACCCTCGCCGACGAGGCGTACGCCCTCGACGGGCAGACGAGCGCGGAGACCTACCTCGTCATCGCCAAGCTCCTCTCCATCGCCCGCCGCTCCGGGGCCGACGCCGTGCACCCGGGCTACGGCTTCCTCGCCGAGAACGCCGACTTCGCCCAGCAGGTCATCGACGCCGGGCTCACGTGGATCGGCCCGTCGCCGAGCGCCATCCAGCAGCTCGGCGACAAGACCACGGCCCGCCACGTGGCCGAGCGCGTGGGCGCTCCCCTCGCGCCCGGCACGCTCAACCCCGTGTCCGGCGCCGACGAGGTGCTCGACTTCGTCGACGTGCACGGCCTGCCCGTCGCCATCAAGGCGGCGTTCGGCGGCGGGGGCCGCGGCCTCAAGGTCGCCCGCACCCGCGAGGAGGTGCCGGAGCTGTTCGAGTCCGCCACCCGCGAGGCCGTCGCGGCGTTCGGCCGCGGCGAGTGCTTCGTCGAGAAGTACCTCGACCGTCCGCGCCACGTCGAGACCCAGTGCCTCGCCGACTCCGCCGGCAACGTGGTCGTGATCTCCACCCGCGACTGCTCGCTGCAGCGCCGCCACCAGAAGCTCGTCGAGGAGGCGCCCGCGCCGTTCCTCACCGACGAGCAGAACGCGCAGCTCTACGCCGCGTCCAAGGCGATCCTCCGCGAGGTCGGCTACGTCGGCGCCGGCACGTGCGAGTTCCTCGTCGCGCAGGACGGCACCATCTCCTTCCTCGAGGTGAACACCCGCCTCCAGGTCGAGCACCCGGTCTCCGAGGAGGTCACGGGCATCGACCTCGTGCGCGAGCAGTTCCGCATCGCCGCGGGCGGCCTCATCGACTACGACGACCCGGCGCCGCGCGGCCACTCGTTCGAGTTCCGGATCAACGGCGAGGACCCGGGCCGCGGCTTCTTCCCCGCGCCCGGCCCCGTGCACGTGTTCCAGGCACCCGGCGGCCCCGGCGTCCGCGTCGACTCCGGCGTGCGCGCGGGCGACGTGGTCTCCGGCGCCTTCGACTCGCTGCTCGCCAAGCTCATCGTCACGGGATCCAGCCGCGAGGACGCCCTCGAGCGCTCGCGCCGCGCGCTCGACGAGTTCGAGGTGCAGGGCCTGCCCACCGTGCTCCCCTTCCACCGCGCGATCGTGCGCGACGCGGCCTTCGCCCCGGCGGACGGCGCGCCCTTCAGCGTCTACACCCGGTGGATCGAGACCGACTTCGACAACACCATCGAGCCCTGGTCCGGAGCGCTCGAGGACGCCGCCGAGGCGCCCGCCCGGCACACGGTCGTGGTCGAGGTCGGCGGCAAGCGCATCGAGGTGAGCCTCCCCGAGGACCTCGCACCGGCCGCGGGCGCGTCCACGTCGCGGCGTGCGGCGGCTGCCCCGACCCGGCGCACGCAGTCCGGATCCGTCGACACCTCGGGCGGCGGATCCGTCACGTCGCCCATGCAGGCCACCGTCGTCAAGCTCGCGGTCGAGGAGGGCCAGCAGGTCGTCAAGGGCGACCTCCTCGTCGTCCTCGAGGCGATGAAGATGGAGCAGCCGCTCACGGCGCACACCTCGGGCACGGTCTCCGGGATCTCCGCCGAGGTCGGGCAGACCGTCCCGTCGGGGCACCGCCTGCTCGACATCGTCTGATCCGCACGCCGAACGTCACGACGGCCGGTCCCCTGGGGCCGGCCGTCGTCGCGTGGGGGCGGGTGCGTCAGAGGACGATGTGCATGGCGCGCGCCGCGTCGGAGATGCTGCCCGACAGCGACGGGTACACCGTGAACGCGCGCGCGACGTCGTCCACCGTGAGCCGGTGCTCGACCGCTAGGGCGAGCGGGAAGATCAGCTCGCTCGCCTTGGGCGCCACGATGACGCCGCCGATGACCGTGCCGGAGCCGGTGCGCGCGAACAGCTTCACGAAGCCGTCCTTCACGTTCTGCATCTTGGCCCGGGGGTTGGAGGCGAGCGGCAGCTTGTAGATGTCGCCCTGCGCGAGCCCCTCCTCGATCTGCTTCTGCGACCAGCCGACCGTCGCGATCTCCGGCTGCGTGAAGATGTTCGAGGTCACGTTGCGGAGCTCGGTGGGGCTCACCGCGTCGCCCATCGCGTGGTAGACCGCGGTGCGGCCCTGCATGGACGCGACGGAGGCGAGCGGGAGGAACGTGGTGCAGTCGCCCGCCGCGTACACGCTCGGCACCGAGGTGCGCGCGACGCGGTTGACGCGGATGTGGCCGGACTCGCTCATCTGCACGCCCGCCTCCTCGAGGCCGATCCCCGCGGTGTTCGGCACGGATCCGACCGCCATGAGGCAGTGGCTGCCCTCGACGACGCGGCCGTCGCTCAGCGTCGCGACCACCCCGTCGCCCTGGCGGACGACCGACTCGGCGCGGGACTTCGAGAGCACCGTCATGCCGTTGCGCGTGAAGACGTCCTCGATGACGCGGGCCGCGTCGGCGTCCTCGCCCGGCAGCACCTGGTCGCGGGAGGAGATGAGCGTGACCTTGGCGCCGAGCGCCGTGTAGGCGGAGGCGAACTCGGCGCCCGTGACGCCGGATCCCACGACGATGAGGTGCTCGGGCACGCAGTCCATCGTGTAGAGCTGGGTCCACGTGAGGATCCGCTCCCCGTCGGGTTTGGCGGTGTCGAGGATGCGCGGGCTCGCGCCCGTGGAGATGACCGTGGTGTCGGCGTCGATCTCGTCGAAGTCGGTGCCCCGGCCGCCGCCGCGGCCGGTGGAGACGATGATGCGGTTCGGCCCGTCGAGCCGTCCCTCGCCCTGCACGATGCGCACGCCCGCGCGGATGAGGCTCGACTTCATGTCCTCCGACTGCTGGCGCGCGAGCCGCAGCAGTCGGTCGTTGACGGCCTGCAGGTTGACGGCGACCTCGGGGCGCACGGGCCGGCGGCTCTGCTCGCCGCGGGAGAAGAACTGGACGCCGAGGTCGGCGGCCTCGCCGAGCGCGTTCGTGGCCTCGGCGGTGGCGATGAGGGTCTTCGAGGGGACGACGTCGGTCATCACGGCCGAGCCGCCGACGCCGACGCGCTCCACCAGCGTGACCTCCGCGCCGAGCTGCGCTCCGGCGATGGCGGCCTCGTAGCCGCCGGGGCCCCCTCCGAGGACGGCGATCCGCTGGTTGGCCTCGAACTCGTATCCCATGCGCACATCATCCCGCAGGCCCGCGGCCCGCGCGAACCCGCCCGTCGTGGCGGCCCGGGGCGCCCGCGCCCGCGCATTTAGGATCGGGGCATGACCTACAGCAACCCCCTAGAGTCGCCCGACGCGGACCCCCAGGAGATCGCGCGGCAGGCCGCCCGGCAGATCGCCGAGCTCACGGGCGTCGAGCGCCACGACATCGCCCTCACGCTCGGCAGCGGATGGGGGAAGGCGGCGGATCTCATCGGCGAGACCACCGCGACCATCCCGGCCACCGAGGTCGTCGGCTTCTCGAAGCCCGCGCTGGAGGGCCACGTCGGCTCGCTCCGCAGCGTCCTGCTGCCGTCCGGCCGCCGAGCCCTCGTGATCGGCGCGCGCACCCATTACTACGAGGGCCACGGGGTCCGCCGGGTCGTGCACAGCGTGCGCACCGCGGCCGCGACGGGCGCCACCACGATGATCCTCACCAACGGCGCGGGCGGCATCAAGGAGCACTGGACCCCCGGCACGCCCGTCCTCATCAGCGACCACATCAACCTCACCGCCGACTCGCCGCTCGAGGGCGCGACCTTCATCGACCTCACCGACCTCTACTCCGCCCGGCTCCGGGCGATCGCCCACGAGGTCGAGCCCGACCTCGACGAGGGCGTCTACTGCCAGTTCCGCGGCCCGCACTACGAGACGCCCGCCGAGGTGCAGATGGCGAAGGCGATCGGCGGCCACATCGTCGGCATGTCCACCGCGCTCGAGGCCATCGCCGCGCGCGAGGCCGGCATGGAGGTGCTGGGCATGTCGCTCATCACCAACCTCGCCGCCGGGATCCAGAAGACCCCGCTCAGCCACGAGGAGGTCATCGAGGCCGGCCGCGCCGCCGAGGGCCGCATCGGCGGCATGCTCGCGCGCATCGTGGGCGCCCTGTGAGCCGCGAGGAGACCGCGGCGCTGGTCGCCGCCGCGCGCGCGTGGCAGGCGCAGGACCCGGATCCCCTCACGCGCGCCGAGGTCGACGAGCTGCTCGCCCTCGTCGAGGGCACCGCGGCCGGAGCGTCCGCGGCCGACCGGGAGCAGGCGGCCGCCGGGATCCGCGACCGCTTCCAGACGCGCCTCCAGTTCGGCACCGCCGGGCTCCGCGGCGAGCTGGGCGCGGGCCCCAACCGCATGAACCGCGTGCTCGTCGCGCAGGCGGCCGCCGGATTCGCCGACTACCTCCGCAGCCGCAGCCCCCGCCCGAGCATCGTCGTCGGGTACGACGGGCGCCACAACTCGCGCGTCTTCGCGGAGGACACCGCGCGCATCATGGCGGGCGCCGGCGTCCGCACCGTGCTGCTGCCACGGGCTCTCCCGACGCCCGTCCTCGCGTACGCGGTGAAGCACCTCGCCGTGAGCGCGGGCGTCATGGTCACGGCGTCGCACAACCCGGCGCGCGACAACGGCTACAAGGTCTACCTCGGCGACGAGGACCACGGCGCGCAGATCGTCAGCCCGGCCGACCGCGACATCGCCGCCTTCATCCACAAGGCCGCCGGCGAGCGCACCGTGCAGCAGCTGCCGATGGCGGACGACTACGAGATCGCGCCCGAGACGCTGATCGACTCGTACGTGGAGGAGACGGCCGACCTGTTCGCCGCGCCGCTCGCCCCGCTGAAGTGGGTGTACACGCCGCTGCACGGCGTCGGGTGGGAGACCGCCGCGCGCGTGTTCGACGCGGTCGGCGTCGACGCTCCCGTCGTCGTCGCGGCCCAGGCGGATCCCGACCCCGACTTCCCCACGGTCGAGTTCCCGAACCCCGAGGAGCCGGGCGCGCTCGACCTCGCGTTCGAGGCGGCCGTGCGGTCCGACGCCGAGCTCATCATCGCCAACGACCCGGACGCCGACCGGCTCGCGGTCGCCATCGCGGACGAGCACGGCGCCTGGCGGCGGCTCTCCGGCAACGAGGTGGGCATGCTGCTCGGCCTCGGCATCGCCGAGCGCTACGCGGCCGACGGCAACACGGGCACGTTCGCCTCGTCCCTCGTCTCCTCCCCCGCGCTCGAGGTCGTCGCGCGCGAGCTGGGCTTCGGCTACCGCGAGACGCTCACGGGCTTCAAGTGGATCAGCCGCGTGCCCGACCTGATCTACGGCTACGAGGAGGCGCTCGGCTACCTGGTCGCGCCCTGGATCACGAGCGACAAGGACGGCATCTCCGCGGCCGTCGCCGTGCTGCACGGCGTGATGCTGCTGAAGTCGCGCGGGCAGACCATCGACGACTACGACCGCGAGTTCGCCGAGCGGTTCGGCTCCTTCGCGAGCGACCAGATCTCGGTGCGCGTCACCGACCTCGCCGTCATCCCGCGCATCATGGCGAAGCTCCGGCAGTCGCCGCCGGCCTCGATCGGGTCCCGTCGCGTCGAGCGCATGGACGACCTCGCCGAGGGGACGGCCGACCTGCCGCCGAGCGACGTGCTCCGCTTCCACCTCGGCGACGGCGCCCGGCTCATCGTGCGGCCGAGCGGCACCGAGCCGAAGATCAAGGTCTACCTCGACGCGCAGAGCACCGAGGGCACCGTGGCCGAGCGCCGCGACGCCGCGCGCGCCATCGTCGCCGACCTGGCGCAGGCCGTGCCGCTGCTGCTCGAGGTCTAGCCGCTCCGGAGCCGCGGGCCGTCATCGGCCCGCGGCTCTTCTCGCACGCTCACTGGTAGTGACGCTATCAGTGCGCTACCCTCGTGGCATGCGCATCACCGAGCTGGCCGAGGCCACGGGCGTGGCCCCCGCCACGGTCAAGTACTACGTCCGCGAGGGCCTGCTCCCCGCGGGCACGCGCGTGAGCGACAACCGCACCGACTACGACGAGGAGCACGCGCGGCGCGTCCGGCTGATCCGCGCCCTCATCGACGTGGGACGGCTGCCCGTCGCGCGCGCCCGCGAGGTGCTCGCGGTGCTCGACGACGACGCCCGCCACGTGCAGGACGTCTTCGCGGTGGCGCAGGACGCGCTGACGCCGGGCCCGCCGGCCATGGATCCCCCGCCCGTGGACGCGCTCGCCCGCGTCGACGCCGTCACCGCCGACGCCGGCTGGTGCGTGCTCGAGGGGCACGCCGGGCGCGCCCAGGCCGCGCGCGCCGTCGACGCGTTCGCGCGCTCGGGCCACCCGATGGACGACGCCTACCTCGCGCGCTACGCGCAGGCCGCGGCGATCCAGGCCGACGCCGACCTCGCGGCGGTGCGGGCCCGCCCCGATCGCACGGCCATGGCCGAGCTCATGGTCGTCGGCACCGTGCTGGGCGACCAGCTGGCGGCGGGCCTCCGCCGGATCGCGCAGGCGACGGTCTCGATGCCCGCGTGGCCGACGACGGGCGGCGCGTCGTGATCCGGCGCGCGTACGACTGGCACCGGCCGCTGATGGCGGTCGCCGCGCTCATGGCCGTGGTCGCGGCGGCGTGCCTCGCGGGCGGCCTGGTCGACGACCGCGTCGTGACGGGCGCGCCCGTCTGGGACAAGCCCGCCAAGTTCTCGCTGTCGATCCTCGTCTACGCCGTCTCCTGGGCCTGGCTCATCGCGCACCTCCCCCGCTTCCGGCGCACGGCCCACCGGCTGGGCACCGTCGTGGCCGTCGCGCTCGTCGTGGAGCAGGCGGTCATCGTGGGCGCGGCGGCCGCCGGGACGACGAGCCACTTCAACATCTCCAGCCCGCTCGCGACGACGCTGTGGGCCGTGATGGCCGCGTCGATCACCGTGCTCTACCTCTGCACGTTCGTCACGAGCCTCGCCGTGCTGCGGCTCCGGCTCCCCGACCCGGCGCTCACCCTCGGGATCCGCGCGGGGGCCCTCATCGCGCTCGTCGGCATCGGGCTGGCCTACCTCATGACGTCGCCCACCGCTGCCCAGCTCGCCGACTTCCACGGCGTCGCCGGGGCCCACACGGTGGGCGCGGACGACGGAGGTCCCGGCATCCCCGTGCTCGGCTGGAGCACGACGGCGGGCGACCTGCGGATCCCGCACTTCGTCGGCATGCACGCGCTGCAGCTGCTGCCGATCGCGGCCCTCCTCCTCGGCGCGGCCGGGCGTCGGATCCCCGCGTTCGCGCCCGACCGGGTGCGCATGCGGCTGACGGCGATCGCGGCGATCGCCTACCTGGCGGCGATCGCGATCGTCACGGTGCAGGCGCTCCGCGGCGAGCCCGTCACGTCGCCCTCTGCCGGGATCGCGGCGGCGGCCGTCGCGGTGGCCGCCGCGGCCCTCGTCGCGGCGCTGGTGGTGGTGCTGCGCGGAGACGCGCGCACGTCGGCCGCCGGAGACGCGGGGCATCCCGACGAGGCGCAGGCCCCGCCGACGGGCGGGCCGCCCGCTCAGCCCAGCGCGGCGTCGAGCTTGGCCGAGATCTCCTCGAGGTCGAAGTAGTTCTCGATCACGACGACGTCGGCGTACGTGGCCCCGATGCGGTCCACGAGCTCCGGCGACGTGAGGATCACCTGCGCATCCTCGCCGAGGGAGGCGACGCTCGCGAGGTCGGCTGCGGTCACGTCCGCCTCGATGCCGAGCCGCGCGAGCGCGCGCTCCGCGTTGACCTTGAGGATGCCGGACGTGCCGATCCCCACGCCGCAGATCGCGACGACCTTCATGCGCTCTCCTCGCCGGCCATGACGCGCCGGACCTCGTCGACGGTGGTGGCGGCGCGCAACCGCGGGATGGCGGTGGCGTCGTTGAAGATGTTCGCCATGTCGGCGACCGAGGACACGTGGCGGTCGACCGTCGTGACGGCGAGCCCCACGATCACGTCGACGGGGTCGTTGTGCGCGTGCCCGAACGCCACCGGCTCCGTGAGGGTGACGACCGCCAGACCGTCGGCGAGCGTCTCGGGACCCGGCCGGGCGTGCGCGAGCGCGAGCCCCGGGGCGATGACGACGTAGGCGCCGAACTCGTCGACGACGCGGATCATGGCCTCCCCGTACTCCGGGGTGGCCGCGCCCGAACGGACGAGCGCGTCGCCCACGAGGCGCACGGCGGCGCGCCAGTCGGCGGCCTCGGCACCGAGTGTGACGGCGTCGTCCGGGAGCGGTGGGAGCACGGGGTGCGGCCTCTCTGTCGGGGCGGGCTGGCGGGACGAGCGGGACGGGAGGCCTCGGGCCTCGCGCTACAGGCGGGCGAACCCGTCGGAGATGATGTCGGCGAGCGCCTCGCGCTCCTCCAGCGGCAGGAAGGCCGCGGCGGCCGCGTTGAGCTGGAAGGCCTCGTGGTCGTCGAGGTCGTAGGCGAACGCGTCCGTGAGGAGGGCCAGCTCCCGGCTGATGCTCGTGCCGCTCATGAGGCGGTTGTCGGTGTTCACGGTGACGGCGAAGCCGAGCTGGTAGAGCAGGTCGAAGGGGTGGTCGACCATCGCGTCGCCCCACGCCTCGATGGCACCGGTCTGCAGGTTCGACGAGGGGCTGAGCTCGAGCGGGATGCCGCGGTCCTTGACCCACTGCGCGAGCGTGCCGAGGGTGACGAAGACGTCCTCGCCCTCCTCGCTGTCGATCTCGATGTCCTCGGCGATCCGCACGCCGTGGCCGAGGCGGAGGGCCCGGCCGTCGAGGAGCGCGCCGCGGATGGACTCGAGGCCGTCGGCCTCGCCCGCGTGCACGGTGCGGGGCATCCACTCGCGCGCCAGCAGGTCGAAGGCGCCCTGCATGCGGGACGGCGGGAAGCCGGCCTCGGGACCCGCGATGTCGAAGCCGACGACTCCGCGGTCGCGATGGCGGATGGCGAGCTCGGCGATCTCGGTGCCGCGGTCGAGGTGGCGCATGGCGCTGACGAGCTGGCCGACGCGGATGGATCCGCCCGCCTCCTCGACGCCGCGCACGGCCTCCTCGATGCCGGACTGCACGGCCTCGACCGCCTGGTCGAGCGAGAGGCCCTTCGTGAGGTGCTGCTCGGGCGCCCAGCGGATCTCGCCGTAGACGACGCCGTCGTCCGCGAGGTCCTCGACGAACTCGCGCGCCACGCGCGCCAGGTGCTCCTCGGTCTGCATGACGGCGATGGTGACGTCGAACGTCTTGAGGTACTCGACGAGCGACCCGGAGTCGGCGCTGGTGCGGAACCACTCGCCGAGCGCCTCGGCGCCCTCGGCGGGCAGCTCGAGGCCGATCTCGTGGGCGATCTCGACGATCGTCCCGGGGCGGAGGCCGCCGTCGAGGTGGTCGTGCAGGGAGACCTTGGGGAGGTCGCGGAACGACCCTCCGCCGGGCAGCGTGGAGTCCTCGGGAGCGATCGTCATGGGACGAATCTACTAGCCTCGACGCGGCCCACGCCGAGGTAGTAGGCACACGAACCATCGGTGCGCGAGACGTCGGAGGGCCGCGACCCGGCCGGAGGACCCATGCCCACCAAGATCCTGATCGACTGCGACCCGGGGCACGACGACGCCCTCGCCCTGATGCTCGCCCACGGGAGCCCCGAGGTGGAGCTCGTCGGCATCACCACCGTCGCGGGCAACCAGACGCTGGAGAAGGTGACGCGGAACGCGCTGGCGGTCGCGACCGTCGCGGGGATCCACGGCGTCCCCGTCGCCGCGGGCTGCGCGCGCCCGCTCGTGCGGCCCGTCATGACGGCGCCCGAGATCCACGGCGAGACCGGGCTCGACGGGCCCGAGCTGCCCACGCCCGCCGTCGCGCTCGACCCGCGGCACGCGGTGGACCTCATCATCGAGACGGTCATGGCGCACGCGCCCGGCGAGATCACGCTGGTGCCGCTCGGGGCGCTCACGAACATCGCGCTGGCCGTGCGCCGGGAGCCGCGCATCGTCGAGCGCGTGAAGGAGGTCGTGCTCATGGGCGGCGGCTACCACCACGGCAACCGCACGGCCGTGGCCGAGTTCAACATCGCGGTCGACCCCGAGGCCGCGCACATCGTGTTCGGCGAGGCGTGGCCCGTGACCATGGTGGGCCTCGACCTCACCTACCAGGCGACGGCGACCCCCGAGGTCATGGCGCGCATCGCGGCGCTCGGCACGCCCGCGGCGCGCTTCGTGGTCGACTCGATGGAGTCCTACGGCCGCGCCTACCACGACCGCCAGGACTTCCCGAGCCCGCCCGTGCACGACCCGTGCGCCGTGGCGCGCGTCATCGACCCGCGCCTCGTCTCGGTGCGGCGCGCGCCGATCTCCGTGGAGCTGACGGGCACGCTCACGACCGGCATGACGGTGGCGGACCTCCGCCGGCCCGCTCCCGCCGACTGCACGACGCAGGTCGCCGTCGAGCTCGACCACTCCGGGTTCTGGGACGTCGTGGTCGACGCGCTCGCGCGCATCGGCTGAGGCGCCGCGCGGCCCGCCCCGGCCGACCCGTGTCCTCCGAGGACGGCCGGCGGCGGATCAGCCCTCGGCGGTGATGCGCTCCCGCACGAGCGGGCCGCGCGCGACGTGCCCCTCCGGGTCGCCGACGCGGTACGCGCCTTCGAGCGACTCCAGCGCGCGGGCGAACCGCTCGGGCTCGTCGGTCGAGAGCGTGAAGAGCGGGTCGCCGCGGCGGACGCGGTCCCCCGGCTTGGCGTGCAGGTCGACGCCCGCGGCGTGCTGCACCGCGTCGCCCTGGCGCGCGCGTCCGGCGCCGAGGCGCCAGGCGGCGATGCCGAACGGGAGGGCGTCCTGCTGCACGAGCACGCCGTCGCGCTCCGCGGTGACCACGTGGGTCTCGCGCGCCACGGGCATCGCGGCGTCCGGATCCCCGCCCTGGGCGCGCACGGTGGCGCGCCAGGAGTCCATGGCCCGGCCGTCGCGGAGGGCGACGTCGACGTCCGCGTCGGGGATCCCGACCGCGGCGAGCATCTCCCGCGCGAGCGCGAGCGTGAGCTCCACGACGTCGGCGGGGCCGCCGCCGCTCAGCACCTCGACGGACTCGCGCACCTCGTTGGCGTTGCCGATGGCCAGTCCCAGCGGCACGTCCATGTCGGTGAGGAGCGCGGTGGTCCGCACGCCGGCGTCGGTGCCGAGCTCGACCATGGTGCGGGCGAGCTCGCGGGACCGGTCGATGTCGGTCATGAAGGCGCCGGATCCGAACTTCACGTCGAGCACGAGCGCGCCCGTGCCCTCCGCGATCTTCTTGCTCATGATGCTCGACGCGATGAGCGGGATGGCCTCGACCGTGCCCGTGGTGTCGCGCAGCGCGTAGAGGCGCTTGTCGGCGGGGGCGAGGCCGCTGCCGGCCGCGCAGATCACGCCGCCGTGGTCCTTCATCTGCCGCACCATCTCCTCGGTGGAGAGGTCGGCGCGCCAGCCGGGGATCGACTCGAGCTTGTCGAGCGTGCCGCCCGTGTGGCCGAGGCCGCGGCCGGACAGCTGCGGCACGGCGACGCCGTAGGAGGCGACCAGCGGCATGAGCGGGAGGGTGATCTTGTCGCCCACGCCGCCCGTGGAGTGCTTGTCGACCGTGGGCTTGCCGAGCTGCGAGAAGTCGAGCGTCTCGCCGCTCGCGATCATGGCGAGCGTGAGGTCGCGGATCTCGGTGCGGTCCATGCCGCGCAGCAGGATCGCCATCGCGAGCGCTGCCATCTGCTCGTCCGCCACGTAGCGGTCGGTGTAGGCCGCCACGAGCCAGTCGATCTCGGCGGTCGAGAGGCGGCCGCCGTCGCGCTTGGTCCGGATGAGGTCGACGACGTCGAACGCGGCGCTCACGAGCGGTCCCCGTACGCGTTCAGCGTGCTCGGGCCGAAGGCGTCAGGCAGCACCTCGTCGATCGTCCGGATCCCCGACACGGTCTCCAGGAGCATGCCCGGCACCGCGTGCTCGAACAGCAGCTGCCGGCACCGCCCGCAGGGCATGAGGATGTTGCCGTCGCCGTCCACGCAGGTGAAGGCCACGAGCTGGCCGCCGCCCGTGAGGTGCAGCACGGAGACGAGCGCGCACTCGGCGCAGAGCGTCAGGCCGTAGGACGCGTTCTCGACGTTGCAGCCGGTGATCACGCGGCCGTCGGTCGCGATGGCCGCGACGCCCACGGGGAAGCGCGAGTACGGGACGTACGCGCGGCCCATGGCCTCGTGCGCCGCCTCGCGGAGCGATCCCCAGTCGATGCCGCCCGACTCGACGGGCTCCACGGCGCTCACGACTTCACGTAGGGCTTGCCGGCGGCGGCGGGTCCGCGCACCTGCCCCACGAGGCCCGCGACGGCGGCGATGGTCACGACGTACGGCAGCATCAGCATGAACTCGCTCGGCACCGGCGATCCGATGACGCCGAGGACGTTCTGCAGGTTGCTCGCGAAGCCGAACAGGAGGGCCGCGAGCGTGGCGCGCAGCGGATCCCACCGGCCGAAGATGACGGCGGCCAGCGCGATGAACCCCGCGCCCGCGGTCATCTCCTTGTTGAAGGCGCCGACGGACCCGAGCGTGAAGAACGCGCCGCCGAGGCCCGCGATCGCGCCCGCGAGGGACACGTTCCAGAAGCGGGTCGCGGAGACCTTGATGCCCACGGTGTCGGCGGCCTGCGGGTGCTCGCCCACCGCGCGGAGGCGGAGGCCCCAGCGCGTGTGGAAGAGGCAGTACCAGACGAGGAACACGGCCACGTACATGAGGTACACGATGATCGTCTGCCGGAAGAGCACGGGTCCGATGATCGGGATCTGGCCGAGGATCGGGATGTCGATGCGGTCGAAGCGCGGCGGCGAGTTGAGCGTGCCCGGGTCGGCCGAGAGCACCTGCGAGAAGAGGAAGCTCGTGAGGCCCGTGACCAGCACGTTGAGCACGACGCCGACGATGACCTGGTCGACCAGGTACTTGATGGCGAACGCCGCGAGCACGAACGACACGAGCATCCCGGCGACCATCGCGGACGCGAGGCCGATGAGCGGCTGACCCGTGATCGAGGCGACCACCGCGGACACGAACGCGCCCGCCAGCAGCTGGCCCTCGATCGCGACGTTGACGACGCCCACGCGCTCCGAGAGCACGCCGCCGAGCGCGCCGAAGATCAGCGGCACCGACAGGGCGACCGTGCCGACCAGGAGGCCGGGCACCGGGATCGTCTGGCCCGCGGACGCCCAGGTGAGGAACGCGACGAGGAAGAGGATCGCGAACACCGCGGTGAACCACAGCGGCACCTTCGCCGACCGGCGCACCAGCAGCACGGACAGCACGGTCAGCACGGCGAGCGCCACGGTGACGACGACGCCGGTGGCGGCGGTCGGCAGCACGAGGGGCGCCAGCTGGATGAGGTCGGTGCCGGTCGAGAGGCCGAACGTGCTCGACCCCTCGCGTCCCAGCAGCACGAACAGGACCAGCGAGATCACGGTGAAGACGCCGAAGGCGACGGGCGCCTTCCAGCTGGTCGCGACGGCGCGCTCGAGCGCGGCGGCCGCGGGGTCGTGCGGCGCGGGAGACGCCGCCTGCGTGGGGGTCGTCGCGGTCATGAGGCGATCGCCGCCTTCCGGGTCCGGGTGGTGCGACGCGCCTGGCCCGGCGCGGGGAGGCGGAACACCGCCCGCACGAGCGGGGGCGCCGCGATGAACAGGACGATGAGCGACTGGACGACCACGACGATGTCGATGGGCACGCCCTCGGCCGCCTGCATCGAGAAGCCGCCGGCCTTGAACGCGCCGAACAGGATCCCCGCGACGAACACGCCCCACGGCCGGCTGCGGCCGAGCAGCGCCACCGTGATGGCGTCGAAGCCGATGCCCGCGTCGATCCCCGAGCTGAAGCCCGTGGTGACCGTGCCGAGCACCTGGCTCGCCCCCGCGAGGCCCGCGAGCCCGCCGGAGATGAGCATGGCGTAGAGATACGAGTTCTTGACGTCGATGCCGGCGACCCGCGCGGCGCTCGGGTTCTCGCCCACCGCGCGGAAGCGGAAACCGAGGCCGGAGCGGTTGAGGAGGTACCAGACGATCACCGTCGCGATGACGACCACGAGGAAGCCTGCGTGCAGCGAGTACCCGTCGCCGAGGAGCGCCGGGAAGATCGCGGTGTCCTGCATCGCGGGCGTCTTCGGGTTGTTCGACCCGGGCGCCTGCAGCAGGCCCGGCGTCCGCAGCAGGTAGGAGAGGAGGTAGAACGCGACGTAGTTGAGCATGATCGTGACGATCACCTCGTGGGCGCCGGTGCGCGCCTTGAGGAGGCCGACGATCCCGCCCCACACCGCGCCGCCGACGATGCCCGCGCCGACGGCGAGCACGAGGTGGATCACGGGCGGCAGGTCGAAGCTGAAGCCGACCCAGCCGGCGCACGCGGCGGCGATGAGCATCTGGCCGCGGGCGCCGATGTTGAACAGCCCCACGCGGAACGCGAGCGCGACGCCGAGGCCGGCCGCGATGAGCGGGGTGGCGAACGTCAGCGTCTCGGTCAGCGGCTTGATGCCGTTCGCGAAGCCCGGCCGACGGAAGTTGTAGATCGACCCCTGGAAGAGCGCGGAGTAGGCGCCCGACGCGGCGTCCCAGCCGGCCCGGAGCGTGTCGAGCGGGCGGCTGAAGAAGTACCCCGCCGCCTTCTGCGTCTCCTCGTCGGTGACGGCGATGAGCAGCGCGCCGACCACGAGCGAGAGCACGACCGCGAGCACCGACAGCAGCGCGCTGCCGCTCGCGATCTCGCGGAGCACCTGGCCGGCGCGGGATCCCCCGTCGCCGTCGGCGCTCGCCACGGCAGGCACGCCCGCGGGCGTCTCGGAGCGGGTGGGGTCGCCCACGGATCCGGCCTCGCGGCCGGACGCGGGCAGCTGCCCCGCGGACGGGTCCTCGGGCCCCTGGCCCTCGGGACGAGTGGTGTCGTCGGTCATGCGGTGCGCCCTCCGGCGGTCGTGGTGGTGGGGACGGATGCGGGGACCTCGCCGGCCATCATCAGGCCGAGCACATCGCGCGGGGTGTCGCCCGGGACGATGCCGACGATGCCGCCGCGGTACATCACGGCGATGCGGTCGGCCAGCGCCGCGACCTCGTCGAGCTCGGTGGAGACGACGATGACGGGCAGGCCGCGGTCGCGCGTCTCGACGACGCGCGTGTGCACGAACTCGATGGATCCCACGTCGAGGCCGCGGGTGGGCTGTGCCGCGACGAACAGGCGCAGGTCCCGGCTGAGCTCGCGCGCGAGCACGACCTTCTGCGCGTTGCCGCCGGAGAGCCGGCCGACGTGCGTGTCGATGCCCTGCGTGCGGATGTCGAACTCGCGCACGCGATCGCGGGCGAACTCGTCGAGGTAGCCGAGCTTCAGGGATCCGGCGACGACGAACGGCGGGCTGTCGGAGCGGTCGAGCATGAGGTTCTCGGCGATGGTGAACTCCGGGACGAGCCCGTCCTCGTTGCGGTCCTCGGGCACGAAGCCGACGCCCGCGTCGAGCACCCGGCGGACGGAGCGGCCCGTGAGGCGCGTGCCGTCGAGGTCGATGGTGCCGGACACGCGCGGCTGCAGCCCCAGGATCGCCTCCGTGAGCTCGGTCTGCCCGTTGCCCTGCACGCCCGCGATGGCGAGGATCTCCCCCGCGTGCACCTCGAAGCTCACGCCGTCGACGACCACCTGGCCGGCGGCGTCGATCACCGTGAGGTCGCGCACCACGAGGGCGGCGTCGCCGGGCGTCGCCGGCTCCTTCGCCACCGTCAGCGACACGCTCCGGCCGACCATCAGCGACGCGAGCTCGGCGTTGCTCGCGGTGGGCTCGGCCTCGCCGACGACCTTGCCGAGGCGGATCACCGTGATGCGGTCCGCGACCTCGCGCACCTCCCGCAGCTTGTGGGTGATGAAGACGATGCCCGTGCCGGCGTCCCGCAGCTGCTTCATGATGACCATGAGCTCGTCGGTCTCCTGCGGCGTGAGCACGGCCGTCGGCTCGTCGAACACGAGCACCTCGGCGTCGCGTGACAGGGCCTTGATGATCTCGACGCGCTGCTGCACGCCGACGGGCAGGTCGGCGACGAGCGCGTCCGGGTCGACGTCGAAGCCGAAGCGGGCGGAGATCTCGCGCACCTTCGCGCGGGCGCCGGCCAGGTCGAGCCGGCCGCCGAGCTTCGTCTCCTCGTGCCCGAGCATGACGTTCTCCGCGACCGTGAAGACGGGGATGAGCATGAAGTGCTGGTGCACCATGCCGATGCCGGCGGCCATGGCGTCGCCGGGTCCGGCGAAGCGCGCCACCCGGTCGTCGAGGAGGATCTCGCCCTCCTCGGCCTGGTACAGGCCGTAGAGCACGTTCATGAGCGTGGACTTGCCTGCGCCGTTCTCGCCCAGGAGGCAGTGGATCTCCCCCGGCTGGACCACGAGGTCGATGTGGTCGTTGGCGACCAGGGCGCCGAAGCGCTTGGTGATGCCCCGCAGTTCGAGCTTCATCGGATCAATCCGTTCGGTGGGTCGGGTGGACACGCGGCGGGGGGACCGGCGCCTGCCGATCCCCCCGCGGTGCGTTCGATGCTACTTCGTCAGAGACGACGGCGACTCGACCGAGATCGAGCCGTCGATGATGCCGGCCTTGATCGTCTCGAGCTCGCCCGAGAGGTCCGACGGGACCTCGGACTCGTAGTCGTGGAACGGGGCGATGTCCACGCCGCCGTTCTTCAGCGTGCCCACGTAGGGGGTCGCGTCGAACTTGTCGTCCGCCGCCGTCTTCACGACGTCCTCGACGCCCGCGTCGATGCCCTTGAGCACCGAGGTGAGGAAGAGGTCCTTGAGGTCGGGCGCGGTCTCGTACGCGTCGGAGTCGACGCCCACCATGACGACCTTCTTGTCGCTGGAGTCGCGGATGGCCTCGCCGGCGCTGAGGAAGATCGGTCCGCCGACGGGCATGATGACGTCCGCGCCCTGGTCGATCAGGGTCTGGGCGGCGGTCTTGGCCGTCTGGTTGGCGACGAACTCGCCGGTGAACGACCCGCTCTGGCTCGCGACGTCCCAGCCGATGGCCTTGACGTCCTTGCCCTTCTGCTCGTTGTAGTAGTTCACGCCGTCGACGAAGCCGTCCATGAAGATCGTGACGGTCGGGATCTGCAGGCCGCCGAAGGTGCCGACGGTGCCGGTCTTCGAGTAGGCCGCCGCGGAGTAGCCCGCGAGGAACGCGGCCTCGCTGGTGTTGAAGGTGATGGGCTTGACGTTCGGGGCGTCGATCGAGGCGTCGTCGATGATCGCGTACTCGATGTCGGAGTTCGCGGCCGCCGCCTCCTTGGTGGCGTCCGCGAGCAGGAAGCCGACGGTGACGATGAGGCCGCAGCCCTGGTCGGCGAGGTTGGTGAGGTTCGGCGCGAAGTCGGTCTCGGCAGCCGACTCGACCGTCTTCGGGGTCTCGAGGCCGAGGTCGGTGGCCGCCTTGGTGAGGCCCTCGAAGCCGAGCTGGTTGAACGACTTGTCGTCGAATCCGCCGGAGTCGGAGACCATGCAGGACACGAGGTCGCTCTTCGCGGCGCCGCCGGTGCCTCCCGCGGTCGACTCGGGGGCGGCGCCGCAGCCCGCGAGGATCGCGGTGATGCCGACGGCGGCGAGACCGCCGAGGGCGGCCTTTCGGGTGGTGATGGTCACTGTGGCCTCCAGGTGCAGCCCGGGTCAGCCGGGCGATGTGCGTTCATGTTACCCATGCACGGGAATGCATCCCGTGCCCCGATCGGGCCCCCGCGCGCAAGCGTTATCGATCCGGGACGGCCCCGAAACACCGCGGCAACACGGGCTCTGCTACGGGGTCGAGACCGACTTCACCTGCACGTCGCCGGACACGATGCGGGCCTTCAGCGCGTCGAGCTCGGACTGCAGCTCGGGCGACACCGCGGCGGCGAGGTCGTGGTACTGCGCGAGGCCCACGCCGCCGTTCGCGAGCGTGCCCACGTACGGCTCCGACGTGAACGACCCCTTCTGGTCGTCGGCCACGATGTCGACCACGGCCTGGCCCGTGTCCTTGAGCACGCTCGTGAGCAGGAGCGGCCGGTACTCGGCGGGCAGCGTGTCGTAGCCGTCGTTGTCGACCCAGATGAGCTTGCCGCTGCCGTGCGCGAGGATCGCCGAGGCCGCGCCCTCCCCCACCTGGCCGGCGACCGGCATGATCACGTCGGCGCCCTGGTCGAGCAGGTTCTGCGTGGTGGTCTGGCCCTTCGACACGTCCTCGAAGTCGCCGGTGAAGGTGCCGTCCTGCGCGGCGGCGTCCCAGCCGAGCGCGACGACGCTCGTGCCGTGCGCCTGGTTGTACGCGGCCACCCCGTCGACGAAGCCGTCCATGAAGAGGGTGACGGGCGGCTGGTTGCCGCCGCCGAAGGTGCCGACCTTGCCCGTCTGGCTCACGCCCGCCGCGAGGTAGCCCGCGAGGTAGGACGCCTGCGCCGTGTCGAAGACGAGCGGCTTGACGTTCGGGGCGTCGACGACCTCGTCCACGATGGAGAAGTGCACGTCCGGGTTCTCCGCGGCCGCCGCCGACGTGGCCTCCGCCAGCTCGTAGCCGACGGTGAGGATGAAGCCGCAGCCCGTGCCCACCGCCTGCTCGACGTTCGGGGCGAGGTCCGTCTCCGAGGTCGAGACGAGGACGTCGGCCTGGATCCCGAGCTCCTTCTCCGCGCGCTGCAGCCCCTCCCAGCTCGACTGGTTGAAGGAGCGGTCCTGCAGGCCGCCGGAGTTGGTGACCATGCGGGCGCAGTAGTCGCTCGCGGCGGCCGAGGTGGTGCCGGTCTCGGGGGCCGCGCCGCACCCGGCGAGGGCCGCGGCGGAGAGGAGGGCGATGGGCAGGATGGCGGCGCGGACGGCGCGGCGGGTGCGGGGCATCCCCGGAATCTAACGGCGGCGCTCCCGGCCCCTTCCGGCCGCGGAGAGCGCCCGGAGGGTTCGTTACCCCTTCGTTACAGGACGTCCGTCCCGCCGCTGAGCTTGAGCGCGTCCACCACGCTCTTGACGCGCTGCGCGTTCTCCTTGGTGGTCACGAGCAGGGCGTCGGGGGTGTCCACCACGACGATGTCGCGCACGCCGATGAGGCTGATCACGCGCTTGCTGTTGGCCACGACGATGCCGCTCGACGCGTCGGACAGGACGCGCGCGTCCTCCCCCAGGATCACGAGGTCGGACTTGCGGCCGCTGGAGTGCATCTTGGCGACGGAGGCGAAGTCGCCCACGTCGTCCCAGGTGAAGCGGCCGGGGATCACGGCGAGCGCGCCCCGGGCGGCGGCGGGCTCGGCGACGGCGTAGTCGATCGCGATCTTCTTGAGGTTCGGCCACACGCGGTCGACGACGAGACCGCGGTCGGCGGTGTCCCACGCCTCGGCGAGCTCGAGCACGCCCTTCAGCAGCTCGGGCTCGGTGCGGCCGAGCTCCTCGAGCAGGCGGTCCGCGCGGGCGATGAACATGCCCGCATTCCAGAGGTGCGTGCCGCCCTTCACGTAGCCGCGGGCGACGCCGATGCTCGGCTTCTCCACGAACGACGCGACCTCGAGGGCGTGCGGGGCGTCCGGGATGCTGAGCGCCTTGCCGGTGTGGATGTAGCCGAAGCCGGTGGCAGGCTCGGTGGGCGTGATGCCGATGGTGGTGATGTAGCCGGCGTCGGCGGCGATGACGGCCTCGCGCACGGTGTCGCGGAAGCGGTCCGGGTCGGCGATGACGTGGTCGGCCGCGAACGAGCCGATGATGACGCCCGGCTCGCGGCGCTGGAGGATGGCCGCCGCGAGCGCGATCGCGGCGGTGCTGTCGCGCCCCTCGCTCTCGAGGACCACGTTCGGGTCGGTGAGCTCGGGCAGCTGGGCCTCGACGGCGGCGCGGTGGGCGCGGCCGGTGACGACCATGATCCGGTCCTCGCCGGACAGCGGGGCGAGACGCTCCCACGTGTCGCGGAGCAGCGTGCGGCCGGAGCCGGTGAGGTCGTGCAGGAACTTCGGGGCGTCCGCGCGGGACAGCGGCCAGAGGCGGGAGCCCACGCCCCCCGCGGGGATCACGCTGTAGAAACGGGAGATCGCGCTCGTCTGCTCGGTCATGGGCCCACACTATCGGCACCCTGGGAAACAGCCGGATGCGCCGAGTTCACGCGACGGCAACGGGGCGTTCACGGGGCCGCGGCGACGGCGTCGGCACCCGTGCCTAGCGTCGAGGGCATGCGCGTAGCCGTCGTCAGCGAGAGCTTCCTCCCCACCGTCAACGGCGTGACCACGAGCGTCTGCCGGGTGCTCGAGCACCTGCGGGACCGCGGGCACCAGGCCATCGTGATCGCCCCGGACGCCGGCGCCCCGTCCGAGTTCGCGGGCTTCCCCGTCCACGGCGTGCCCGCCTTCGCCTACCGGCAGTTCCCGGTCGGGATCCCCAACCCCCAGGTGCTGCGCCTCCTCACCGACTTCGCGCCGGACGTGCTGCACGCCGCGTCGCCCCTCTTCCTGGGGGCGCAGGCCATCGCCGCCGCGACGCGCATCGACACGCCCTCCGTCGCCATCTTCCAGACCGACGTCGCGGGCTACGCGCGCCGGAACAGGCTGGCCGCGACCGCGCCGTACGTGTGGCGGCTCGTGCGCTGGATCCACCAGGGCGCCGACCTGACCCTCGCGCCCTCGAGCGCCGCGGCCGCCGACCTCGCCGCGGCGGGCGTCGAGCGCGTCGCCCGCTGGGGCCGCGGCGTCGACCTCGACCGCTACCACCCGCGCAACCGGGCCATGGAGGACGCGGTCGCGCTGCGGCACCGCGTCGCGCCGGGCGGCGAGACGGTCGTCGGCTACGTGGGGCGCATCGCCCCCGAGAAGCAGCTCGAGCGCCTCCAGGCCCTCCGCGGGATCCGCGGCGTGCGCTTCCTCATCGCCGGCGACGGCCCGAGCCAGGCCTCCGCCCGCCGCGCCCTGGCGGGCATGCCCGTCACGTGGCTCGGCCGCGTGGGCGGTCGCGAGCTCGCGGCCGCGTACGCCGCCATGGACGTGTTCGTGCACACCGGCACCGAGGAGACGTTCGGCCAGACCGTGCAGGAGGCGCACGCGTCCGGCCTCCCGGTGGTCGCGCCGCACGCCGGCGGCCCCATCGACCTCGTCGACCACGGCACGGACGGGTTCCTCTTCGATCCCGCCTCACCGCGGGACGCGCACCTGCGACGGCTGGTGGACGAGCTCGTCGCGAGCGAGCCCATGCGCCTGCGGATGGGCGAGGCCGGTCGACGGGCGGTCCTCGGCCGCTCCTGGGCCACGATCGGCGACGAGCTCATCGGGCACTACGGCCGCGCCGTCTCGGCCCGCCGCTCGGCGCTGCACGCGAACGACGCCGCGGGCGCCGGGCCCGTCCCCGTCGTCGCCTGATCAGGGCCCTCCGGCGGACGTCGACGCTTAGGGTGCCCTAACGGGTGACCGCGCGGACCCGGGCCGTAGACTCGACGGCGACGCGCAATGTCGGCGCGAAGGCGCTCCGCCCACGGGGCACCAGCATCAGGGAGGGTCGTTCCGTGTCCATCAAGACGGCAGGAACCCGCGAACCGCACATCGCTCGCGCACCGAAGGTCCCCGCGGGGACGCTGTACCGGGGCCGCGAGGGCATGTGGTCATGGGTGCTGCACCGCATCACCGGCGTGTCCATCTTCTTCTTCCTCCTGGTGCACGTGCTCGACACGAGCCTCATCCGCGTGAGCCCCGAGGCGTACAACGCGGTCATCGGGACCTACAAGAACCCCGTCATGGGCATCGGCGAGGTCGCGCTCGTCGGCGCCATCGGGTTCCACGCGCTCAACGGGCTGCGGATCATCCTCATCGACTTCTGGCGCTTCGGCGCCAAGCACCAGCGCCTCATGTTCTACGTGGTCATCGGGCTGTGGGTCGTGCTCATGGCCGGCTTCGTGCCGCGCCACCTCATCAACGTGTTCAGCGAAGCGGGATGGATCTGATCATGAGCGACATCGCACAGCAGGTGAGCATCGAGCGTCCCCGCCAGCCCCGGCAGCCGCGCAAGCAGGGCGGCGTGAACTGGGAGAAGTGGGGCTGGATGTACATGCGCGCCTCGGGCGTCGTGCTCGTCGTGCTCATCTTCGGCCACCTCTACGTCAACCTCATCAACGGCGAGGGCATCAAGGCCATCGACTTCGCCTTCGTCGGCGGCAAGCTCTCCGACCCGTTCTGGAAGGTGTGGGACATCGCGCTGCTCTGGCTCGCGGTCATCCACGGCGCCAACGGCATGCGCACCCTCGTGAACGACTACGCCGCGTCGCCCCGCACCCGCACGATCCTCAAGGGCGCGCTCGTGACGTCCACGGTCGTCCTGCTGGTGCTCGGCACGCTGGTCGTCTTCACCTTCGACCCGTGCCCCGCCGGCCAGCCCGCCGACCTGCTCCCCTCCTTCTGCGGCGACCTGTAGCCCGCTTCCCCATCCGCCTCGAGAAAGAAGCCCGTGACCACTGACACCGCGACCCCCGGTTCCGAGCCCTCCGCGAGCACCATCGTGGACGGCGTCCACTACCACCAGTTCGACATCGTGATCGTGGGTGCGGGCGGCGCCGGCATGCGCGCGGCGATCGAGGCGGGACCGCAGGCGAACACGGCCGTCATCTCGAAGCTCTACCCCACCCGTTCCCACACGGGCGCCGCGCAGGGCGGCATGGCGGCCGCCCTCGCGAACGTCGAGGAGGACAGCTGGGAGTGGCACACCTTCGACACCGTCAAGGGCGGCGACTACCTCGTCGACCAGGACGCGGCGGAGATCCTCGCGAAGGAGGCCATCGACGCGGTCATCGACCTCGAGAACATGGGCCTGCCCTTCAACCGCACGCCCGACGGCAAGATTGACCAGCGCCGCTTCGGCGGCCACACGGCCGACCACGGCAAGAGCCCCGTCCGCCGGTCCTGCTACGCGGCGGACCGCACGGGCCACATGATCCTGCAGACGCTGTACCAGAACTGCGTCAAGTTCGGCATCAACTTCTTCAACGAGTTCTACGTCCTCGACCTCGTCATGGCGGAGGTCGACGGCAAGGAGCAGCCCGCGGGCGTCGTGGCCCTCGAGCTCTCCACCGGCGAGATCCACGTCTTCCAGTCCAAGGCCGTGATCTTCGCGACCGGCGGCTTCGGCAAGATCTACAAGACGACCTCGAACGCGCACACGCTCACGGGCGACGGCGTGGGGATCATCTGGCGCAAGGGCCTGCCGCTCGAGGACATGGAGTTCTTCCAGTTCCACCCGACCGGCCTGGCAGGCCTCGGCATCCTCCTGTCGGAGGCGGCCCGCGGCGAGGGCGCGATCCTCCGCAACAGCGAGGGCGAGCGCTTCATGGAGCGGTACGCCCCCACCATCAAGGACCTGGCTCCCCGCGACATCGTGGCGCGCTGCATGGCGACGGAGATCCGCGAGGGCCGCGGCGCGGGACCGAACAAGGACTACGTCTACCTCGACATCACGCACCTGGAGCCCGCCGTCATCGACGCGAAGCTCCCGGACATCACGGAGTTCGCGCGCACGTACCTCGGCGTCGAGCCGTACACGGAGCCCGTGCCCGTGCTGCCGACCGCGCACTACGCGATGGGCGGCATCCCCACCAACATCAAGGCCGAGGTCCTCTCCGACAACACGACCGTGGTTCCCGGCCTCTACGCGGCCGGCGAGTGCGCGTGCGTCTCGGTGCACGGATCCAACCGCCTCGGCACGAACTCGCTCCTCGACATCAACGTCTTCGGCAAGCGCGCGGGCAATTACGCGGCCGAGTACGTGAAGACGGTCGACTTCACGCCGCTTCCCGCCGACGCGGCCGACTTCGTCAAGGGCCTCGTCGAGGGCGCGCGCAACTCCAACGGCACCGAGCGGATCTCGACGCTGCGTCGCGAGCTGCAGGAGTCGATGGACCGCAACGCCCAGGTGTTCCGCACCGAGGACACGCTGATCGAGGTCACCAAGGTGATCGCCGACCTGCGCGAGCGGTACACGAACATCCAGGTGCAGGACAAGGGCCAGCGCTTCAACACGGACCTGCTCGAGGCCATCGAGCTCGGCTTCCTCCTCGACCTCGCGGAGGTCGTCGTCTACTCGGCGATGTACCGCAAGGAGAGCCGCGGCGGGCACTTCCGCGAGGACTTCCCGAAGCGGGACGACGAGAACTACATGGTCCACACCATGGCGTACCTCACCGGCGACGCCCACAGCACGGACGCCGGCGACCACATCAAGCTCAGCACCAAGCCCGTGGTCATCACGAACTACCAGCCGATGGAGCGGAAGTACTGACCCCTCGGGTCAGCGCCGCCGCACATCACCGCATCACCGATCGGAATAGGACCGCACACGTGAGCACCGCAACACTGGACGCACCTCCCGCGGGAGAGGCCTCGGCCATCCCCACCTTCACGGTGACCCTCATCATCCGCCGGTACCTGCCCGGCCAGGACGCGGAGCCGAGGTGGGAGGACTTCGACGTCGAGGTCTACCCGACCGACCGCATCCTCGACGCGCTGCACAAGATCAAGTGGGAGCAGGACGGGTCGCTGACCTTCCGCCGCTCCTGCGCGCACGGCGTGTGCGGATCCGACGCGATGCGCATCAACGGCCGCAACCGCCTGGCCTGCAAGACGCTCATCAAGGACCTCGACATCTCGCAGCCCATCTACGTGGAGGCCATCAAGGGCCTGCCGCTGGAGAAGGACCTCGTCGTCGACATGGAGCCGTTCTTCGAGTCGTTCCGCGACGTGCAGCCGTTCCTCATCTCCAACACGAAGCCGGAGAAGGGCAAGGAGCGGATCCAGTCCGCGGCCGAGCGCGCCCGCTTCGACGACACCACCAAGTGCATCCTCTGCGCCGCGTGCACGTCGTCCTGCCCCGTGTTCTGGACCGATGGCCAGTACTTCGGCCCCGCCGCCATCGTCAACGCGCACCGCTTCATCTTCGACTCGCGCGACGAGTCGAACGTGCGCCTCGACATCCTCAACGACAAGGAGGGCGTGTGGCGCTGCCGCACGACCTTCAACTGCTCCGAGGCGTGCCCGCGCGGCATCCAGGTGACGCAGGCGATCGCCGAGGTCAAGCAGGCGATCATGCGCGGCAAGGCGTAGCGCCTCCGCTCCCCCGCACCACGAAGGCCCCGCAGCTCCTCGGAGCGGCGGGGCCTTCCGCCTGAGCGGGCGGAGTCAGAGCGCGGGTCTACCGGGCGACGAGGATCCGCTCGGCGGCAGCACGGGCCTCGGCTGCGGTGCGCGCCGTGAGCACGGCCTCGGCGGCCGTGCGCGCGTCGTCGAGGGTGCGGTGCGACAGCTCGAGGCGGACGTCGGCCAGCGCCGCCGGGGTCATCGAGAGGCTCGTGGCACCGAGGCCGACGAGGACCACCGCGAGGAGCGGATCCGCCGCCGCCTCGCCGCAGATGCCGACGGGCGTGCCGGTCGCGCGGCCGGCGTCGCCGAGGGCGCGCACGAGGCGGAGGACCGCCGGGTGCCACGGGTCCTGGTAGGAGGCGACCGAGCCGAGCAGGCGGTCCGCCGCCATCGTGTATTGCGTGAGGTCGTTCGTGCCGACGCTCACGAAGTCGGCGACCTCCACGACCTGGTCGGCGAGGAGCGCGAGCGACGGCACCTCCGCCATGACGCCGACCGTGCGGAGGCCGAGCTCGCGGCCGAGCTCGACGAAGTACGCCGTCTCCTCGGCGTCGGCGACCATGGGCGCCATGACCCAGAGGTCGGCGTCGGTGGCCGCGTCGGCCGCCGCCAGGGCGGTGAGCTGGTCGCGGAGGATCTGCTCGTGCGCGCGGAGGGCACGCAGGCCGCGGAGGCCCAGCGCGGGGTTCTCCTCGTCGGCGTCGGTCAGGAAGGCGAGGGGCTTGTCGGCGCCGGCGTCGAGCGCGCGGACGACGACCTTGCGGCCCGGGAAGGCCTCGAGGAGCGCGGTGTACTGCGCGGTCTGCGCGGCGACGGACGGGGCCTCGGCGGCGTCGAGGAACAGGAACTCGGTGCGGAACAGACCGACGCCCTCGGCGCCGAGCTCGACCGCGCGCGCGGCCTCGGCCGGGGATCCGAGGTTGGCGAGGAGCGGGACGGGGGTGCCGTCGGCGAGCGCGCCGTCGGTGACGGGGGCGGCGAGCGCCTCCTCGCGGGCGCGGATCCGGCGGACGGCGTCCTCGCGCTCGGCGTCGGACGGGTCCGCGATGACGAGGCCGGCCGCGGCGTCGACGACGACCTCGGTGCCCTCCACGAGGTCGGCCGCGCCCGTCGCGCCGACGATGGCGGGGATGGAGCGGCTGCGGGCGAGGATCGCGGTGTGGCTGGTGGGGCCGCCGTCCGTGGTGACCAGGGCGAGCACGCGGTCGAGCTCGAGGAGGGCGGTGTCGGCGGGCGCGAGGTCGCGCGCGACGAGGACGAAGGGCGCGTCCGCGGTGGGGATGCCGGGCGCGGGCACGCCGCGGAGGCGGGCGATGACGCGCTGCGCGACGTCGGCGAGGTCCGCCGCGCGCTCGGCCATGTAGCCGCCCATGCCCGTGAGGAGCTCCTGGAAGGTGGCGAACGCCTCGAACACGGCGCGCTCGCCCGAGCGACCCTGGCCGACGAGGCGGCCGACCGAGTCGAGGAGGGCGGGATCGCGCGCCATGAGCGACTGCGCGTCGAGCACGTCCTTCGCGTCGCCGCCGGCGCGGGCTCCGCGCGCGGCCAGGTCGTCGGCCGTCGCGGCGAGGGCGTCGGCGACGCGGGCGACCTCGGCGTCGGCGTCGCCCGTGAATGCCTCGGTGCCGGGCTCGGGCAGCGGGTCGGGCATCCGCATGACGGGGCCGGTGGCCACTCCGTGTCCTACTCCGATGCCGGTGATGCGCACAGGGACTCCCTCGCTCGGGTGCGTGACGCGCGGACGGACGTCGTCGGCGCGGGTGGCCTGTCCGGTCGGGCTGCCGGAACGGCCCGTCCACGCTACCAGGGGCTCGGCGGACCGTATCCTCGGGGGATGACCGCCCCCGACGGCCGCGGACGTCCCGCATCCCCCTCCACCGGCACGACGCCCGCGGAGCCGACCGCGCCCACCGGCATCCCCGCGCTCTTCGCCCGCGTGATGGCGCTGAAGCCCGTGCGGGTGTTCCTCGCCTACGGGGCAGCGGGCGGACCGATCCTCGCGGCCGGCATGTCGTACCAGGCGGTCTTCGCGGTGTTCGCGGCGCTGGCCGTCGGGTTCTCCGTGGCGGGATCCGTGCTCGCGGACAACCCGTTGCTGCTGGACTCGCTGCTCACGCTGATCCAGGGGGCGGTGCCCGGCCTCTTCGGACCGGATGGAGTGATCGAGGATCCGCAGGAGCTGCTGAAGTCGAGCACCATCTCCATCGCGGGCATCGTGGGCTCCATCGGCCTGCTCGTGACCGCGCTCGGCTGGCTGGCCTCGACGCGCGACTCGGTGCGCCGCATCTTCGAGCTGCCGCCGCCCACCACGTTCTTCCTGCTCCTCAAGGTCAAGGACCTCGGGCTCGCCCTGGTGTTCGCGCTCGCGATGCTGCTCTCGGCGGCGCTCTCGGTGGTCAGCACCGGGCTCCTCGGCTTCGTGTTCGGGCTGATGCAGGTCGGCGAGGACTCGCTGCTCGCCGTCGTCGTCGGCCGCACCGTGGGCCTCGCGCTCGTGCTCGCGCTCGACACGGCCGTGCTCGCGGGGGCGTACCGGATCCTGTCGGGCGTCAGGATCCCGCGGCCGCAGCTCCTCCAGGGCGCGCTCCTCGGCGGCGTCGCCATGGGCGTGCTCAAGGTGCTCGGCACGGCGCTCCTCGGCGGCGCGAGCCGGAACCCGCTGCTCGCGTCGTTCGCGGTGATCATCGGGCTCCTGATCTGGTTCAACCTCATCTGCCAGGTCATCCTGATCTGCGCGTCGTGGATCGCCGTGAGCATGGCCGACAAGGGCATCGACGCCCGCGACCTCACCCCCGAGCAGCTCGAGAGGGAGCGGCTCGCGAAGCTCGACGAGGCCCGCCGGATCCTCGAGGAGGAGGAGCGCGCGCGGGAGCGGGAGCGGTACGACCAGTCGCGCGGCATCACGCGGGTGCTGCTCGGACTCCGCCGCCGACGCCGCCGTTAGGATCGAGACCATGCCCTCGAACCTCCGCGTCGCGTCCATCAACACGAACGGCATCCGGGCCGCGTTCCGCAAGGGCATGGGCGACTGGCTCGCCACGCGTGACGTCGACATCCTCGCCATCCAGGAGGTCCGCGCCGAGACGAGCGACATCGAGGGCCTCCTCGGCCCCGAGTGGAACGTGCTGCACGACGCCGCGACCGCCAAGGGCCGCGCGGGCGTCGCGATCGCGAGCCGCCGCCGCGCGGACATCCACCGCGTCGCCATCGGCGAGGAGGACTTCGACAGCGCGGGCCGCTGGCTCGAGGCCGACTACGACGTGGACGGCACCATCGTCACGGTCGTGAGCGCCTACGTGCACTCCGGCGAGGTCGGCACCGCCAAGCAGGACGAGAAGTGGAGGTTCCTCGACGGGATGGAGCGGCGCCTGCCCGAGATCGCCGCGCACTCCGAGCTCGCGGTGGTCGTGGGCGACCTCAACGTCGGGCACCGCGAGCTCGACATCCGCAACTGGAAGGGCAATGTGAAGCGCGCCGGGTTCCTGCCGCGCGAGCGCGCCTACCTCGACCGCATCCTCGGCGCGAGCGGCGAGGAGATCACGGGCGTCGACGGATCCACCGGCCCCGGCCTCGGCTGGGTGGACGTCGGCCGCCAGCAGGCCGGCGAGGTCGACGGCCCGTACACGTGGTGGAGCTGGCGCGGCAAGGCGTTCGACAACGACACCGGCTGGCGCATCGACTACCAGCTCGCGACCCCGGCCCTCGCCGAGAAGGTCGTGGGCTACGCGGTCGACCGCGCCGAGGCGTACGACCAGCGATGGTCGGACCACACGCCCGTGGTCGTCGACTACGCGATCTGACCCGTCGCCCCGCCTCGCACTCCCCTCCCTCCGCGCCGCCCCGGCGCCCCGCGAGCGCCCCGCGCTCCCCCTCACGAAGGCATCGCCATGACCGCACGTCCCGTCCTCTTCTCCGGCATGCAGCCGTCCGCCGACTCGCTGCAGATCGGCAACTACATCGGCGCGCTCCTCCAGTGGAAGGAGCTGCAGAGCACGCACGACGCCGTGTTCTGCGTCGTCGACCTGCACGCCATCACCGTCCCGCAGGATCCCGCGGCGCTCCGGGCGAGCACCCGGCGCACCGCCGCGCAGTACATCGCGGCGGGCATCGACCCGGCCGTCTCGACGCTCTTCGTGCAGTCGCACGTGTCGGCGCACGCGGAGCTCGCGTGGATCCTCAACACGCTCACCGGGTTCGGCGAGGCCAGCCGCATGACCCAGTTCAAGGACAAGTCGCAGAAGCAGGGCGCCGACGCGACGACGCTCGGCCTCTTCGCGTACCCGACGCTCATGGCGGCCGATATCCTGCTCTACGGCACCGAGCTCGTGCCCGTCGGCGACGACCAGAAGCAGCACGTGGAGCTCACGCGCGACCTCGCGAAGCGCTTCAACTCGCGGTTCGGCGACGTCTTCCGGATCCCGGAGCCGATGATCCAGAAGGACACGGCCCGCATCTACGACCTGCAGGACCCGACGTCGAAGATGAGCAAGTCCGCCGCCAGCGACGCGGGCGTCGTGTGGATGCTGGACGAGCCCGCGAAGACGGCCAAGAAGATCCGCTCGGCCGTCACCGACACGGGCCGCGAGATCCGCTTCGACCGCGGCGAGAAGCCCGGCGTCTCCAACTTGCTGACGATCCTGTCGGCCTTCGAGGGCACGGCCGTGGAGGCCCTCGAGGAGCGCTACGCGGGCCGCGGCTACGGCGACCTGAAGAAGGACGTGGCCGAGGTGGTGACGGGGGTATTCGAGCCCGTCCGCGCGCGGACCCTCGAGCTGCTCGACGACCCGGCCGAGCTCGACCGCGTGCTCGCCGGCAACGCCGCGCGCGCCGAGGAGCGGGCCGACGCCATGCTCGCGCGCGTCTACGACGCCGTCGGACTCGTGCGGCGCGCGGGCCGATGACCCTGCGGCTGGTCCTGCTCGACCTCGACGACACGCTGGTGGACCACCGCGGCGCCGTGGCCGACGGGATCACCGCGCACCTCGCCGCGCGCGGGCTGCTCGATCCGGCCGACGCCGCCGAGCGCGACCGGGCCGTCGCGCTGTGGGTCGCGCTCGAGGAGGAGCACTACCACCGGTACCTCGCGGGCGAGCTCGACTACACCGGCCAGCGGCGGGCGCGCGTGCGCGGGTTCCTCGCGGCGTGGGGAGCCGGCGACGCCACCGACCTCGCCGTCGCCCTCGCGGACGACGACGCCGCGACCGACGTCTGGTTCGGCGGCTACCTCGCCGGGTACGAGGCGTCGTGGCGCGCGCTGCCCGGTGCCGTGGAGGCGCTCGACGAGATCGCGCGCCGGCACCCTGGCGTGCGCTTCGGCGTCGTGACGAACGGCGAGCGCAGCCAGCAGGAGCCGAAGATCGCCGCGGCCGGGCTGACCGCGCGCCTCTCCCCCGTCGTCTGCTCCGGGGACCTGGGCTTCACCAAGCCCGACCCGCGGATCTTCCTGCTCGCCTGCGCGGAGGCGGGCGTGGGTCCGGCCGACGCCGTGATGGTGGGCGACCGGCTCCGCACCGACGCGCTCGGGGCGGTCGACGCGGGCCTGGCCGGCGGCGTCTGGTTCGACGCCCTCGGCGACGGGGACGCCCCCCTGCCCGCGGGCGCCGTGCGGATCAGCGCGCTCGAGGAGCTCGCCGACGCCGTGGACCTCGTCGGCGTCCGCTGACGGCGTAGGTCGCGGAGCGTCACGGACCCCGGCCCCGCAGCCGGGTGGGCTAATCTCGACCCATACACGTGCTCCGGGGTCGGTGGAAATCCGAGCCGGCGGTGACAGTCCGCGAACGGACGAAGCGCGACCGGGTCCCCGGGAGCCTCGTCCGCCGATCCGGTGGGATTCCGGGACCGACGGTTAAAGTCCGGATGGGAGGCAGCACGCGGCGCCAGCGACCCTGCCGGCGTCGAGGTCTCGTCGACCGCGCCCGGAGTCCGTCCACGGACGAGGACACCATGCACGACGACCCGACGGCACCCGCGCACGCGCCGGCGACCGGCCAGCCCGCGGCCGGCGCGCTCGAGCGCGCCATGCGCCGCGGCCTCGAGCTCGCCGCCGAGGGCCCCGCGTGGGGCCCGAACCCGCGCGTGGGCTGCGTGATCCTCGACGCCTCCGGCCGCGTCATCGCCGAGGGCCGCCACCGCGGCGCCGGATCCGCCCACGCCGAGGTCGACGCGCTGCGGCAGCTGCCCGCGGGCGGGGCGCGCGGGGCCACCGCCGTCGTCACGCTCGAGCCGTGCAACCACACCGGCCGCACCGGCCCGTGCGCCGCCGCGCTCATCGAGGCGGGCATCGCGCGCGTCGCCTACGCGGTCGCCGACCCGGGCGCCGAGTCCTCCGGCGGCGCGGCCCGGCTGCGCGCCGCGGGCGTCGAGGTCGTGCCCGGCGTGCTCGCCGAGGAGGCCGCGGCGTTCCTCCGGGTGTGGCTCGGATCCGCGCGGCTCGGCCGCCCGTTCGTCACCGCGAAGTGGGCCTCCAGCCTCGACGGTCGCATCGCCGCCGCCGACGGCACGAGCCGCTGGATCACGGGGCCCGCCGCCCGCGAGGACGTGCACCGCCGCCGCGCCGAGGCCGACGCGATCCTGGTGGGCACCGGCACCGTGCTCGCCGACGACCCCGCGCTCACGGCCCGCCGGCCCGACGGGATCCCGTACCCGCACCAGCCCGCGCCCGTCGTGCTCGGCGACCGCGCGATCCCGGAGGACGCGGCCGTGCACCGCCACCCGCGCCGCCTCATCCGCATCGACGGCCACGACCCCGCCGCCGCGCTCGCGGAGCTCGGGAGCCGGGGCATCCGCCACGTGTTCGTGGAGGGCGGCCCCACGATCGTCTCCGCGCTCGTCGCCGCCGGCCTCGTGGACGAGGTGGTCGCCTACCTCGCACCCGTCCTCCTCGGCGGCCCCCGCACCGCGACCGGCGACCTCGGCGTCGCGAGCATGCCCGCCGCCCACCGACTCACCCTCATCAGCACGACGCGGCTCGGGGACGACCTCCTCGTGATCGCGCGACCCACCACGGAAGGCCAGTGATGTTCACAGGGATCATCGAGGAGCGCGGACGCGTCCTCGCGCTCGACGCCGAGGGCGACTCCGCCCGGATCACGGTGGAGGCGCCGCTCGCGGTGTCCGACGCCCGCCACGGCGACTCCATCAGCGTCGACGGCGTGTGCCTCACGGTCGTCGCGCAGACGCCCGAGGGCTTCACCGCCGACGTCATGCGGCAGACGCTCGTCATGAGCTCGCTCGGCCGGCTCGGCGTGGGCGATCGCGTGAACCTGGAGCGCGCCGCGCGCGTGGGCGACCGGCTGGGCGGCCACATCGTCCAGGGCCACGTCGACGGCACCGGGCGCCTCATCGCGACGACGCCGGGCGAGGCGTGGCGGATCCTCCGCTTCTCGCTGCCCGCCGACCTCGCTCCGCTCGTGGTCGACCGCGGATCCATCACCGTGCAGGGCGTCAGCCTCACCGTGAGCGCCGTCAGCCCCACCGACACCCCGGACGCCGACGCGTGGTTCGAGGTGTCGCTCATCCCCGAGACGCTCACCGCGACGACGCTCGGCGCGCTGGAGATCGGCGACGAGGTCAACCTGGAGACCGACGTGCTCGCGCGGCACGTGCAGCGGATGCTCGCGCTCGACGCGCGCGACGCCCGGACGGAGGCCCGCTCGTGAGCCTCGCCGACATCCCCGCCGCGCTGCAGGAGCTGCGCGCCGGACGACCCGTGATCGTCGTCGACGACGAGGGCCGCGAGAACGAGGGCGACGTGCTCCTCGCCGCCGAGTCCGCGTCGCCCGAGTGGGTGGCCTGGCTCGTGAGGCACTCGTCGGGCTTCATCTGCGCGCCCATGACCAACGAGATCGCCGACCGGCTGGAGCTGCCGCTCATGGTGGCCGACAACCGGGATCCGCGCGGCACCGCGTACACGGTCTCGGTCGACGCCGCCGACCGGCTCTCCACGGGCATCAGCGCGTCCGACCGCGCGCACACCCTGCGCGTGCTCGCCGACCTCGGCAGCGTGCCGACGAGCCTGCACCGGCCGGGCCACATCCTCCCGCTGCGCGCGGCGGACGGCGGCGTGCGCGAGCGCGACGGCCACACCGAGGCCGCCGTCGACCTGCTCACGCTCGCGGGCCTCACGCCCGTCGGCGCGATCAGCGAGATCGTGCAGGACGACGGCGAGATGATGCGCCTCCCCGGCCTCCTCGCCCTCGGCGAGCGCGAGGGCGTGCTGGTCGTCACGATCGAGGCGCTCAAGGCGCACCTGGAGGAGTTCCACTGCGACCGGCCGCTCGAGCCCGCCGTCGCGATCCCCGAGGCGTCGCGCGTGATCTTCGAGGTGGAGACCACGGTCCCCACCACGCACGGCTCCGTGAGGCTGCGCGCCTACCGCGACCGCACCACGGGCGCCGACCACGTGGCGATCGTCGCGGGCGAGCCGCGCGCGCACGGCACCCTCGTGCGGGTGCACTCGGAGTGCCTGACGGGCGAGGCGCTCGGATCCCTCAAGTGCGAGTGCGGTCCCCAGCTCGACGCCGCTCTCGACGAGATCCAGCGCGACGGCGGCGTGGTCGTCTACCTGCGCGGACACGAGGGGCGCGGCATCGGCCTCATCAACAAGCTGCGCGCCTACCGGCTGCAGGAGGACGGCTTCGACACGCTCGACGCCAACGTCGCCCTCGGCCTGCCGGCGGACGCGCGCGACTACGGCGCGGCGTCGGCGATCCTGCAGGAGATGGGGATCGAGGACGTGCGCCTGCTCACGAACAACCCCGAGAAGGTGCGGCAGCTCGAGGCTCACGGCGTGGAGGTGACGGAGCGCGTGCCGCTCGTCGTCGGCGTCAACGACGTGAACGCGGGCTACCTCGAGACGAAGCGCGACCGCATGGGGCACCGGATGGTGCTCGACACCGACATGCACATCGGACCCGACGCCTACCCGGACGCCGAGGCGCCCGACGGCCTGACCACCACGACCGCATCACCCCAGGAGGAGACCGCATGAGCGGACACGGAGCACCCGAGATCGACCCCACCGCGCTCGACGGGACGGGCCTCCGGGTCACCGTCGTCGCCGGACGCTGGCACGACGAGATCAGCGCGGGCCTGCTCGCGGGCGCGCAGCGCGTGCTCGACGCGGCCGGCGTCACCACCACGGTGATCCGCGTGCCCGGCAGCTTCGAGCTGCCCGTGGTCGCCCGCGCGGCGCTCGACGCGGGAGCCGACGCGGTCGTCGCGCTCGGCGTCATCATCCGCGGCGGCACCCCGCACTTCGAGTACGTGTCCGACGCGGCGACCTCGGGCCTCACGCAGGCGTCGCTCCTCACGGGCAAGCCCATCGGCTTCGGGCTGCTCACGCTCGACGACGAGCAGCAGGGCCTCGAGCGCGCGGGGCTCCCGGGCTCGAAGGAGGACAAGGGCGCCGAGGCGGCCGAGGCCGCGGTGACGACGGCGCTGCTGCTGAAGGGCATCAGCGGCGCATGACCCGCCGCCCGTTCGGTTTTGATATCGAGAACGGGTATCAGTAAGGTCGTCGGGAGCGCCGCCGGACCGTCCGGCACCCGGCGCGGACGGACGGGGGCCCGGTGCATCCCGCCCTCGACGTCCGCTCCCTCTCGATCGCGATCGACCGCACGCCGCTCGTGCACGACCTCGACCTCCGCGTCGGCGCCGGCGAGCGCGTGGCGCTCGTGGGCGCGTCCGGATCCGGCAAGTCGCTCACCGCGCAGGCCGTGCTCGGGACGCTGCCGGACGGATCCCGGGTGGGCGGCGTCGTCGAGCTCGGCGGCCGCGCGGTGGCCCCGGCCGCGCCGCGCCAGCGCCTCGGCCGCGTCGCCGCCGTGCAGCAGGACTCGCTCGCCGCGCTGAACCCGCTCGTCACGGTGGGCGCGCAGCTCGTGGCGGCGCTGCGCGCGAGCCGGGCCCGGGGATCCGCCGCCGACGGCGGGCTCCTCACCCGCGGCGACGCGCGGCGCGAGGTGCGGGCGCTGCTCGCCGACGTGGGCATCGAGGATCCCGACGGCACGCTCCCCGCCTTCGCCGCCGAGCTGTCGGGCGGCCAGCGCCAGCGCGTCTGCCTCGCGCTCGCGCTCCTCTGCCGCGCCGACCTGCTGCTGGCGGACGAGCCGACGACCGCGCTGGACGTCGTGACGCAGGCGCGCGTGGTCGACGTGATCCGCCGCCGCCTCGACGCGACCGGGCAGGCGCTCCTCTTCATCACGCACGACCTCGCGGTGGCCGCGGCGCTGTGCGACCGGGTCGTGGTGCTCGAGGCCGGCCGCGTGGTCGAGGCCGGGGCGATGCGCGAGCTCGTGCGGCGACCGCGGCACGCGTACAGCCGGGCGCTCGTGACGGCGGCATCCCGGCGGGCGGGCGGCGGATCCGCGGATGCGGTCCTGACGTCGGCGGCCGGGGCCGCCGCCGCCCCGCTCGGCGCGGTGGCGGCCCGATGACGGACGCGCTCCGCCTGGCCGACGCGTCGCCCGACGCCCTCGTCGCGGCCGGCATCACGCATCGCTACCCGCCGCGCCGCGACCCCGCCGCGCGCCGCGCCGCCCGGACCGCCCGCGCGCCCGGCGCCCCCGGCCCCGCGTCCGCCCCCGCACCCGCCCTCGACGACGTGTCGTTCCGCGTCGCACCGGGCGAGACGGTCGGGATCGTGGGCCGCTCCGGATCCGGGAAGTCGACGCTCCTGCGCGTGCTGCTCGCGCTCGAGGCACCGACCGCGGGCCGCGTGGCGCTCGGCGACCGCGCCGTCGCGCCCGGCCGCGCGTCCGCCCTCCGCTGGTACCGGCGGCACGTGCAGATGGTGCCGCAGGATCCGGGCGCGAGCCTCGAGCCGCGCATGACCGTGCGGCAGCTGATCCGCGAGCCGCTCCGCCGCCTCGACGTGCCGGGCGACCACGCCGCGATCGTCGCGCGCGCCCTCGACGACGTGGGCCTCGCCGCATCGCTCGCCGACCGCCGGCCCCGCGAGCTCTCCGGCGGGCAGGCGCAGCGCGTGGCGCTCGCGCGGGCCATCGCGACGTCGCCCGGGATCCTCCTCGCGGACGAGCCCGTGAGCGGGGTGGACCTGCCGCTGCGCGACCGGATCATCGAGCTGCTCGGCGGCCTCGTGCGCGAGCGGGGACTCGGGCTCGTGCTCGTGTCGCACGACCTCGACGCCGTCGCGCGGCTGTGCGGGCGGAGCGTCGTGCTCGCGGGCGGGCGGATCGTGGAGGAGGGGCCGACCGGGCGCCTGCTCGCCGATCCCGCGCACCCGGCGACGCGCGAGCTCGCCGACGCCGTGCCGCGGCTGCCGGGAGCGCTCACCGCATGACCGCGCCCCACCCGACCGGACCCGCGGGCCCGGGCACCGCCGCGCCCCACGCCGCCGTCCTCCTCTCCAGCCAGCTCGTGTTCAACCTCGGCTTCTACGCGGTCGTCCCGTTCCTCGCCGTCGTGATGCGCGACGACCTCGGGCTCGGCGCCCTCGCGATCGGCCTGGTGCTCGGCGCCCGCACCTTCAGCCAGCAGGGCCTGTTCCTCCTCGGCGGGATGCTCGCCGACCGCTTCGGCCCGCGCACCCTCATCGCCGCGGGCTGCGTCGTGCGCGTGTCCGGCTACCTGGGGCTCGCGCTGGCCGCCGACCTGGTCGGCTTCCTCGTCGGCGCGATCCTCACGGGGCTCGGCGGCGCGCTGTTCAGCCCCGCGCTGCAGAGCCTCGTCGCGGCCGCCGACGTGCGGGCGCGCGCGACCCGGCGACCCGGCCGGCCGTCGCTGTTCGCGGCGCTCGTGCTGGTGGGCGAGGTCGGCGCGGCGGTGGGCCCGCTCGCCGGGGCGGCGCTGCTCGGGCTCGGCTTCTCCGCGACCGTGCTCGTGGGCGCCGCGCTGTTCGCGGCCGTGGGCGTCGCGCTCTGGTGCGTGATCCCGGCCGACGCGGGGCGGACCCCCGCGGCATCGCCCGCGGGATCCGCGCCCGCCGCCGGTGCCGTCGCCCGGCCTGCCACCGCCCCCGCCGACCGCTGGGCCGCCGTCCGCGACCGCCGCTTCCTCGCCTTCTCGGCCCTGTTCGCCGTCGACCTCGTGGCCTACAACCAGCTCTACCTCGGGCTGCCGCTCGAGCTCGCGCGGACCGGCGCCGGGACCGCGGCGGTCGGATCCGCGTTCCTCGCCGTCTCGCTCCTCACCATCGCGCTGCAGTGGCCCGTCGCGCTCCTCGCGAAGCGGCTCGGCCCCGGCCGCGCGCTGGCGTGCGGCTTCGGCACCACCGCGACGGGCTTCGCGGCGCTCGCGCTGGCGTCCGTCGTGCCGCCGCCCGCGGGCGCCGAGCTCGTGCCGGCCGCGATCCTCGTCGCCTGCCTCACGCTCGGCCACATGACCGCGGGTCCCGTGACCATGGAGCTCGTCCCGTCCTTCGCCGCCAGCCGCCCGACCGCGTCGTTCTACGGCCTCCTCGCCAGCTGCGGCGGGATCGCCGTGCTCGTGGCCGGCGGCGTGGTGGGATCCCTGCTCGACTCCGCGCCCGCGGTCGCCTGGGGGATCCTCGCCGCGCTCCCCGTCGCCGCCGCCGTCGGCCTGCCCCGGCTGCTTCCCGTCCCTGCGCATGCGGCCTGTCCGGCCCGGCCGAGCGCTCCCCCGACCACCACCCCCGATGCCCCGCGCATCGCCGTCGATGCCCCGCGCATCCCCGAGACAGGACCCCATGCCCGCTAGACGCCCCCGCCCCGCCCGCTCCGCCGCCCTGATCGCCCTCGCCGCCGCGTCCATGCTCGCCCTCAGCGGGTGCTTCGCCGCGAGCCCGGGATCCAGCACGGGAGGCGGGCAGGACGGCGACGCCCGCATCCGCCTCGCCATGCTGCAGCCGCCGCGCTCCGGCCTCACGCCGCTCAGCGACGACGCCTTCAAGCTCGCGCGCTGGAGCACGGCCGAGACGCTCGTGACCCTCGACGACCTCGGCGACGCCCAGCCGCAGCTCGCCACCGGCTGGACCCGCGTCGACGACCTGACGTGGGCCTTCGACATCCGCCCCGACGTGCCCTTCCACGACGGCACGACGCTCACGGCCGCGCAGGCCGCCGCCTCGCTCACCGCCGCCGCGACCGCGAGCCCGAAGCCGCGGATCCTCGACGGCGTCGACCTCACCGCCACCGCGGACGGCGACCGCGTCGTCGTGCGCACCGCGACGCCCGACCCTCTCGTGCCGCAGCGCATGTCAAGCCCGCAGCTCGCGATCCTCGCCGCCTCCGCGTACGGCGCCGACGGCACGGTCTCGCCCGTCGGCACCGGCACGGGCCCGTTCCGCCTGACCGCGGTCGACGGCACGACATCCGCCACGCTCGACCGGTTCGACGACTACTGGGGCGGCCGCGCCGCGTCCGCCGGCATCGACGTGCGCTTCGTCCCCGACGGCACCGCCCGCGCCGCCGCGCTCCGCACCGACACGGCCGACGTGGTCGAGGCGATCCCCGTGGGCCAGGCCGCGCAGGTGGATCCGCAGCTCCTGCACGAGGTCGCCATGCCGCGCACCAACACGCTGTACCTGAACACGCGGACGGGGCCGTTCGCGGATCCCGCCGTGCGCGCCGCCGCCCAGGCCGCGGTCGACCGGGCCGCGCTCGTCTCGGGCGTCTACGAAGGCCGGGCCGACGCGGCCGCCGGGCTCCTCGGGCCGGCCCTGCCCTGGGCCGCGGACCTCCGCGACGGAGCGTCCTACCGTGACGCGCTCGCGGGCCGCGCGACGCCCGCGAGGGTCGACGGCGTGCCCATCACGCTCGGCACCTTCACCGACCGGGCCGAGCTCCCCGAGGTCGCCGTGCAGCTGGAGCAGCAGCTCGAGGCCGCCGGCTTCCAGGTGACCCAGGACGTGCGCGAGTACCAGTACATCGAGGCCGACGCGCTGGCCGGGAAGTTCGACGCCTTCATCCTGTCGCGCGCCACCGTGCTCGACTCCGGGGATCCGGCCGCGTACCTCTACAGCGACTTCGCGTGCCAGGGCTCGTTCAACATCTCGCAGGAGTGCGACCCGGCCGTCGACCAGGCCCTCGCCGACGCGTCCGTGCTGCCGGCCGGGCCCGAGCGGCGCGCCGCGATCATGCGGGTCGAGTCGCTCGTGCTCGCCGACGACGCCGCGGTGCCGCTCCTGCACGAGCGCGTGATCCAGGGCGAGGCCGCCGGGGTGACGGGCGCCGTGCGCGATCCCCGCGAGCGCGCGCTCATCACGGCCGACACGCGCGTCACGCGCTGATGGGCCGCGCGCGCGACGGGCTCGTCGTCGGGGCGTCCCGCGTCGTCGCGATCGGCGGCCTCGTGGCGCTCGTCGGCGCGCTGCCCTGGCTCTCGGGGCGCTCGCCCGAGTACACGATCCTCCGCGCGCGCTACGCCGATCTCGAGGCCACCCCGGAGGCGCTCGCCTCGGTGCGCGCCCAGCTCGGCCTCGACCGCGGGCCGCTCGCCGTCTCGGCGGACTGGCTCGCGGGCGTCGTCCGCGGCGACCTGGGCACGTCGTGGATCTCGGGCCGCCCCGTCATCCACGGCACCCTCGACGCGCTCGGCGTCTCCCTCACCCTGATGGCCTTCGCGATCGCGGTCGCCGTGGTGGTCGCGGCGCTCCTCTGCGCGCCCGCCCTGCACGCCGCGACGCGCGGGCGCCCGGCCCGCGGATCCGGCGCCCTGGCCGCCGCCCTCACCGCGCTCCCCGAGTTCCTGCTCGCGACCGCGCTGCTCGTGGTGGTCGCGGTGTGGCTGCGCTGGGCGCCGCCGTCCGGGTGGGACGGGCCGGCGAACGCGGTGCTCCCGGCGCTCGCCCTCGGGATCCCCGGCGGCGGGCTCGTCGGCCGCCTCCTCGCCGACGCGATCCGCGCGGCGTCCGCCGAGCGCTGGGTCGCCACCTGGGCGATGGCGGGCCTGCACCCCGCGCGCACGACCCTCGCGGTGCTGCGCCGCGCGCTGCCGTCGGTGCTCGGGCAGGTCGGGCTCGTGCTCGTGGGGCTCACGGGCGGCGCGGTCGCGGTCGAGCAGGTGTTCGCGATCCCCGGCATCGGCCGCGCGACCCTCGGCGCGGCCAGCAGCCAGGACGTCCCCGCGCTCCAGGCGGGCGTGCTGGCGCTCCTCGCGGCCGCCGTCGCCGCGGGCGTGCTCGCCGACCTCGCCCGTCGCGCGCTCCTCGGGCCCGCCCTCCGCCTCGGATCCCTGCCCGTGCCCGACGCGCGCGTCCCGGCCCGGCCGCGCGACGCCGTCGTGCCGGCCGTCGCCGCGGGTCTGCTGGCGCTCATCGTCGCGGCGGGGCTCGCGCGGGATCCGTTCGCCACCACCGCGGGCCGCCTCGCCCCGCCGTCGTGGGCGCTCCCCTTCGGCGCCGACGCGAGCGGCCGCGACCTCCTCGGCCGGGTCGGCCACGGCGCCGTCACGACGCTCGGCACCGCGCTCCTCGTGGTCGTCGTCTGCTGCGTCATCGGGCTCGCGCTCGGGCTCCTGCCGCGCGCGGCGATCGGGCCGATCGAGGTCGCGAACGCGGCCCCGCCGATCCTCGCCGGGATCGTGGTGGCGGCGATCCAGGGCCCGTCGACCGCGGGCGCCGCCATCGCCGTGGCGGCCGTCGGCTGGGCGCCGCTGGCCGCGCACGCCGGGGCGCTCATGCAGGAGGCGCGCGCGCAGCCGCACGTGCGGATCCTGCCGGTGCTGGGGGTCGGGCGCGCGCGGATCCTCCTGGTGCACCTGCTGCCCGCGGTCGTCGGGCCGGTGGTGCGGAACGCGATGCTCCGGCTGCCCGGCGTCGCCCTCACGCTCGCGGCGCTCGGCTTCCTCGGCCTCGGCAGCGCCCGGCCGACGCCCGAGTGGGGCCTGATCCTCAGCGAGGGCAGCGCCTACGCGGAGCGCGCGCCGTGGGCGGTCGCCGCCCCCGCGCTCGCGCTGGTGCTGGCCGCGGTGCTCGCGGTGTCGCTGTCGGCGCACGACCTGACGGGGCTCCTGCGGCGGGGACGCGGATCCGCGGCGGACGCCCGCCCGGCCGACGCACCCGCGACGGCCACCGCGGGCTAGCGCCGCTCGTCCGGCCCCGGCTCGTCCGACGGCCGCGGGTCGAGGGCGACGCCGCCGTCCTCGTCCCACCTGAGCGCTTCCGCGTGATCCTCCTCGGTCGGCTCCTCGGCGAGGCGGGCGCGCTCCTCGAGCTCCTGGTGCGTCCACCGGCGCAGCTGCAGCACGCAGATCACGACGACGGCCACGCACGGGATCGCCAGGTACCAGTACCCGGTCGCGACCGCGGCGAACGCCCCGACCCCGCAGAGCTGCGCGAGCCCCGGCAGGACCGCGCGGCCGGTCTCGTGCTCCATGGGGCTCCTCGTGGTCGGGCGGCGCCGCGGGGATCCGCCGGTCACCCCAGCTTAGGGACCGCGCACAGCTTCTCCCCAGGGGCGTAAACTCGGTTCGCCATCACGAGTGGCCCCTCGTCTCCGCCGCACCCGGCGCCCGCGCCCGACCGGCGCGCCCGCCCCTCCGCGCGCCCCTGCCGCTCACGCCGCACCAGCCGAAAGCCGTCTCCTCCCATGTCCACGACCCCCGCGGCCCGCACCGCCGCCCCGTCCACCGCCACCCCGCCCGCCGGCAACTCGCGCTCGCGCGTCATCATCGCGAGCCTCATCGGCACGTCGATCGAGTTCTACGACTTCTACGTCTACGCGACCGCGGCGGTGCTCGTCTTCCCCGCGCTCTTCTTCGCGAACGACGACCCGACCGTCGCGCAGCTCGCGTCGTTCGCGGTGTTCGGCGTCGCGTTCATCGCGCGGCCCATCGGATCCATCCTGTTCGGGCACTTCGGCGACCGCGTCGGCCGCAAGGGCACGCTCGTCGCGTCGCTGCTCACCATGGGCATCGCGACCGTGCTGATCGGCTGCCTGCCCACCGCGCTCACGCCCGGCTGGGAGGTGGCGGCCCCCGCGCTCCTCGTGATCATGCGCTTCGGCCAGGGCCTCGGCCTCGGCGGCGAGTGGAGCGGCGCCGCCCTCCTCGCGACCGAGAACGCGCCCGTCGGCAAGCGCGCGATCTACGGCACGTTCCCGCAGCTCGGCGCGCCCATCGGCTTCATCGTCGCCAACGGGGTCTTCCTCGCGCTGAGCCTCGGCCTCTCCCCCGAGCAGTTCCAGGCGTGGGGCTGGCGCGTGCCGTTCCTCGCGAGCGCCGTGCTCGTGATCGTCGGCCTCTACGTGCGCCTCAAGCTCATCGAGACGCCCGCGTTCCAGAAGGTCGTCGACTCCGGCGAGGTCGCGAAGCTGCCCGTCGCGCGCGTGTTCGTCACGAGCTGGCGCCCGCTGATCCTCGGCACCTTCATCATGCTGGCGACCTACACGCTCTTCTACCTGATGACCACGTTCACGCTCACCTACGGCACCACCGCGCGCGACGCCGCCACCGCAGAGGCCGCCGCGACCGCCGCCGGCAAGCCCTTCAACGCGGACACGTTCGCCGCGGGCCTCGGCTACGCGCGCAACGACTTCCTGCTCATGCTCATCGTGGGCGTCGTGTTCTTCGGCATCTTCACGATGGTCTCGGGACCGCTCGCGGAGAAGTACGGCCGCCGCAAGATGCTCATCGCGACGACCCTCGGGATCCTGGTCTTCGGCCTGCTCTTCGTGCCCCTGTTCTCGGGCGGCTTCGTCGGCACGATGGCGCTCCTCATCATCGGCTTCACCCTCATGGGCCTGACGTTCGGCCCCATGGGCGCGGTGCTGCCGGAGCTGTTCCCGACGAACGTGCGCTACACGGGATCCGCGATCAGCTACAACGTCGCGAGCATCCTCGGCGCGGCGGTCGCGCCGTTCATCGCGGTGGCGCTGTGGCAGCTGCTCGACGGGAACGTGCTGCTCGTCGGCGTGTACCTCAGCGCCATGGCCGCGATCACGCTGGTGGCGCTGATCATCAGCCGCGAGACCCGCGACGCGGACTACGCGGGCAACGTCAGTTGACACGCGTCATGTGAACGGTGGCATCCGAGGGGCGGGGAGCGCCGGTACGGTCGGCGCGCCACGATCCGTGGCGTCTCCCCGTCCCTGAAGTCGGAAGCCACCGCCATGTCCGCTGCCCCCGCCACCGCCCCGCCCGTCGCCACCCCGGCCAACCCCCGCTCGCGGGTCGTGGTCGCGAGCCTCATCGGCACGTCGATCGAGTTCTTCGACTTCTACGTCTACGCCACGGCCGCGGTGCTGGTGTTCCCGGCCCTGTTCTTCGCGAACGACGACCCCGCGGTCGCGCAGCTCCAGTCGCTGGCCGTGTTCGGCGTCGCGTTCTTCGCCCGGCCCATCGGATCCGTGCTCTTCGGCCACTTCGGCGACCGGTTCGGCCGCACGCGCACGCTCGTCGCGTCGCTGCTCACCATGGGCATCGCCACGGTGCTCATCGGCTCCCTGCCGAGCGGGCTCACGCCGGGCTGGGAGATCGCGGCCCCCGCCGCCCTCGCCGTGCTCCGCTTCATCCAGGGGCTCGGCCTCGGCGGCGAGTGGGGCGGCGCGGCGCTGCTGGCGACGGAGAACGCACCCGCGGGCAAGCGGGCGATCTACGGCACGTTCCCGCAGCTCGGCGCCCCCATCGGCTTCTTCCTCAGCACCGGCCTGTTCCTGGTGCTCTCGCTCACGCTCTCCCCCGCCGACCTGCAGTCCTGGGGCTGGCGCGTGCCGTTCCTCGCGAGCGCAGTGCTCGTGCTCGTGGGCCTCTACGTGCGCGTGAAGCTCGTGGAGGCGCCGGAGTTCCAGGCGGTGCTCGACCGCGGCGAGACCTCCCGGCTGCCGCTCGGCCGCACCATCCGCACCGGCTGGCGCGGGCTCGTGCTCGGGGCGCTCGCCCTCCTCGCCATCTTCACGCTCTTCTACCTCATGACCACGTTCACGGTCACCTACGGCACGTCGCCGCGCACCGCGGAGGCCGCGCAGGCCGCCGCCACGGCCGCGGGCAAGCCGTTCGACGCGGCCTCGTTCCACGCCGGCCTCGGCTACGCCCGCACGGACTTCCTGCTCATGCTCCTCGTCGGCGTCGTGTTCTTCGCGATCGCCATCGTGGTCTCGGGCGTGCTCGCCGAGCGACGCGGGGCGCGCCCGATCGTCGCCGTGAGCGCCGCCGGCATGGTCGTGTTCGGGCTGCTGATGGACCCCTTCCTCGCGGCGGGCCTGCCCGGCACGCTCATGTTCGTGATCCTCGGCTTCGCGCTGATCGGCATCGGGTACGGCGCCGTCGGATCCCTGCTGCCCGGACTGTTCGCCACCGACGTCCGCTACACGGGCGCGTCCCTCGCGTTCAGCCTCGCGGGCATCATCGGCGGGGCCGTCGCGCCCTTCATCGCGACGTGGCTGTGGGACATCGGCGGTGGCGGCGTGATGCTCGTCGGCATCTACCTCAGCGTCGCGTCCGCGATCTCCCTCGTGGCGCTCCTCGTGGTGCGCGAGCACGGCGAGGCGCGGAGCACTCCCGCCGCCGCCCGCTGACGGCGGGCGCGGAGGGCCGGGTCGACGCGTCGGCCCGGCCCTCCGTCGTTCACCAGGCCCGGTGGATCGCCTCGGCCCGCGCCCGCATCGCCGCCGACCTGCCGTGCACCAGCAGGCCGATCACGAGCCCGACGGACGCCACGAGGATCACGGTCCGCAGCGCGACGAGCAGCAGCAACAGGAGCGGCACCCACCCGTCTCCCGGCAGGAACGCCCCGATGCCCGTCTCGGACAGCCAGGACACCGCCGTCGCCGACGCGAGGACCAGGAGCGACACGCGGGCCACCGGCTCGAGCAGCCGCCCGCGGACGACCAGGACGGCGAGCACCGCGAGCGCGAGCGCATGGACGGCGACCGCCGCCCGGGACAGGATCACCAGGGCCGACGGCAGCACCGGCTCCGTCGGGTCCGCGAGCGTCAGGCCGATCAGCGCGCTCGTCAGCGCCAGCGCGGCCTGCGCGCCCGCGACCACCAGCACCGCCACGCCCGCCGCGCGGGACGCCCGCATCATCCCCGGCTCGCCGCGCACGCCGCGCACGAGCACCACCGCGGCGAGCACGGACATGGCCAGCGCGGCCACCGTCACCACGGGCCCCTGCAGCACGATCGTCGACGCCATGTCCGGCGTCGGCTGGATCCGGGAGCCGCCCAGCAGCCCGGGCTGCAGCAGCAGCGCGCCCGCGGAGGCGAGACCCGCCACCAGCGTCGTCCGCGGTGATCCGCTCATGGCCGTCGCGCGCATCGCATCCCCCATCGCCGTCGATGCTGCGAACCTAGCGGGACGACCGCCCGAGGAGAGGGATCCGCGCCCCCGTCCTGCCCGGGGGCTCGCCCGCCGGGGGCCGCGCGGCTATCGTCGCTGTCATGCAGCCGTCCGCATCGCCCCGGGTCCTCGCGGTCGCGCGCGACGACGCCCACCGCTTCTCCAAGCCCGTCCGCCCCTCGATCACGCTCCTCGCGGGCCTCGGCGTCGAGGGCGACGCGCACCTCGGCACCACCGTCCAGCACCTCTCGCGGAAGCGCCGTGACCCGGATGCGCCCAACCTCCGCCAGGTGCACCTCGTCCACGCCGAGCTGCACGACGAGCTCGCCGAGAAGGGCTACCGGGTCGGCCCCGGCGACCTCGGAGAGAACGTCACGACCGCGGGTGTCCCGCTCCTCGACCTGCCCACGGGCACGCGCCTGCACCTCGGCGCCGAGGCCGTGGTCGAGCTGACGGGCCTCCGGAACCCGTGCATCCAGATCGACAAGCTGGGCTCGGGCGCCATGAAGGCGGTGCTCGACCGCGACGCCGACGGGAACGTCGTGCGGAAGTCCGGCGTGATGGGCGTCGTGATCACCGGCGGCGAGGTCCGCCCCGACGACGCCGTGCGCGTCGAGCTGCCCGCGGGCGAGCAGCTCGCGCTGCAGCCGGTGTGATGGTCGCGGAAATGCGGATCCTCGCGGCGACCCTGGCCGGGTGCGGCGCGCTCGTCCTGGCGGTCGCGCTGGGCGCCGTGATGGGCGGCATCGCGGGCGAGGAACCGGGGGGCATCGAGATCGCGTGGGCGTTCGCCGCGGCCGGCGCCGCGATCCTGCTGCTGGCGCTCGTCGTCGAGGTCGTGCGCCGCCGGGGTCTCCGCCGCTAGCGGCCCTCCGGCGTCAGCCGCGGCAGCCGCAGCTCTCGCGCACCACGAGCTTCGTGCCGAGCCGGAGCGTCACGGGATCCGCCGGCTGCGTGCCCGTGGTCGTGTCGATGAGGATGCGGGCCGCTGCGCGCCCCATCGCCTCCATGGGCTGCCGCACGGTCGTGAGGCGCGGCGTCGCGAGGAGGCCCGCGAGGATCCCGTCGAAGCCCGTGACCACGACGTCGCCCGGCACGTCGACGCCCTCCGCGCGCAGCAGGTCGACGAGCGCGAGCGCCAGCTGGTCGCTCGCGCACACGAGCGCGCGCGGCAGCCTCCCGGCGCGAAGGGCCGCGATGACGCCGCCGAAGCCGGATCCCTCGCCGAGCACCGTGTCGTCGAGCACCTCGTCGGAGGCCGGGACCCCGAGCTCCGCGAGCGCCGCGCGGTAGCCCTGGAAGCGCTCCCGGTAGTCGCCCACGCTCGTGGCGCCCACGAACCCGAGGTCGGTGATCCCGTGCTCGACCACGAGGTGCCGCACGAGCTCGCGCGCTCCCCCGGCGTTGTCGGACGTGACCCGGTGGTGCCCGTCGTCCGCCGGCGGGTAGCTGAACAGGACGATCGGCATCTTGAGCGACATGCGCTTCAGCGACGCCGCCGCGGACGGCCCCGGGAAGATCGCGAGGCCGTCGACGCGGCCGGCCGACTCGGCGACCGCCGTGGCGGTGTCGCTGCCGCGGCTGAGCATCACCGGCCGGTCGTGCGCGCGGCACTCGAGCTCGAAGCCGCGGCGCACCTCGTCCACGTAGAGCGGGAACGCGCGCGGATCCGCCGCGATCTCGCCCGCGTCGTCCCACGGGATGAAGGTGCGGCCGGGTGCGTACGGCGTCCGCGCGACCGCGGCGTCGTCCGCAGCGGCGGCCGCGTCGGGCTCGCGCTGCAGCGGCCGGTCGATGAGGAGGTCGAACGAGTGCAGCCCGAGCGCCCCCGTGCGGCCGCGCGCGAGGCCGCGGGCGGACGCGCTCGGCATGTACCCGAGCTCGCGCGCGGTCTCGAGCACGCGCTCCCGGGTGGCGACGCTGATCTGGTCGGGTCGGCTGAACGCGAACGACACCGTCGCGATGGAGACCTTCGCGCGTTCGGCGACGTCGTAGACCGTGGGGCGCCGGGGGCTCATGCGACCGTCCTCTCTCCTGGAGAGCGTAGCGAGGCGGGCGCGGACGACCGCGACCCGGCGCCGCGCGGGGCGGGCACGGGCGCGGTCAGCGGATCCGGAGGCCGTGGTGCAGCGGGTACACCGGGTCGGCGGTGTCCGACGGCACGTCCGTGCGGGAGGCCCGCACGGCGTCCATCGAGCGCGGGATCTCGACCGGCAGCCGCCCCTCGGGCGCGATGCGTCCCGTGAGCGCCGCGAGCACGGCGGCGTCGGAGCTGCCGTAGTCGACGGCGAGCGCGGAGGCGAACGGCACGAGCGGCGTCATGATCGCGGGCCGGTCGAGGTTCACCACCACCACGAGCGGACAGCGGTCGGCGATCCGCCGGAGCCGGTGCACGAGCCCGGGCGGGAACTCGAGCGACCCCTGGTGGAACCACGCCTCGAGGAAGAGGTCCGAGCGCGGCTCGAAGGGCGCGCCGAGCCGCACGATCGCGAGGTCGGCGTCGTCGGGCCCGTCCGCGGGATCCGCCCAGCCGTCGAGCGCCTCGGGGCGCATGCCCTCGACGTGGACGCGCATCCGGGGTCCGTCGACGGGCAGCGGCAGCGTGGGCCGGCCGTCGCGCTCCCGGTTCTCGAGCACGGTGACCGACGCGGCCTGCGCGCGGAAGCCGAGCTCGCGGAGGTCCGCCCGGCCGACGATGCGCTCGGCCTCGTCCTCGTCGACGTAGGGGTCGTCGAAGAGCCCCAGCCGGAACTTCACGAGCAGCAGGCGCCGGACCGACTCGTCGAGGCGCGCCTCGGTGACCCGCCCATCGGCCACGAGGTCGAGCAGCACGTCGACGCACTCCTCGCCGCCGAACTGGTCGCAGCCGGCCGCGATGATCCGCTCCATGCGCTCGTGGGGCGTCAGCTCCTCGACGCCCCACGCGCGCGCGGGCAGCACCTGGTCGCCGACGTGGTTGTCGTTCACGAGCTCCCAGTCGGTGACCACGACGCCGTCGTAGCCGAGCTCCTCGCGCAGCAGCCCGGTGATCACCTGCCGGTTGAAGCCGAAGCCCACCGGCTCGATCTCCTCGCCGTCGCGCACGAGGCCCTCGGGCATCCCGTAGTACGGCATCATCGCGGCGGTCCCGCGCGCGATCGCCTCGCGGAACGGCCGCAGGTGGTACTCGAACATCCCGCCCGGGTACACCTGCTCGCGGCCGTACGGGAAGTGCGCGTCCTCGCCGTCCTTCTGGGGGCCGCCGCCCGGGAAGTGCTTGGTGGTGCACGCGACGCTCGTGGATCCGAGCGCCGCACCCTGGAAGCCGTCGAGGTACGCGGCAGTGAACTCGGCCACGCGATCGGCGTCGTGCCCGAGCGTCTGCGCCTGGCGCCCCCAGCGCGGCTCGGTGGCGAGGTCGATCTGCGGGTGCAGCGCCGCGCGGATGCCCACGGCCACGTACTCCTGCCGGGCGGCGTCGGCGAACGCGCGGATGGCGTCCACGTCGTCGAGCGCCGCGAGCCCGAGCGCCTCCGGCCACTGCGAGAACGGGCCGGCCGAGAAGGCGACGCCCGCGTTCTCCACGAAGGCGTGCCGCGGATCCGTGCTCACGGTCACGGGGATCCCGTGCGGCGTCGACTCCGCCAGCTCCTGCAACCGGTTGCTCCAGCGCGCGGCCTGCCGGGCCGTGCGGATCTCGTGCACGTTGAAGTGGTTCATGCCCTTGCCGACCACGACCTCGGTGGTGCCCGACTTCGAGATCGCGCCCGGCTCCTCCTTCAGCTCCCCGTCGGCGCCGACCTCGATCACGGTCTGGAACATGAGACCCGCCTTCTCCGCGAGGCTGAGGCGCCCCACGAGGTCGGCCGTGCGCTCCTCGGGGGTCCGCCGCGGATCCTCGTAGGGCGCCATCACCCCGTCCCCGTCGAGGTCGCGGAAGCGGGTGCCGTCGGGGGCGGTGAGGAGCGTGCGCGGGGCGCGGGGCATGGGGGTCTCCAAGGGTCGGAGGCGGGAGGTGGTCACTTGAGGCCGGCGGTCGCGACGCCCTGGATGAAGTAGCGCTGCAGGAACACGAACAGGGCGAGGATCGGCGCGATCACGAGCACGGATCCCGCGAGCAGCAGGCCGTAGTCGGTCGCGTTCTGCCCGGTCGAGTACAGCGACAGGGCGATCGGCAGCGTGTACATCCCCTCGGTCTGCGCCGCGACGAGCGGCCAGAGGAAGTTGTTCCACGACGCGAGGAACGTGAGGATCCCGAGCGTCGCGAGCGGCGGCCCGCACAGCGGCATCACGATGCGGGAGAAGATGCGGAACTCCCCCGCGCCGTCGAGGCGCGCGGCCTCGATGAGCGCCTCGGGGATCCCGAGCATGAACTGCCGCATGAGGAACACCCCGATGGGCGCCGTGATGAACGGGAGGATGAGCGCCGCGTACGTGTTCACGAGGCCGAGCCCCGAGACCATGACGAACAGCGGCACGAAGGTGACGACGCCCGGCACCATGAGCGTCACCATCACGGTGAGGAACAGGATGCGCTTGCCCGGGAACTCCATCTTCGCCAGCGCGTAGCCCACCATCGAGCAGAACACGAGGTTGCCGAGCACGGTGACGAGCGCGACGACCAGGCTGTTGGAGAAGAACGTGCCGAAGTCGAGCGGCCCGAACCACTGCGCGAAGTTGTCGGCGACGGGATCCGCGGGCCACCACGTCGGCGGTCGCTGCAGGATCTCGCCCTGCGTCTTCACGCTGCCGAGCGCCATCCAGATGAAGGGCAGCAGCCAGACGCAGAGCACGGCGGCGAGGACGAGGTACACGATCGCGCGGGTGCGGCGGCCGCGGTCGGTGCGACGCCGGCGACGCGGCGGGGTGCCGGTCGCGGCCTCGGCGACGACCGGGGCGGCGGGGGCGGATGCGGTGGTGGTCATGGCGGTGCCTTTCAGTCCTTCGACCGCAGCAGCCGGAACTGCAGCAGGCTGAGCAGGGCGATGGCGAGGAAGAGGACGTAGCTCGCCGCGGAGGCGAGGCCGTACTCGCCGAAGCCGAACTGCCGGTAGGTGTAGTACGCGACGGACAGCGTGGAGTCGAGGGGGCCGCCGCGCGTCATCACGAACGCCTCCTCGAAGAACTGCAGGAAGCCGACCGAGATGAGCACGGATCCGAGCAGCAGCGTCGGGCGCAGCAGCGGCAGCGTCACCGAGATCAGCCGGCGCCACGGGCTCGCGCCGTCCATCACCGCGGCCTCCTGCACCTCCTCGGGCACGGCCTGCAGGCCCGCGAGGAAGATGATCATGAGCGTGCCGACGTTGCGCCACACCGCCATCGCGACGAGCGAGGGCAGCGCCCACGTGGTGTCGCTCAGCCAGTTGGGGCCCGTGATGCCGACCACCGCGAGCGCCGAGTTGAGCAGCCCGTCCGGCAGCAGGATGTAGCGCCACACGACGGAGACCGCGACGATGCTCGTCACGACGGGCGCGTAGAACCCGACCCGGAAGAACGAGACGATGCGGCCCCGGCCGGAGTTCAACGCCAGGGCCAGGGCGAGCGCGACGACCATCGTCACCGGGATCCCGACGACCACGAAGAACGCGGTCACGCCGATGGAGCGGAGGAACGTGGCGTCCGTGAAGAGCGCCGCGTACTGGTCGAGGCCGACGAAGTCGACCGCGAACGGCGAGCGGATGTCGGTCGCGCGGAAGTCCGTGAACGACATGGCGAACGAGCTCACCAGCGGCACGAGCATGAAGACCGCGAACACGGCGACGAACGGGAGGCAGAAACCCCAGGCGATGATCGCCTGGCGACGGCGCTGCCGGGCGACGAGCGGGGACCGCGTGCGGCCGGGACGGGTCCCGGCCGCACGCTCCGCGGTGATGGCCAACGGCTACTCCGCCGAGCCGATGGAGTCGGCGTCCGACTGCAGCTTCGCGAGCGCGTCGGGCACCGAGGAGGTGCCGCGGCGGATCTGCTCGAGCGCCGAGTCCGCGGCGGATCCGACCTTGACCCAGTTCGTGCTCACGGGCACGGACTTCGCGGTCTTCAGCTGCTCGCCGAACGCGGCGAGGGTGGGGTCGGACTGCAGCGCGGGGTCCTGCCAGGCGGACTGCGACGCGGGCAGGTCGCCCGTGGCGGCGTACCAGGCCGCCTGCGTCTCCGGCTGGCCGAGCCAGCGGGCGAGCTTCCACGCGGCGTCCTGGTTCTTCGCCTGGTCGAAGACGACGAGGTTGGCGCCGCCGCTGAACGAGGCCGAGGTCTCCTTCGCCGGGAGCACCGCGGTGCTGAACTTCGACGCGAAGTCCGCTCCGCCGACGGCCTTCAGCTGGCCGATCTCGAAGGGGCCCTCGATGAGCATGGGCGTGGATCCGTCGACGAACGAGGCCTCCTGCGCGCCGGACGAGACGTCGACGTCGGGGTCGGCGATGCCGTCGGCGAAGAAGCTGCCGTAGTACTCGTAGGCCTCCCGCATCTCGGGGGTGTCGAGGGTCCACTTCGCGCCGTCGGCGATCTCGGCGCCGTTCGACCACGGCATCCAGAGCGTGCCCTGGAACGCGTCGCTGCCGGCGGGGAGGCGGATGCCGTGCGCGGCGCCGGCCTTCGTCTGCATGTCGGACGCCATCTGCTTGAGCTCGTCCCAGGTGGTGGGGGCCGTCGTCCAGCCGGCCTTCGCCGCGAGGTCGGTGCGGTAGTAGAGCACGCGGGTGTCGACGTACCAGGGGATGCCGGCGGCGCGGTCCTTCACGGAGTTCGTCCTGAGGGAGCCGGGGAAGGAGTCGCTCGCGTCGACGTCGGTGGGCACGGTGGTGAGGGCGTCGGAGAAGTCGGCCATCCACGTGGTGCCCATCATCGCGATGTCCGGGGTGGTGCCGCCCGCGATGGCGGTCTGGAACTTGTTGTGCGCGGCGTCCCAGGGGATCGCCGTGACGTCGACCTCGACGCCGGGGTTCGCGTCCTCGAAGGTCTTCAGGAACGCGGGCAGGGCCTCGCCCTCCGCGCCCATGGCCCACATGGTGACCTTGCCGGTCGCGGGCTCGGAGCCGAGCGTGGTCGCGGCCGCGGCGCCGGATCCCTCGTCGGCGGACCGGCCGCAGCCGGTCAGCGCGACGGTGGCCGCCAGCACGGTCGCGACCGCGCCGAGACGCATGGATGTCTTCACGTGTTCCTCCTTGAACGAAGCGCCCGCGTCGCGAGCCGGTGATCTACTTATGCGCATAAGAAGCGCAGCGCGACGAGCATCTCATGGACCCCGTGCAGGGGGCAAGCGCGGGATCCGACGCCGGGCATCCGCGCGCTCCCGGCGCTGTCGCCCCGCCGTCGCCCCGCTGTCGTCCCGCTGTCGGGCGGATGCCGTGGCCCTGTCGGGTCGGCGTCGTGGTGCGCGCGGCGCCCGGCCGCCAGGCTGGCCCCATGAACGAGACACGGGTGGCGGACCTCCGCCGCGAACGGGGTTGGACGCAGGACAGGCTGGCCGAGGCGAGCGGGATCACGGTGCGCACGGTGCAGCGCCTGGAGGCCGGGAACGACGCGAGCCTCGAGACGCTGTCGCTCGTCGCGAAGGCGCTGGAGGTGCCCGTGCGGGATCTCTTCGCCGCCGTCGGCCAGGACGACTTCGGCCGGACGGTGTCCGCGCTCGACGACCGCGCGGAGCGGCAGCAGGAGCGGCGTGACGCGGTGACGGACGGGTTCCGGTCGCTGTACTACGGGGTCGGGGTCGTCTGGACGCTGCTCGTCGTGGCCGGCATCGCCACTCGCGTGCTGCCCGGCGTCGCGGCGCTCCTCATCGGGGCGTACTGGGCCGGCGGCGCGCTGCTCTCCGAGTTCCTGCTCCGCGTGGTCGTCGGCCCGCGCCTCGACCGCGCCTACCCGCTGTCCCGCGACCGGTCGCTCGAGGAGAGGGCGGTCAGACGGGGTCGGCGGCGCCCGGTCTGACGCCCGCGGCGACGCCGCACTCGCCCACGGGGTTCAGTCGTCCGCCGGCTGTGCGCCCTGCCGCTGCACGACGACCGCAGCCGCGTCGGCGGCGACGACCAGGGCGCCCTCGCGGTCGGCGCCCGCGGCGAGCGCCGAGGCCAGCGCGCCGCAGAACGCGTCGCCCGCGCCCGTGGTGTCGACGACGCGGGAGACCTTCGACGCGGGCACCTCGACGCCGCCCCACATCGCGCCCTCGGCACCCAGCGTGACGAGCAGCGACGCGGGGGCCGGCGTGCCCGTCGCGCGGAGCAGGCCCGCCTCGTGCTCGTTGACGACCACGGGATCCGCGAGGGCGAGCACGTCGGCGGGCAGCGCGGCGAAGGGCGCGAGGTTGAGCACGACGCGGGCGCCGGCGGAGTGCGCGCGGCGGACGCCCGCGGCGATCGTGTCGAGGGGCAGCTCGAGCGAGGCCAGCAGGATGTCGCCCGCGGCGAGCGCGTCGAGCGGATCCAGGTGGGCGTCGGTCACGCGGGCGTTGGCGCCGGGCGCGACGATGATCGTGTTCTCGCCGTCGTCGTCCACCGCGATGATCGCGAGGCCCGTCGTGGCGTCGTCCACGGTGACGAGGCCGGACACGTCGATGCCGCGGTCGGCCAGGCGCGCGCGGTAGGCGGATCCGTCGGCGTCGTCGCCCACGGCGCCCACCATCGCGACCTCGCCGCCGGCGTCGGCCGCCGCGACGGCCTGGTTCGCGCCCTTGCCGCCCCAGAGGCGCTCGGGGTCGGACCCGATGAGCGTCTCCCCCGGCTGCGGGTGCCGCGGCACGCGCACCACTTGGTCGACGTTGAGCGATCCGAGCACCACGACGCGGCCCATGGGCACCTGCCTCCCCCGGCGCGTGGCCGGCCGCGCCCGGGTGGCGCTCTCGGCCAGGGTACCGAGCGGATCCACCCGCCCGGCACGGCCCGGGCACCGCCGCGCCTGCCGCTACCGTGGGGAGGAGACGACCGATCGGAGGCCGCCCGTGCCCGACCCCGACCGTCGCGCGCGCGACCCACGCCCTCCGCTCCTCATCTCCCGCTCGTTCGCGCTCATCTGGGTCGCGCAGGCGCTCTCCGCCTTCGGCGAGTACGTGCTCGCGGCGACCGTGACCGTCTGGCTCGCCACGGGCCTCGCCCCCGGCGACCCGGCCCTGCCGCTCTACATCGGCGCGGTCATCGGCGCGACGAGCCTTCCGCGCCTCGTGCTCGCGCCGGTCGCGGGCGTGCTCGTGGACCGCTGGCCCGCGCGCCGCGTGATGGTCGCGGCCGACCTCGCGCGCGCCGCCCTGCTCGTGCCGCTCATGGTGATCGCGGTCGCCGGGCCCGTGCCCGTGGTGATCGCCGCCGTGATCGCGACGCAGTTCCTCATCGGCTGCGTGTCCCAGCTCTTCGACCCGGCGCGCGCCGCACTCGTGCAGGTGGTCGTGCCGGCCGACCGCCGCGCGGCCGCGGCGGGGCGCTCCCTGCTCGCGAGCACGGGCGTCGGGATCCTCTCGGCCATGACCGGCCCGGCCGTCTACGCGGTGCTCGGGCCGGAGCCCGCGCTCGTGATGGACGCGGTGTCGTTCCTCGCGTCGGCGGCGCTGGTGCTCGCGGTGCGCGAGCGCGGGGCGACGGCGGCGGATGCGGACCGGGTGGACGTCGACGCGCCCGGCGCGGTCGCCTCCGCGCGGGCCCGCTTCCGCGCGGAGCTCGCCGCCGGGATCCGCATCGTGCGGGCATCGCCCCGGCTCCGGATCCTCGTGGCCGGCCTCGCCGCGTACGGCGTGACCCTGGGCGTCAACAACGCGACCCTCGCCCTGGTCGCCCTCACGACGATGGGCCTGACCGCGGCGGAGTACGGCGTCGTCACGGCCATGTTCGCGGTCGGCGGCCTCGTCGGCGCCCTCACCGCGCCCGCGCTCGTCGCCCGGATCCGCCCCGAGCGCGCGCTGCCGTTCGCGCTCGTCACCCTCGGCGCCACGTACGCGGCGTACTCGACCGTGCGCGCGTTCCTGCCCGCGGCGATCCTCATGGGGCTCGCGGGCCTCGTCTTCGCGGTCTTCCTCGTCTCCCAGGGCCCGATCCTCCAGGCCGAGGCGCCCGTCGGGACCATGGGCCGCGTCTCGTCGCTCACGTCGACCGTGCTCGCGGCGTCCTCGCTCCTGGCCACCGTCGTGACGGCGCAGGTGCTCGCCCTCCTCCCGGCGGACGCGCAGCCCGCCGCCTACCCGGTCGCGATCGCCGCGGCGGCCGTCGTGATGGGAGGCGCCGGGCTCGGGCTCGTGGCCAGCGGCCTCAGTCGAGGAAGAGGACCCGCAGCCGCCGCGTCGTGAAGACCAGGCCGATCGCCGTCATCACGGCGAAGTAGAGCACGTGCCCCAGCACCGCGATGGAGAGCGCGCCCGTCGTGAAGCCGCGCACGAGCTCCACCGCGTGCCAGAGCGGGAGCGCCTGGATGACCGTCTGGATCCACGCCGGGTACACCGACAGCGGGTAGAAGGTCGCGGAGAACAGGAACATGGGCAGCAGGACGAAGTTGATCCAGTCCATCTGCTGGAACGTCTTCATGTAGCTCGTCACAGCCATGCCGAAGCTCGCGAACGCCAGCGCGATGAGCACCACGGACGGCAGAGCGAGGATCGCCCACCACGACAGGTTGAGGCCGAGCACCTGCATCACGACGAGGAAGCCCGACGAGTAGACGACGCCGCGCAGCAGCGCCAGCCCGATCTCGCCGAAGGCCACGTCGAGCGGCCCGAGCGAGGTCGCGAGCATGCCCTGGTACAGCTTCGAGTGGTTCATCTTGAAGAAGACGTTCCAGGTGGAGTCGTACACGGCGCCGTTCATGGCGGAGACCGCGAGGAGCGCGGGCGCGATGTACGCGGCGTACGGCACGGGCTGGCCGGTGCTCGTGGTCACGTCGCCCACGAGCGAGCCGAGGCCGATCCCCATCGCGAGCAGATAGAAGACCGGCTCGAAGAAGCCGGAGAGGACGATGGTCCAGTTGGTGCTGCGCGTGGCGAGGAGGCCGCGGGACAGGACCGAGCGGGCGTTGCCGGCGTAGAGCGAGCGGGGGCCGCCGCGGCTGCGACGCGCGGCGGGCGCGGGCGCGGGCGCGTTCGCGGGCATCGTGGATCCGGTCATGCGCGCAGCCTCCTCGTCGCGACGCGGCGCGACAGCGTCCAGCCGACCGCGAGCCAGAGCAGCAGGTACGCGACGTGCGCGAGCGTCAGCCAGAGCGGCTCCTCCAAGCCGTAGGTGGCGACGCGGCCGAGCTCGGTGCCGTGCCAGAGCGGCGAGATCCAGCCGATCCACTGCAGCCAGACCGGGAACTGCGTGAGCGGGAAGAACGTGCCCGAGAACAGCGACAGCGGGGTTATCACGAAGCGCATCACCATCGCGATCTGTCCGGTGTCCTGCGTGAGGGTCGCGACGTAGGCCATGAGCATCACGCCGATCGCCATGCCGGTGAGCACGGCGGCGCCGATCGCGAGGAACCCCGTGCCGAGCGGCACCGCGCCGAACAGGAGCATGAACGCGAAGTAGGCGATGCAGGTCGGCGCCATGCGGATCGCGACGCCGATGACCTGGCCGTCGATGATCTGCGCGGGGGTCAGCGGAGATGCGTTCATCGCCTGGAACACGGGGTTCCACTTGAAGCCGCCGAAGATCGGGAAGCTGAACTCCTCGCTCGCGACCGTCATGGCGCTGGTCGCGAGGAGCGCCGGCGCGACGAAGACGAGGAAGCTGACGCCGAGGGCCTGGTTCGCGTCCGTGCCGCGGTCGACGACCGTGGCGAGGCCCACGCCGAGCGCGTAGAGGTAGACGTAGGGGCTCCCGATGCCGGTCGCGAGCGCCGTGCCGAGGTAGGCGCGGATCCCGAGCAGCCGGTGCTCGGCCGCGTACCAGGCACCGAAGCGGCGCGGGCGGACGCCGCCGGCGACGGCCGCCTCGCGGGTGTCGACGGCGCTCACTCGACCAGGCTCCGTCCGGTGAGGCGCAGGAAGACGTCCTCGAGGCTGGAGCGGCGCACGAGCGTCGTGATCGGCTTCAGGCCCTGCTCGAGGATCCGGCTGAGCACGGCCTCGCCGTCGGACGCGTACACGAGCACGCGGTCGGGCAGCACCTCGACCCGGTCGCCGTACCCGGCGATCTCGCGCGACGCGGACTCGTTGCGGTCGGAGCCGAAGCGCACCTCGAGCACCTCGCGGCTCGAGTGGTCGCGGATGAGGGACGCGGGCGACCCCTCGGCCATGATGCGGCCCTCGTCGACCACGACGATCCGGTCGCAGAGCTGCTCGGCCTCGTCCATGTAGTGCGTGGTGAGCACGAGCGTCGTGCCCTGCTCCTTGAGGCGGAACAGACGGTCCCAGAGGATGTGGCGGGCCTGCGGGTCGAGACCGGTGGTCGGCTCGTCGAGCAGCAGGATCCGCGGGTCGCTGATGAGGGCGCGCGCGATGGTGAGGCGGCGCTTCATGCCGCCGGAGAGGTCGTCGACCTTGGCCCCCGCGCGGTCGCTGAGCTGCGCGAACTCGAGCAGCTCGTCGGCGCGCGCCGCGACCTGCTTGCGCGGCAGGCCGAAGTAGCGGCCGTAGACGATGAGGTTGTCGCGCGCCTTGAGCTCCAGGTCGAGGTTGTCGGCCTGCGGCACGACGCCCAGCTGCGAGCGGATCTCGGGCCCGTGCGTGTCGGGGTCGAGCCCGAGGATGTCGAGGGACCCGCCCGTGCGCGACGAGACCGCGCCGATCATGCGCATGGTCGTGGACTTGCCGGCGCCGTTCGGGCCGAGGAGCCCGAAGGACTCGCCGGGCGCGACCTCGAAGGAGAGGCCGTCGACGGCGACGTGGTCGCCGTACTTCTTCACGAGGCGGTCGGCGGTGATGACGGGGGTGGGCACGATCAGCCAGCCTAGGGAGCGGAGCGCTTTTCCACCATGGGCGGGAATGCCGGATCGAGGCGGCCGGACGCGGCGGGGCCGGGGCCACGGCCGGCCCCGACGCTCAGGCGTCGCGACGCAGGAGGGACAGCGCGGCGGCGGCGCCCAGCGCCCCCGTCCACGCGAGCATGACCAGCGCGCCCGGCAGCGGATCCAGCAGCCCCACCCCGGGGTAGGCGGTGAGCAGCTGGATCCCGGCGAGGTCCGGCAGGTAGCGCACCGCCGGCACGAGCCCGACGAGCGAGACCGTGAGCCCCAGGACGAGCGGCACCAGGACCACGAGCGGCACCACGAGCGACCGCGTCAGCACGGTGACCGACGCGGCGAGGAGGCCGATGAGCGCGAAGTTCACGACGACCCCGACGAGGTTCCCCACCATCCCCGCGGTGAGGCCGGACGAGGGCAGGCCGTCGTCGCCCCGCGTCGCGTGGGCGAGGAGCACCGCCGCGCTCGTCCCGAGGAGCGCCACGACGGCGGTGAGCGCCGCGACGACGACGGCCTTCGCGGCGAGCGCGACCCCGCGTCGCGGGACCGCCAGCAGGGTGGACCGCAGCTGCCCGTCCACGTGCTCGGTGCCCGTGAGGAGGACGGCCGCGAGGATCACGAGCGGCTGCGCGAGGCCCGCCGTGGAGAAGCCGAGGGACTCCACCGGGACCGCGCCCGCGGCGCCGGCCGCCGGATCCGCCGCGAGCGCCTGGACGACGGCGACGACGGGAGGGACCAGCACCGCGGCGAGCGCGGTCGCCTGCACGCTGCGCAGCGTGCGGGCCTTCGTGACCTCCATGCGGATCGCCCGCCCGAGGGCGCTCATGCGTCCCGCCGGGCGAACACCACGAGCGCGACGCCGAGGAGCACGACGGCCCACGCGGCCTGCACCAGGCCGCCGACCACGGGCGGGAGGTAGGCCCCCGCGGCCGGGTCGGAGTACATGGCCGCCCCCGCCGTGACCGGGAGGAACCGCGCGCCCGCCCACGCTCCGGCGAGGAGGTCGCCGATGCCGACCACGAGCGGCAGCAGGAGGATCAGCGGGAGGATCGCCGTCCTCGCCAGCGACCCGATCGCGAACGCCATGAGCGCCGTGAGCACCCACGCGAGGGTCACGCCGCCGAGGTGCGCCCAGATGGCCGGCGTCAGCCGCCACGGGTCGACGTCCCCGCCCGAGGACGCGTGGGTGATGACGATGGCGCCCCACATGGTCAGGGACGCGACGACCGCGGTCACGACGGCCAGCAGGGCGGCCGACACGACGAACACGGGGACACGGCGCGGGGAGGCGAGCAGCGTGCTGCGGATCTGCCGTCCGGCGCCGTGCTCCCCGCCCGCCCAGAGCGCCCCGAGCGCCACGATGAGGACGTAGCCGAAGCCCGCCATCTCGAACCCCTGGTACTCGGTCGGGATGGGGACGGAGGAGAACAGCCGCGGGTCGTCGGCCGGGATGTCGGCGCCGGACGCGGCGTTCGTCCACGCCATGGGCCACGTGGCGAGGACGGCGACGGCGGCGAGGATCGGCATCGCCCGCAGCGTGCGCGCCTTCGTCAGCTCGGAGGCGGCCAGGCCCCGGACGCTCATGCGCGATCCCGGGACGCCACGTCGCCGGACCGGTGGTCGGCCCCGCCCTCCGTGAGGGCGAAGAACGCGCTCTCGAGCGAGTGGAAGCCGGTCGTGATCTCCGCCGACCCGCCCTGCGCGACCACGCGTCCGCGCGCGATGACGACGAAGTCATCCGCGGTGTCCTCCATCTCGCTCATCAGGTGGCTGGACACGAGCACCGTGCGTCCCTCGTCGGCCATACCGCGGAGGAACCGGCGGATCCACCGGATGCCGTCCGGGTCGAGGCCGTTGGTGGGCTCGTCCAGCACCAGGATCTGCGGGTCGCCGAGGAGCGCCGCCGCGATGCCGAGCCGCTGCCCCATGCCGAGGGAGAGGCTGCCGACGCGGGTGCGCCGCTCGCCGGGGAGGCCGACGACCTCGAGGACCTCGTCCACGCGGCGACGCGGGATCCCGTTGCTCTGCGCCATCCAGGTGAGGTGCGCGGCGACGGTGCGGCCGCGGTTCGCGCCCGGCCCGTCGAGCATCGCGCCGACCGTCCGCAGGGGATCGCGGAGGGCGCGGTACGGCACGCCGCCGATGAGCGCCGTGCCGGAGGTGGCCGCGTCGAGCCCGAGCAGCACGCGCATCGTGGAGCTCTTGCCGGCGCCGTTCGGGCCGAGGAGGCCGGTGACGCGGCCGGGCTGCACGTCGAAGGAGACGTCGTCGACGTGCGTCCTGCCGCGGCGGCGCTTGACGAGGTGCGATATCCGGATCATGCGACCAGTCCATCGACGCCGTGCCTCCCCGTCGTCATGCTGATGTCGACAGAGCGTCGGGATCAGCTGCCGACGATCCCCCACTCGTAGCCGAGGACCACGAGCTGCGCGCGATCCCGCGATCCGGTCTTGGCGAGCAGGCGGCTCACGTAGGTGCGGACCGTCGCGTGCGTCACGAACAGCTCCGCCGCGATCTCCTGGTTCGACCGACCGCGGGCGATGAGCTCGAGCGTCATGCGCTCCCGACGCGTCAACCGGCCAGACCGCGGATCGGGCGGCGGCGGGGTGCGTCCCTCCCCCGTCGCCAGCCGCATGACGCGCGCCGTCACCTCCGGGGAGAGGAGCGCGTGCCCGGCGTGCACCAGGCGCACGGCGCGCACGAGCTCCGCGGGCGGGACGTTCTTGAGCAGGAAGCCCGACGCGCCCGCGCGGAGCGCGCCGTCGACGTGCGCATCGGCGTCGAACATGGTGAGGACGATGATGCGCGGCCCGTCGGCCCGCCCGCGCAGGCGACGGGTGGCCTCGATCCCGTCGACGCCCGGCATGCGCACGTCCATGAGCACCACGTCCGGCCGCGTCTCGGCCGCGACGCGGACGACGGCGGTCCCGTCGGCGGCCTCCCCCACGACGGACATGTCCTCCTCGGCGTCGAGGAGGAGGCGGAAGGACGCCCGGAGCGGCCGCTCGTCGTCGGCGACGACGACGCGGATGGGCGACGACGCGCCGGTCACGACCGCGGCCCCGACCCGTGCGCGGCCGGCGGCCGCGGGATCACCGCGTCGACGCGCACCCCGGCGCCGTCCGCGTCGCGGATGGCCAGCGTGCCCCCGAGGATCGCCAGGCGCTCCCGCAGGCCCCGCAGCCCGTCGCCCTCCGCCAGCGGCATCCGGCCGCCGCCGTCGTCGGCGACGGACACCCGGACCGCCGCGTCGTCGGCGTGCACCGCGATGTCGCAGCGCGCGGCCCCGGCGTGGCGGATCACGTTGGTCACCGCCTCGCGGACGACGCGGTGCACGGCGACGCGCTCGGGACCCTGCAGGACGTCGAGCCCCTCGGCGACGAGCGTCACCGCGATGCCGGCCGCCTCCGCGGCCGCGACGGTCTCGCGCAGGCGGACGGGCAGCGCACCGTCGGGGATGAGCTCGCCCGGACCCGCGCGCGTCGCGGCGAGGAGGAGGCCGAGCTCGGCGACGCCGGACCGCGCCGTCCGCTCCACCTCCGCGAGGGTCGCGCGCAGCGCGGCCGCATCGAGCGTCGGCACGTGCGCGGCGACCCCCGCCCGCACCCCGATCGCCCCCAGCGAGTGCGAGAGGACGTCGTGGACGTCGCGCCCGATGCGCGCGCGCTCGGCGAGGACGCCGTTCTCGACGGCGAGGTGCTCCGCGCGACGCGCGGCGACGCCCGCCGCCGCCGCCCCGCCCAGGACGACCAGGCTGAGGAGCGCGCCGCGGATGCCCTCCTCGAACGCCGGGGCGGCCACGAGCGCGAGGATCCCCACGACGACGCCGGCGGCCACGGCGACGCCCGCCGCCGTCCGTGCGGGAGCCGGTCGCGCCGACGAGCGCGCAGCGGAGTGGAGGGCGACGCCGGCCAGCACGAACGGATCCCCCGTGAGGCCGGCCGCCCACGCCGCCGCGGTGGCCGCGGCGGCGGCGACGACCGCGGTGCGGGGCCACCGACGCCGCAGCATCACGCCGCCCACGGCCGCCGCCGCGAGCGCGACCTGCCATGCCAGGAGGACGCCCCCGCCCGCCGGGACCGTCATCCACAGCACGAGCACCACGAGGGCGGACGCTCCGAGGTCCACGGCGACGACCACGGACGGACGCGACGCTGCCGATCCCCGCATGTGCGTCCTCCGAGCTCGGATGTCCCGCTGCCACCCTCCCACGACCCGACGCCCGCCGGGCGGGGAGCGGACGCGCAGCCGCCGGCGCGTAGAGTCCAGACGGCGGCGCCACGCATCCGGCACCGGGTGCCACCGCCTCGGCAGCGGCCACCGCCCGGCACCCGAGGTCCGTCGCCGCACATCAGGATCACCACCCGGGAGACCACGCATGAGCACCGCCCGCCCCTCCTCCTCCGCGCCGCGCGCCCGCTCCCGCAACCCGTTCGCCCGTCGCGACGCCGCCGACGACGGACCCCGCGCGCGCTTCTCGGAGCTCCTCCCCTACATCCTCGAGCAGCGCGGGCTCATGGCCTTCGTCGTCGTGCTGAGCGTCCTCGGCGCGGCCGCGAGCCTCGGCCAGCCGCTCCTCGTGCAGCGCGTCGTCGGCGTCGTGCAGGAGGGCGGCCAGCTCGGCGTCCTCGTCTGGGCTCTCGTCGGCCTGGTCGTCGTGTCCGGCGTGCTCTCCGGCTACCAGCACTACCTGCTGCAGCGCATGGGCGAGGGCATCGTCCTCTCGTCGCGCCGCACGCTCGTGCGCCGGATCCTCCGCCTCCCCATCTCCGAGTTCGACACGCGCCGCACGGGCGACCTCGTCTCCCGCGTCGGGTCCGACACCACGCTCCTCCGCGCGGTGCTCACGCAGGGCCTCGTCGAGGCGATCGGCGGCGCGGTCACGTTCCTCGGCGCCATCATCGCGATGCTCATCATCGACCCCGTGCTCCTCAGTCTCACCGTGCTGGTCGTCGCCGTCTCGGTCGTCGCGGTCGTGGGGCTCTCCAGGCGGATCCGCGTCGCCAGCCAGCGCGCGCAGCGCAAGGTCGGCGACCTGGCCGCGAGCGTCGAGCGCGCCATCGGCGCGATCCGCACCGTGCGCGCGAGCAACGCCACCGACCGGGAGATCCGCACCATCGAGGCCGACGCCGAGGGCGCGTGGGAGATGGGCATCAAGGTCGCGAAGGCGTCCGCCGTGGTCGTCCCGATCGCCGGCATCGCGCTGCAGGCGTCGTTCCTCGTGGTGGTCGGCGTGGGCGGGTTCCGCGTCGCGTCGGGCGCCATCACGGTCGGCGACCTCGTGGCCTTCATCCTGTTCCTCTTCCTCATGATCATGCCGCTCGGCCAGGCGTTCGGCGCCGTGACCGCGGTCAACCAGGCGCTCGGCGCGCTCGGCCGGATCCAGGAGATCGTGAAGCTGCCCGTCGAGACCGACGGCGACGGCGAGATCGCGGGACGCCTCCGCGACGACGCGGCCGCGGGCACGGGCGCGGACCGCACGGACGCGCCCGCCGTGGAGCTCGTGGACGTGCGGTTCTCGTACCCGGTGGCAGCCGATGCGGACGCGACCGCAGACGGTGCCGCGACGACCGAGGCACCCGCGTCTCCGGCCGACGCCGCAGACTCCGCCCCCGGCGCCGACCGCACGGGCGGCGGCGTCCTCCAGGGCATCAGCTTCCGCGCCGAGCGGGGCACGCGGATCGCGCTCGTCGGACCCTCGGGCGCGGGCAAGAGCACGATCCTGGCGCTCATCGAGCGCTTCTACGACCCGACGTCCGGCGTCGTCCGCGTCGGCGGGCGCGACATCCGCACGCTCGACCGGGAGGACCTCCGCCGCCAGATCGGCTACGTCGAGCAGGACGCGCCCGTGCTCGCCGGCACGCTCCGCGAGAACCTCACGCTCACCGCGTTCGACGCGACCGACGACGACTGCATCCAGGTGCTGCACGCCGTGAACCTCACCGAGGTGCTCGCGCGCAACGAGCTCGGCCTCGACGCGCCCGTCGGCGAGGACGGCATCATGCTCTCCGGCGGCGAGCGCCAGCGCCTCGCGATCGCGCGCACGCTGCTGTCGGCCCCGCCGATCCTCCTGCTCGACGAGTCGACCTCCAGCCTCGACGGCCTCAACGAGCAGCTGCTCCGCAAGGCCATCGACGCGGTCGCCGAGCACCGCACCCTCATCGTGATCGCGCACCGGCTCTCGACCGTCGTCGACAGCGACCTCATCGTCGTGGTCGAGAAGGGCCGCGTCGTCGGCACCGGCACGCACGCGGAGCTCGTCGTCTCGACGCCGCTCTACCGCGACCTCGCGAAGCACCAGCTGCTCGTGTAGCGCGCGCCGGGGGCGGTGGATGCGCGGGCGCTGCGACTCTGCGCTGCAGCGCTCGGGCTGCGCTGCGCGGCGGCGCCCACACGATCCGGCGCCCCGGCGGTGACGTGTCACGCGCCCGGTGTCGGCTCCGCCCGCTCCGGCGCGCTCAGGCGCATCTCCCGCGCCGCGAGGAACACCGGCAGGGCGACCGCGAACGCCACGAGCGGGGCGAGCAGCACGTAGATCCACACGCGCCGCATCCGCAGCCGCCGCCCCTCGACGACGATGAAGACGACGCTCGCGACCGCCGCGATCAGCAGGTCCCACGACAGCGACGAGACCGCCGGGCCGCCGGCGGAGAGGTCCGCGAGGAAGTCGCGGCCCTCCGTGACGACGCGGATGTTCGCCGACCAGGTGAGCACGAGGCCGGCGACCGCGAGCACCAGGTAGACGACGGCGAGGCGCGTGGGGCGCCGGCGTGCGGGACGCGTGCTCATGGGGACCCCTTCTCGTGGATGAGGCCAGGCTAGGCGCTGGCCCGCCGGCCTGCGCCATCCGCTCGGGATCGGCCCCGGAGCGGCCCGTTGCCGGCCTGGGGAGGGAGCGGCCCGCGCGTTCAGCCGGCCGGCGCCGTGAGCGCGTAGAGCGCGACCGCGCTGGCGGCCGCCACGTTCAGCGAGTCGATGCCGTGCGCCATCGGGATCCGCACGACCGTGTCCGCCGACCGGATCGCCTCCGCCGAGAGCCCCGGACCCTCCGAGCCGAGCACGATGGCGAGCCGCGCGTGCTCCTCGGCCGGGAAGTCGCGGATCGACACGGCGTCGGGCGTCAGCGCGAGCGCCGCGAAGTGGAAGCCGGCATCGGCGAGCGCGGCGCGCGTCTCCGGCCACTCCCCCGTGCGCGTCCACGGCACCTGGAGCACCGTGCCCATGCTCACGCGGATGGCGCGGCGGTAGAACGGATCCGTGCAGCGCGGCGTGACGAGCACCGCGTCCGCGCCGATGGCCCCGACCGAGCGGAAGATCGCGCCGACGTTCGTCGGATCCACGACGTCCTCGAGCACCACGACGCGCCGCGCGCCCGCGAGCAGCGACGCGACCGACGGCAGCGCCGGCCGGTCGAGCGACGCGACGACGCCGCGATGCAGCACGTAGCCGGTGAGCTCCGCGAGCAGCTCTCCCGGCCCCGTGAACACCGGCACCTCCCGGTCGCCGACCAGCGCCAGCGCCTCGTCGACCGTGCCGCCGAGCGCGAGGACCGACCGCGGCGCGTGCCCGGCGCGGAGCGCCCGCTCGAGCACCAGCGCCGACTCCGCCAGGTAGATCCCGTGCCCCGCGCCCTCCGCCTTGCGGAGCGCGACGTCGGTGCGGTGGCTGTAGTCGGCGAGCCGTGGATCCGCCAGGTCCTCGACCGGGACGACGTGCGCCACTACGACGCGAAGGGGTCGGGCGTGAGCGTGTACTTCGTGTCGAGGTACTCGTGGATCCCCTCGAGCCCGCCCTCCCGGCCGAGCCCCGACTGCTTCACGCCGCCGAACGGCGCGGCGGCGTTGGAGATGACGCCCATGTTAAGGCCCGTCATGCCGGTCTCGAGCCGCTCGATCATGCGCTGACCACGGGCGAGATCGCGCGTGAACACGTAGGAGACGAGGCCGAACTCGGTGTCGTTGGCGAGGCGCACGGCGTCGTCCTCGCCGTCGAACGGCACGATGGCGACGACGGGCCCGAAGATCTCCTCGCGCAGGATGTCGCTGCCCTCGGCCACGCCCGTGACGAGGGTCGGCGGGTAGAAGTGGCCGGCGCCGTCTCCAGGCGCTCCGCCCGCGCGCACGGTGGCACCGCGCTCGACGGCGTCGCGCACCAGCCGGTCGGCCTTGTCGACGGCTCGGCCGTCGATGAGCGGCCCGACCGTGACGCCCTCCTCGGTGCCGCGCCCGATCCGCATGGCGTCGATGCGCTCCTGGAGCCGGTCGGCGAACGCGCCCGCGACGGACGCCTCGACGATGAAGCGGTTCGCCGCCGTGCACGCCTGCCCGACGTTGCGGAACTTCGCCGCCATCGCGCCCTCGACGGCCTTGTCGATGTCGGCGTCCGCGAAGACCACGAAGGGCGCGTTGCCGCCCAGCTCGAGCGAGACGCGCAGCACGTTCTGCGCGGCCTGCGCGCCGAGCTGCCGGCCGACGGGCGTGGATCCGGTGAAGCTCAGCTTGCGCAGCCGCGGGTCGGCGATGAGCGGCCCGGTGACGTCGGCGGCGGCCGTGGTGGGGATCACGTTGAGGACGCCCGCGGGCAGGCCCGCCTCCGCCAGCAACTCGGCGAACCGGAGCGTGGTGAGCGGCGTGAGGTCGGCCGGCTTGATCACCACGGTGCAGCCCGCGGCGAGCGCCGGCGCGATCTTGCGGGTCGCCATCGCGAGCGGGAAGTTCCACGGGGTGATGAGCAGCACGGGCCCGACGGGATGCTGCGACACGATCATGCGGCCGGTCCCCTCGGGGTTCGTGCCGTAGCGGCCCGTGATGCGCACGGCCTCCTCGGAGAACCAGCGGAGGAACTCGCCGCCGTACGTGACCTCGCCGAGCGACTCGGCGAGCGGCTTGCCCATCTCGAGCGTCATGAGGAGCGCGAACTCGTCCTTGCGCTCCTGGAGCAGGTCGAACGCGCGGCGGAGGATCTCGCCCCGGGCGCGCGGCGCGGTCGCCGCCCACGCCGCCTGCGCGTCGACCGCCGCGTCGAGGGCGCGCGCGCCGTCCGCGGGGCTCGCGTCGGCGACGCGTGCGAGGACGGCGTCGGTCGCGGGATCCCGCACCTCGAACGTCGCCCCGCCCTCGGCCTCGACCCGCTCCCCGCCGATGAGCAGGGTGGTGGGCGTGCCCGACAGGAGGTCGGTCTCGGTGGATGCGCTCATGCTGTCCTCGCTTCTTCCGTGCGGTGTCGTGCTCGTGTTCGTCCTCGCGCGGGTGCGCGCGCTCGTGCTCGCGGCGGTGCGGGCCGGCCAGCCGTCAGTCGGCCGGGCCCTCGACGACGTCGGCCCCCGCGTCGCGCAGGCGGTCGAGGGCGGCGGCGCTGGTGGCCGGCGCGACGCCCGCGACGAGGTCGGCGAGGATGCGCACGCGCTTGCCCTGGTGCACCGCGTCGAGCGCGGAGGCGAGCACGCAGTAGTCCGTCGCGAGGCCGACCACGTCGATGTCGGTGATGTCGTGCAGCGCCAGCAGGTCCGCCAGCGGCACGCCGTCCTCCGTCGTGCCCTCGAAGATCGAGTAGGCGGGCGCGCCCTGGCCCTTGCGCAGGTGGAAGTCGACGGCGGTGACGTCGAGGTCGGGGTGGTACTCGGCGCCGTGGGTGCCCTGCACGCAGTGCTCGGGCCACGTGGTCGAGAAGTCGGGGACGGTGCCCGCCGCGGCGAAGTGCCCGCCGTTGCCGCCCGTCGCCTCGTGCCAGTCGCGGGAGGCGAGCACGTGGTCGTACCGGTACGGCTCCGCGGCGAGGAGTCGGGTGATCCCCCGCGCGACGTCGCCGCCGCCCTCGACGCCGAGCGCGCCGCCCTCCGTGAAGTCGTTCTGGACGTCGATGATGAACAGAGCCCTGCTCATGCGCCCCTCCTTCCCCGGGCCGAGCCCGGTGCCGTGGATCCGCCGCCCGGGACCGGGCCGCGCGTCACTCGTCCCCCAGGTCCGCCCCGCAGCGGTACGTGCCCGCTGCCAGCGCGTCCAGGGCGATCTTCGCGTCGCCCGTCACGTTCCCGATGGCGTAGAACGCGAAGGTCAGCTTCGCGCCGTCGGCCGCGTCGACGATGCCGGCGAGCGTGTACCCGGTGTCGATCCAGCCGGTCTTGGCCACGATGTGCCCGCGGGCCACGGCGCTGTCGCCGGTGAAGCGGCCCGCGAGGGTGCCCGTGCGTCCTGCGACGGGGAGCCCGTCGTGCAGGTAGCCGAGCGCCTGCTTCCGCTGGTCGACCTGGATCATCAGCTGCGCGAGCAGCGACGGCGGGACCCGGTTCTCGGGGCTGAGCCCCTGGCCGTCGACGATGGTGAGCGTGGAGGTGTCGAGCCCGTACGCCTGCAGCGCCTTCGGGATGCCCGCCGCCAGCGACTGCTGCGTGTTGCCCGCGCCGACCTGGATGCTCACGAGCCGCGCGAGCGACTCCGCGAGCACGTTGTCGGAGTTGATGAGCGCGGTCTGGATGAGCGACGACACCGGCTGCGACTCGACCTTGCCGAGCACGGCCGCACCGGCGGGTGCCGTGCCCTGCGTGACCTCGGCCGACCCGCCGAGCATGGAGCGGAAGGTGCTGCCGACGCGCGCCAGCGGATCCTCGCTCCGGGCGGAGACGACGGCGGCGGGATCCGCGCGGTCGGCGTCGAGCTGCAGCGGCGTCATGAAGCTGGAGTACCCGGCCTTGCGCTCGGTGGCGGCCCACGAGGGGATCCACGTGTCGCCGGAGAAGAGGGAGGTGTCGAGCACGATGCGGGTGATGGGCGTGCCGGCCGTGGCGGGATCCGCGGCCCACGCCGTGCGCACCTGCTGGGCGAGGTCGCTGAGGCGCGGCGCACCCGGGTAGACGGAGCTGCCGGAGGTGAGGCGCGACAGGGTCGGGTCGCCTCCGCCGACCAGCACGACCGTGCCGGGCTCGGACCCGCGGACGACCGTGGTGGCGATGCGCCGGTCGGGGCCGAGCGCGGCGAGGGCGGCGGCCGAGGTGATGACCTTCATGACGCTCGCCGTGCGCTCCGGCGTGCTGCCGTTCCGGTCGAACAGCACGCGGCCGGTCGCGGCGTCGCGGACCTGGCCCTCGAAGGTGGCGAGGCGCGGATCCTGCGCGAGGGACGAGATGGAGCACATGCGGAGGTCACGCGCGGCGGCCTGGTCGGCGGGTGCGGGACGCGGCGGCGCCGCGGTGGGCGTCGGGCTCGGGGTGGGCGTCGGGTCGGCGGTGGCGGCGACGCTCGCGGAGGCGCTGCCGGCACGACCGGTGAGCGCGCCTGCGCCGACGGCGCCGGCGGCGAGCAGGGCGAGCACGGCGACGGCGGCCGTCAGGGAGCGGGTGCGACGGCGGTCACGCGCGCGGGCGCGCGGGCGGGACGCGGGGGCGCGCGACGCCGGGACATCCTGATGGGTGCGGTCGTCGCGCGCGCGGTCGGGGCCGTCGGCTGGGGATCGCATGGGGCCATGTTAGACGCCGCATCCGGGGGCCCGTCCGCCCGCCGGTACCCCGGGGAGGCGATCGACGAGGGCGCCCTGTGAGGGACGAGACATGCCACGTCCCGGCACGCGAACGACGAGCGCGACGGGAGGAGGGGTGGTGGAGCCGCCTGTCAGAATCGAACTGACGACCTTCTCATTACGAGTGAGATGCTCTACCGACTGAGCTAAGGCGGCCCGGCCCGGACTCGAAGAGCACCGGGCACGAATAGAGAGCATACCGGATGCGGGGGCCGCTCCCGGACACCCGCGGCGCGGAGTCCGCCCCGCCTGCGGTCGGGGCTCGCCCGGGTCAGCCGCAGGTCGTGCCGGCGGCGGGCGGATCCCCGCCGAGCAGGTAGCCGTCCACCGCGGACACGATGCACGGATCCCGTTCGTCGTACGCGATGTGCCCCTCCCCCTCGTAGGTGAGCAGCACGCCCGAGGAGAGCTGGCCCGCGAGCGCCTCCGCCCACGAGTAGGGCGTCGCGGGATCGCCCGTGGTCCCGACGACGACGATGGGCGCCGCGCCCTCCGCCGACACGGGCGCCGGGGCGTCCCGGGCCGGATACGGCCAGTTGCCGCAGAGCGGATCGGGCTCGCCGTCGCGGGAGGTGTCGTCGTCGGCCAGCTCGCCGGCGGCGGCGCGGATCTCGGCCGCCTCCGTCACGAGCACCGCCGGATCCCGCTCCACCGGGTAGTCGATGCACTGGATGGCGAGGAACGCCTCGTAGAAGTTGCCGGAGTAGGTGCCGTCCGGCTTGCGGCCGAAGTAGGAGTCGGCGAGCGCGAAGGCCGTCGCGGACTCGCCGCGGAGGGCCTCGGTGAACGCGGTCGTAAGGGCCGGCCACTGCTGCTCGCTGTAGAGCGCGGAGTCGATGGCGCTGCGCATGACCTGCCCGTCGAGCTCGCGCCCGTCGGAGGCGCGCAGCGGGCTCTGGTCGAGGCGGGCGAGGAGGGTGGAGACGGTCTTCTCGCCGTCCTCGACGGATCCGCGGAACGGGCATCCCTGCCCTGCCAGGCAGGCCGCCATGTACGACTCGAACGAGGTGCGGAAGCCGGTCGTCTGCGCGAGCACCACGTCGAACGAGCTCGCGGACGGATCCGTCGCGCCGTCGAGGACCATGCGGCCGACGTGCCCGGGGAAGTCCTGCGCGTACTGGGCGCCGATGCTCGTGCCGTACGAGTAGCCGAGGTAGTTGAGCCTCTCGTCGCCCACCAGGGCCCGCAGCATGTCGAGGTCGTGCACGGTGCTCTGCGTGTCGATGAACTGCAGCAGCGGGCCGGATCGGGCGGCGCAGGACTCCGCGAACGACTTCGAGGCCTGCACCAGCTCCTCGTCGTGCGCCGGGGTGCCAGGAGGTGCCTCGGTCTCGCCGTAGAGGAAGGAGTCGAGCTGGGCGTCGTCCACGCAGTCGACGGCGGTCGAGGCCCCGACGCCGCGCGGATCCCAGCCGACGACGTCGTACGCGTCCTGGAGATCGCGCGAGACCGCGTAGTCGACGCTGGCCTTCACGAAGTCGACGCCGGACGCCCCCGGTCCGCCCGGGTTGACGAAGAGCGACCCGCGGGGCCCGTCGGCTCCGCGCGCGGTGTGCCGCACGAGGGCGAGCTGGATGTCGGTGGCCGGGTCCGGCGCGGACCAGTCGAGCGGCGCCGTCGCGGTCGCGCACTGGGCGCCGTCCTCGCACGGGGACCACGCGAGGGTCTGCTCGTAGTACCGCGCGAGGTCGGGCGCGACGTCCTCCGTCGTGGGACTCGAGGTGGAGCTGCGCGGCTCGGGGACGGGGATGAGGCCGCAGCCGCTCAGGGCGACGGCAGCCGCGAGGAGGACCGCGCCCAGGGCTCCGGCGCGACGGACGGACGGCATCCGCGTCCTCCGGCGCGTCACGCGCGACCCGCCTGGCGCGTGCGGGTGATGGACACGAGCATGGCCTCCAGGGCGAGCGCCGGGGACACGTTGCCGTCGATCCGACGGCGCGCCACGCCGACCGCGTCGAGGACCGCGAGCGACGCCGCGGCGGACCCGGCCTCCGCGGCCTCCGCGATCCGAGGGGCGATCGCCTCGTTCACCCGGGGCAGGTCCGCCCCCAGCTGATGCAGGAGCACGTCTCGGTGCAGGGACATGAGGTCGACGAGGATCCGGTCGATGCCGTCGCGGAGGCTGCGCGTGGCGCGCCGCTTCTGGTCCTCCTCGAGCTGCCGGATCTGCGAGCGCAGCTGCGGCGGGATGGATCCGCCCTCCTGCACGCCGAGCGACCGGAGCGCGCGCTCGCGCTCGTCGGCGTCGCGCTGCACCGTGAAGGCCTTGGCGTCCTGGCCGGCGAGCTCGAGCATCGCGGCTGCCGCGCGCACGGCGTCGCCGACCGAGCGGATCCCGAGGGCGAGCTCCAGGGTGCGGCTGCGGCGCTCCCGCGCCTCGGCGTCGGTGGCGAGCCGGTGCGCCATGCCGATGTGGCTCTGCGCCTCGCGGGCGGCGCGCGTCGCCGTGGCGGCGTCGACGCCGTCGCGTCGCTGGATCAGCGCGGCCACGTCCTCGACCGACGGGATGCGCAAGCGCACGCTGCGCACGCGCGATCGGATGGTCGGGATCAGGTCGGCCTCGCTGGGCGCGCAGAGGATCCAGATGGTGCGCTCCGGCGGCTCCTCGAGCGCCTTCAGCAGCAGGTTGGACGTGCGCTCGGTCATCCGGTCGGCGTCCTCGACGACCATGACCCGGTAGCGGCCGACCGACGGCGAGTACTGCGACGAGGTGACGAGCGCGCGCACCTCGTCGATGGCGATGATGACCCGCTCGGTCGCGAGCACGCCGAGGTCGGGGTGGCTGCGCGCGGCCACCTGGCGTGCCGTCGCCGCATCGCCCTCGGGCGTGCCGTCGCTGAGCAGCGCGGTGGCGAAGGCGTAGGCGAGGTTCGAGCGGCCGGATCCGGGGGGACCCGTGATCAGCCAGGAGTGCGCGAGCGCGGTGCCGGCGGCGTCGCGTGCGGTGGCCCGGGGACTGCTCGCGGCGGCGAGCAGGGCGACGGCCTCGGACTGACCGGTGAGCTCGTCCCAGATGGCCCGGCCGTCGGGGCTCGCGGGCGTCCCGGACGGCTGTGCGGCGGACCCCTGCGTCGCGGACGCCCGCCCCGCGTGGACGCGGTCGTCGGCTGCGCCGCTCACGCGGAGGCCCCCGACGCGATCAGCGCGTGCGCCCGGGTGCGGATCTCCGCGGCGATCTCCTCGCGGGGGCGTGCGGCGTCGACGACCAGGAAGCGGTCCGGCTCGGCGCCCGCGAGCCCGAGGAACGCCTGGCGGACGCGCTCGTGGAAGTCGGCGCGCTCGGCCTCGAGCCGGTCGAAGCGCGTCCGCGCGGCGTCGAGGCGGACCCGGGCGGCGGCCTGGTCGAGGTCGAGCAGCACGGTCAGGTCGGGCAGGAGCCCTTGAGCGGCCCAGAGCGACAGCTCGCGGATCTCGGCGGCGTCCAGCACGCGACCGGCACCCTGGTAGGCGACGGACGAGTCGAGGTAGCGGTCCTGCAGGACGACGGCGCCCCGCTCGAGGGCCGGCCGGACGACCGTCTCGACGTGATGCGCGCGGTCGGCCGCATACAGCAGCGCCTCCGCGCGGGGCGCGATGTGTCCCCGACGGTGCAGCACGATCTCGCGGATCTCCACCCCGAGGTCGCTGCCGCCCGGCTCGCGGGTCACGACGACCTCGTGGCCCTCGTCCTCGAGCCATCCCCGGAGGAGCGCCGACTGCGTGGACTTCCCCACGCCGTCGCCGCCCTCCAGGGTGATGAAGACGCCGGTCACGTCGCGTCGGACGCCGTCGCCGCAGCAGCGGCCGCCTTGTTGGCGGCCCGCGTCGCCGCGGCCTTCGTGGCGGCGGCCGACCTCGCCGTGGTCGTCTTCGCCGTGGTGCTCTTCGCGGCGCCGCTCTTCGCGGTGGTCGCCTTCGCGGCGCTCGTCTTCGCCGTGGCCGTCTTCGTCTTCGCGGGCGCCTTGGCCTTCGACTTGGCCGGGGCCTTCGCCTTGGCCCTCGGCTTCGCCGGCCCCTTGGCGCGCTTGTCGGCGAGCAGCTCGACCGCCCTGTCGAAGTCGATGTCCTCGACGGACTCGCTCTTCGGGATCGTCGCGTTGGTCTCGCCGTCGGTGACGTACGGACCGAAGCGGCCGTCCTTCACCTTGATCCCCTTGCCGCTCACGGGATCCGCGTCGAACTCCTTGAGCGCGCTGGACGGACGGCGCGCACCGTACTTGGGCTGCGCGAACACCTCGAGGGCGCCGGGCAGGTCGATCTCGAAGATCTGCTCCTCGCTCGTGAGCGAGCGCGAGTCCGTGCCCTTCTTCAGGTACGGGCCGTACTTGCCGTTCTGCGCCGTGATGGGCGTGGCCGTCTCCGGGTCCTCACCCACGACCCTCGGGAGGTCGAGGAGGCGCAGGGCCGTCTCGAGGTCGACCGTGGCGAGGTCCATCGACTTGAAGATCGAGGCCGTGCGCGGCTTCACGGCCGCTGCCTTCTTCGCCGCGGGCTTCTTGGCGGGCGCCTTCTTCGCGGGTGCCGCCGTGGCAGTCGTCGACGCGCTCTCGAGCACCTCGCCGGTCGCGGGGTCGACGCCGTCCGCAGGGGCGGCGGGCGCCGCCTCCGGCTCGGGATCGAGCTCGGTGACGTAGGGGCCGTAGCGGCCGTCCTTCGCGACGATCTGCTTGCCGTTCTCGGGGTTGATGCCGATGACGCGATCGGTGACGACCGGCGCGTCGATGAGCTCGCGGGCCTTGGCCGCCGTCAGCTCGTCCGGCGCGAGGTCCTCCGGCAGGTTGACGCGGCGGGGCGTCGCGTCCGCGGCGGCTCCCTCCTCGTGCACCTCCAGGTAGGGCCCGTACTTGCCGATGCGCAGGGTGATGTCGTCGGCGATGCGCAGCGAGTTGATCTCCTTGGCGTCGATCTCGCCGAGGTTGTCGATGGTGGGGCGGAGCCCCTTGTGCGCGTCGTTGCCGTAGTAGAAGCCCTTCAGCCAGTCGACGCGCTCGGCCGAGCCCTCCGCGATGCGGTCGAGGTCGTCCTCCATGCCCGCGGTGAAGTCGTACTGCACCAGCTCCGTGAAGAACTCCTCCAGCAGCCGCACCACCGAGAAGGCGATCCAGTTGGGGACGAGCGCGGTGCCGCGCGGCGTGACGTAGCCGCGGTCGACGATCGTCGAGATGATGGCCGCGTAGGTCGACGGACGACCGATGCCCAGCTCCTCGAGCGTCTTGACGAGGCTCGCCTCCGTGTAGCGCGGCGGCGGGCTGGTCTCGTGCCCCTTGGCGTCGACGTCGACCAGGCGCAGGTCCTGGCCCTTCTTGAGATCGGGGAGCTTGGCCTCGCGCGGCTCGGCGGCGCCGTGGCGCTCCTCGTCACGGCTCTCCTCGTACGCGGCCAGGAAGCCGCGGAAGGTGATGACCGTGCCGGAGGCGGCGAACTCCGCCACCTCGCCCGCGGACGTGGGCCCCGCGGCGATGACGACCGACGCGGTGGATCCCTTCGCGTCCGCCATCTGCGACGCGATGGTGCGCTTCCAGATGAGGTCGTAGAGCTTGTGGTCGTTGCCGCGCAGCGTGGAGGCGAGCTGCTGGGGCGTGCGGAAGGTCTCGCCCGCGGGGCGGACGGCCTCGTGGGCCTCCTGCGCGTTCTTGCTCTTGCCGGCGTAGAGGCGCGGCTTGTCCGGCACGGTCTCGGGACCGTAGAGCTCCGCGGCCTGCTTGCGCGCCGCGTTGATCGCCTGCTGCGAGAGCGAGGGCGAGTCGGTGCGCATGTAGGTGATGTAGCCGTTCTCGTAGAGCGACTGCGCGACGCTCATCGTCTGGCGCGCGGAGAAGCGGAGCTTGCGCGCCGCCTCCTGCTGGAGCGTCGACGTGGTGAACGGTGCTGCGGGGCGACGCGTGTAGGGCTTCGACTCGACGCTCTGCACCTTGAGCGGCACGGACGGGTCGCGGAGCGCCTCGGCGAGCGCCTCCGCGCTGCTGGCGTCGAGCGGGCGCGAGTCGTTCTTGAGGGCGCCCTTGTCGTCGAAGTCGCGGCCCGTGGCGATGCGCGCGCCGTCGATGCGGACGAGTCGGGCGTCGAACGGCAGCTCCTGGTCGAGCGGGGAGAGCGACGCCGTCAGGTCCCAATAAGAGGCGGTGACGAAGGCGAGCCGCTCGCGCTCGCGGTCCACGACCAGCCGGGTCGCGGCGGACTGCACGCGGCCCGCGGACAGGCCTGGTCCGACCTTGCGCCAGAGCACGGGCGACACCTCGTAGCCGTAGAGGCGGTCGAGGATGCGCCGCGTCTCCTGCGCGTCCACCAGGGCCGTGTCGATGTCGCGCGTGCTGTCGCGGGCGCGCTCGATGGCCTCCTTGGTGATCTCGTGGAACACCATGCGCTTGACCGGCACCTTAGGCTTCAGCACCTGCAGCAGGTGCCAGGCGATGGCCTCGCCCTCGCGGTCCTCATCCGTCGCGAGGAAGAGCTCGTCGGCGTCCTTGAGCGCCCGCTTGAGGTCGGCGACCGTCTTCTTCTTCTGGTCGCTGACGACGTAGTACGGCTCGAAGCCGTTCTCGACATCCACGGAGAACTTGCCGAGCGTGCCCTTCTTGAGCTCAGGCGGCAGGTTCTTGGGCTCGATGAGGTCGCGGATGTGACCCACGGAGGCCTGCACCTCGTAGCCGCTGCCCAGGTACTGGGCGATCGTCTTGGCCTTGGCCGGCGACTCGACGATGACCAACTTCTTCGTGCCGGGCACGTGACTCCTTATATATGCGTTCGTGGGGGCCGGTGGCCGGCCCGCTGTGCGGGGTGCGTGCCCGCTCGGATCGGATCCGATCCGGGGCGACGTGCGGCGGGGTCCCCGACAAGGCACACCATACACACGCGTACCGACCGGCCACCTAATCGCGGTGCCGCCCGAACGCGGCGCGTCCCGGCGGCACCGCGGCCGGCCCGGAGCACCCCGCTCGGACGTGGACCGGGACGCCCCCTGGAGCGCCGACCGCTCTCGCGGGCTGGCGACGCGACGCTCTGGACCGGCGCACCTCAGCTCAGGCGGGAGGGGGCGACGCCCCGGAGGAAGGCGCCGGTGCGGGTCATCCCGGCGCCCGGGACGGAGGTTGACCCGCGCGCGCACGCGCTGTCACCGGCAGGCCGATCGGGCCGTCGTGGCGCTCCGCCTCCACGACAGCCGTCGTGCCCGTGACGTCGCATGCCGTGAGCGCCGCCCCGGCGGCGAACACGACCTCCTCGGCCGCCGAGCACGGGGATCCGGCCGCGAACCCCGCGGCGACATCCGCGGCGGCGAGCGCCCCGGAGTCCGCGGCCCCCGCGGCGGCCGCCCTCTCCACGAGCACGGAGGAGACGGCGACCGTGGCCAGCGCGAGGGCGGTGACCGCTCCGAGCACGCCGACCGCGACCACGGTGCCCGAGCCACCGTCGCCGTCACGGCGCATCCGGATCCTCCTGCCATGCGCACCCCCGCGCCGAGACGCGGAGCCCCGCCGCGCCCGCCGGCCCGAATCGGCTGGGCGCCGTGAGCCGGACGCAGACGGCGTGACCCGAGCGATCCACCGCCATGGACGCTCCCGCAGCCGCGCCCTCGATGCGCGCCGATGCCGTGCCCGCGTCCTCCCCTCGTCCGAGGCTCCGTGCCGCCTCCTCCGCCGCGGACGTCAGCACGATCTGCTGGCCGACCGTCTGCACCGCGCCCAGGCACAGCCCGAGGACCAGCACGACCGCGGGCAGCACGACCGCTAGCTCCGCCGCTGCCGCCCCGCGATCCGCGACAGGCGACGCACGCGGGTCGTGGTGCGGACAGACCCCCGCCGAGGCGCGCGGGATCACCGGTCGTAGGTCAGGGCACGCCGCACGAGGTCGAGGAGCATGCCGCGGACCTCGTCGCTCTGCAGGATGACCACGAGCAGGCCCGCGAACGCCACCGCCGCCATGGTCGCGATGGCGTACTCGGCGGTGGCCGCGCCCCCGTCGCCCGCCGAGCGTCCGAGGAGCGCACGACGCGCCGCCTGCGCCACACGCGCGGATCGCGACGGCACGAGCCTCGGGGGTGCTGTCGCCACCTCCCCGCTGCAGCTCCTCGCGCAGCTCATCGCGCGTCCCGATGATCGCGACGGAGTCGCAGTCGCGGCGGCCAGCGGCCACACCGCGCGGCCCTCCGGTGCCACCGCCGTTCCGCTCGTCCCGGATGCAGTTCCCCGAGCCGCGGCAGCCCCCGCGCCATGCACGTCGATCGGGTACACCTGCTCCTCGATGCGTCCCATGTCCTCGTCCTCTCCCTCTGACGGGCGCTGCCCGCCGTCCTGTCCCTGCCGACCCTCGGCCGGGACATCACCATGCCCCGTCCGCACGGCTCGGCCCGTGACGGGATCTCCGATGGGGGATGCCGTCATCCGTGGCCGAGTGTTGAGGACACGACGGCCAGCAGCATCGGGACGACGCCCACCGCCAGGAACGCCGGCAGGATGCACACGCCCAGCGGCAGCATGAGCCGCGCCGCGAGACGCGCCGCAGCCCGCTCGGCCCGGGTGGCGGCGTCCCTGCGGATCCGTTCCGCCTCGCTCCCGAGGAGCGCGGCGACGGGCGCGCCCGTCCGGGCTGCCGCGTCCACGACCGAACCGACGGCGGCGAGGTCATCGCCGGTGCCCAGCCCGGCGCGTTCGCACGCACGGCGGACGACCGCGACCGCGCGAGGCACGGACGCCCCGCCGGACATGGCCATCGCCACCAGGTCGAGGACCAGTCCGGGCGCCGGCTCGCGCGACACCGCTCGGCTCACCAGGCCGCGGTTCCACCGCCACCCGATCGCCACGAGCGAGGAACCCACCACGAGGCACGCCAGCCCGGGCACGGTGGTGACGAGGACGCGAAGCGGATCGAAGCCGAGCCCCGCCGCCAGGAGCAGGCCGGCGCCCGGCATGAGGAGCACCGTGCGGCTGGTCGCCACCGGCCCCGCGAGCGCCGTCCCGGCGTCGCGGCGCACGCGGGCGATGTCGACGAGGGAGTCGGCGAGCCGGTGGAGGGACCGGGCGAGCGGCGCTCCTGTGCGATCCGCGACCTCGAGCCCGGCGGCGAGCGCGCACCACGATCGTGCGGTGGCTCCGCCCGCCCTCTCGACCGCGGTGGCCGCCTCCACGACGCGCGCGGCGAGCGGATCCGATCCGGCACCCGCGGCCACGCGGCGGACCATGGCGGGCACCGCGCGCTCGCCCCGCCTGGCCCGACCTCCCGGCGGCGCCAGCTGCGACCACGCGCGCTCCGGGTGCAGGCCCGCACCGAGCAGCACGGCGAGCCGTCGCACGAAGCCGGCGATCTCCTCCGCCTCCTCGACGACCGCCTCGTCGCCCGCGCCTCGCAGACGCCGACGCAGCGGGACGGGGTGGGAGCGCCGGATCACGCGCCGGTCCCGCGCGCATCCGGCGCCGTCGCCGTCGCCGCCACCGCCACCGCGGGCTGCGCCATCGGACCCGCGCCGGGGTCCCAGCGCACCGGCATCACCCGGAGGCGGCCGTCGTCGCCGGTCGCGAGGCGTCCCGTGGCCGTCACCCGACGCCCCTGCGGCGTCCTCGCGAGGTGGATGACGAGGCCGATCGCGGTCACCGCCTGCCGCGCCGTCGTGACCGCGTCCATGCCGGCGAGCGCCCCCAGCGCCTCGAGCCGGGCCGGCACGTCCGCAACGCTGTTGGCGTGCAGGGTCCCCGCACCTCCGTCGTGCCCGGTGTTGAGGGCGCCGAGCAGCTCCCGGATCTCGCTGCCCCGGCACTCCCCCACGACGAGCCTGTCCGGCCGCATCCTCAGCGCCTCCCGCACCAGGCGCGGCAGGGACAGCTCCCCGGCCCCCTCGATGTTCGCCTGCCTGGCCTCGAGCGAGACGACGTGCGCGTGCCGCACCCGCAGCTCGGCGACGTCCTCGACGAGCACGATGCGCTCCCGAGGATCCGCCCGGGCGAGCAGCGCGCCGAGCAGGGTCGTCTTGCCGCTGCCGCCCGCGCCCGTGATCAGGAGGTTCGTGCGCCGGCGCACGGCCTCCTCGAGCAGCGCGCGGCAGCCGGGCGGGAACGCACCCGCGACGTCGAGCGCGTCGAGCGTGGGCCTCGCCCGCGAGGGCAACCGGATGGAGAGCAGCGTGCCGCGCGTCGACACGGGCGGCAGCACCGCGTGGATGCGCATCCCGTCGCCCAGCCGCACGTCCACGCAGGGCGCCGCCTCGTCCAGGTGCCGCCCGCCCTCCGCGGCCAGCCGCACGGCGAGCGCCCGCACGGACTGCTCACCGCCGAGGTCGACCCCGGGTCGGCGCTCGGGGCCGGATCCGCGATCCACCCACACCTCGCCGTCGCCGTTGACGAAGACGTCGGTCGTCCGGGGGTCCCCCACCAGAGGGGCGAGGGGACCGAGCGCCGATGGGACGCGGCGCGGGGGCGGGTCCGGCTCGATGTCGGCGACGCCCGCGGGCGACCGGAGGGCCACGACGGTCCCCGCACCCGGACCGGACCCGTCAGCCGTCCTCGCCCGGGGGACGAACGCCGCGGGGCCGCCGACGGGATGACGCGCACCCGGTCCCGCCCCTCCCGCGGACCGGTGTCGCGACGCCTCCTCCGGGAGGACGCCGCGGCCGACGACGGATGCCTGCCACTCGATCATGCGCGGAGGCTAGGCGGCTACGGGCGCCGACGAGCCCCGTCGGATGCAGCCGGGGAGGCCTTGTCACCGCGACCTCCTGGGGAGGAAGAGGGGCGGCGCCCATCGGGGGAACGGGCGCCGCCACGTGACGAAGGATCGGGGGAATCCTGGACTCGCCACACGTCGGGCTTGACCCGACGGCATGAGCATACGCCGCACGCCTCCCGCCACGGGAGGGTTGTGCGTCTTCTGGCCGTTCCCCCACCAGGCTCCCGGGCAGTCGGTCGCCACCGCCCTCCGCGGTCGCCCCTGGCGCCGGGCGACCCACCCGCTAACGTGGGTCGCGGAGAGGATGACGATGACGATGTCCACGAACCCCCGATCGACCCAGCCCGGAGCCGCGAGGCCCGCCGACCACGACCCGGACGAGGCGGGGACGACCGTCCCCTCGCCGTCCGCCGCGACGCCCGAGCCGAGCTCCGTCCACCCGCCGTCGGACGCGTTCCGCGCGACGCGCGTCGCCGACGAGTCCCTCGCGGAGTCCGCCGCCGCGGACCGCCTCGGCTTCTGGGCCGACCGGGCCCGCGAGCTCGTGACCTGGGAGACCCCGTTCGAGACGGTCCTCGACTGGACGGACGCCCCCGTCGCCCGCTGGTTCCCCGATGGCCGGCTCAACGTCGCCTACAACTGCCTCGACCGGCACGTGCTCGCCGGCCACGGCGACCGCGTCGCGCTGCACTGGGAGGGCGAGCCGGGCGACACCCGCGACCTCACCTACGCCGAGCTCACCGCGGAGGTCAAGCGCGCCGCGAACGCCCTCGGCGACCTGGGCGTCGTCGCGGGTGACCGCGTCGCGATCTACCTCCCGATGATCCCGGAGGCCGTGATCGCGATGCTGGCCGTCGCGCGCATCGGCGCGGTCCACTCGGTCGTGTTCGGCGGGTTCAGCGCCGAGAGCCTGCGCGCGCGCATCGACGACGCGGCGGCGCGCGTCGTCATCACCGCCGACGGCGGCTGGCGCAAGGGCAAGGTCTTCCCGCTCAAGCCGGCCGTGGACGCGGCGCTCGTCGGATCGGCCGGATCCGTCGAGCACGTCCTCGTCGTGAGGCGCGGCGAGAACGAGGTGGACTGGGACGAGACGCGCGACCTCTGGTGGCACGAGCGGATCGCCGCGGCGGATCCGGAGCACGAGGTGGAGGCCTTCGAGGCCGAGCACCCCCTCTTCATCCTCTACACGAGCGGCACCACCGGGAAGCCGAAGGGCATCCTGCACACCTCGGGCGGCTACCTCACGCAGGCCGCCTACACGCACCGCAACGTCTTCGACCTGCACCCCGAGACCGACGTCTACTGGTGCACGGCGGACGTCGGCTGGATCACCGGCCACAGCTACGTCGTCTACGGGCCGCTCGCCAACGGCGCCACGCAGGTCGTCTACGAGGGCACGCCCGACACCCCGGAGCCCGGCCGCTGGTGGGACATCGTCGAGAAGCACGGGGTGACCATCCTCTACGCGGCGCCCACCGCCATCCGCTCCTTCATGAAGACGGGCCGCGAGATCCCCGACGCGCGCGACCTCTCCTCCATCCGGCTGCTCGGCTCGGTCGGCGAGCCCATCAACCCGGAGGCGTGGCGCTGGTACCGCGACGTGATCGGGGGCGGCGACGTGCCCGTGGTCGACACGTGGTGGCAGACGGAGACCGGCGGCATCATGATCTCCGCGCTCCCCGGCGTCACCGCCACGAAGCCGGGGTCCGCGCAGTCCCCCATCCCCGGCATCGAGGTCGCCGTGGTCGACGACCAGGGCGAGCCCGTGGCCCGCGGCGAGAGCGGCCTGCTCGTCGTCACGGAGCCGTGGCCGGGCATGCTCCGCGGCATCTGGGGCGATCCGGAGCGCTACCGCGAGACGTACTGGGACCGCTTCGGCGACCGCTACTTCGCGGGCGACGGCGCCCGGCTCGACGAGGACGGCGACATCTGGCTGCTCGGCCGCGTGGACGACGTGATGAACGTCTCCGGCCACCGGCTCTCGACCGCGGAGATCGAGTCCTCGCTCGTCGCGCACCCGTACGTGGCCGAGGCCGCGGTCGTCGGCGCGTCCGACGAGGCGACCGGCCAGGCGGTCGTGGCCTTCGTGATCCTCCGCTCGGCCGAGGCGAGCGCCCTCGGCGACGAGGACCCGAACGAGGTACTCCGGAAGCACGTCTCCGACCAGATCGGCGCCATCGCCAAGCCGCGCCGCGTCTTCGTGGTGCAGGAGCTGCCGAAGACGCGCTCGGGGAAGATCATGCGACGGCTGCTGCGCGACGTGGCGGAGGGCCGGGCCATCGGCGACACCACCACGCTGGCCGACACGCAGGTGATGCAGGTCATCAGCGATCGGATGACCGCAGGCTGACGGCCGAGGACAGCCCGACATGAGGAGGGCCGGGTGCGATGCGCACCCGGCCCTCTCCCTGTCCGCCGCGGCGGACGACGACTACTACTCGACGAGCGCCACCACGAGCTCGACCTCGACGGGCGAGCCGAGCGGCAGCTCCGCGACGCCCACGGCGGAGCGCGCGTGGATCCCCGCATCGCCGAGGATCTCCCCCAGCACCTCGCTCGCGCCGTTGATCACGCCCGGCTGCCCGGTGAACCCCTCGGCCGAGGCGACGAAGCCCGTGACCTTGACCACGCGAGCGATGCGGTCGACGCCGCCGGCCGCGTCCGCCGCGGCCGCGAGCCCGTTGAGCGCGCACGTGCGGGCGTGCGCCTTGGCATCCTCGGCGGACACCTCGGCGCCGACCTTGCCGGTCGCGGCGAGCGCGCCGTCGACGAACGGCAGCTGGCCGCTCGTGTAGACGAGGCCGCCGTGGACGACGGCGGGGACGTAGGCGGCGACGGGGGCCGCGACCGCGGGCAGCTCGATGCCGAGCTCGGCCAGCCGGTCGGAGATCGCGCCCATCAGGCGCCGTGCTCCGCGCCGGCGACCGGGCGCTTCATGTACGCGACGAGCCCGCCCTCGGGGCCGGTGACGACCTGCACGAGCTCCCAGCCCTGCGATCCCCAGGTGTTGAGGATGGCGGCGGTGTTGTGGATCATCAGGGGCGTGGTGAGGTACTCCCACTGCGCGGGCGTTGCGGTCATCTCGGCTCCTTGCCGGTCGGGTCGGGTGCGTGACGGGACGGGCGCGGGCGGCCGGCGCACAGGTCTCACGGGTTCCCATACACCCTTCCCGTACTCTGGAGTCTATGTCTGCTTCCAAGAACACGCCCGGCCGCGTCGCCGCCGCGCTCACGGGCGTCCTCGGCATGAGCGCCGTGGCCGGCGTGCTGGTCGCGGCGATGGTCACCCCGGCCATCGCCGTCACGAGCCTCGCGGCCAACAACACGATCGGCCTCTTCGAGGACCTGCCGGACTACCTGCAGATCGACAACCTCGCCCAGAAGACCGAGCTCTACGCCACGCAGGGCGGGCAGCCGGTCAAGTTCGCCGAGTTCTACGCGCAGAACCGCGAGGAGGTCGGGTGGGACGAGGTCTCCGACAACGCGAAGGCCGCGGCCGTCGACACGGAGGACCCCCGCTTCTACGAGCACGGCGGGGTCGACGTGCAGTCCACGTTCCGCGCGCTCGCCCAGAACGTCATCGGCGGCGGCGTCGAGTCGGGCGCGAGCACCATCACCATGCAGTACGTGAAGAACGTGCTCGTGCAGAAGGCGGAGACGCTCGCGACGACGGATCCGGACGCGGGTAAGAAGGCCTACGCGGAGGCGACGCAGGAGTCGACCGCCCGCAAGCTCAAGGAGATGCGCCTGGCGATCGGGCTGGAGAAGAAGTTCTCCAAGAACGACATCCTCCTCGGCTACCTCAACATCGCGAACTACGGCGGCAGCGTCTACGGGATCCAGTCGGCCGCGAAGTACTACTACGGCGTGAACGCCACGGACCTGAGCATCGCGCAGGCCGCGAGCCTCGTCGCCACGGTCAACTACCCCACGGCCCTCCGCATCGACGAGCCGGGCAACATCCAGGCCAACCAGGCGCGGCGCGACATCCTCATCGACAACATGCTCAAGCACCACAGCATCACGCAGCAGCAGCACGACGAGGCCATCGCCACCCCGGTCACCCCCGCGATCACCCCGTCGGTGAGCGGCTGCAACGCCGCCCAGCCCGCCAGCGCCGCGTACTTCTGCGACGCGGTGAAGTACACGGTCGAGAACTCGAAGGAGTTCGGCGCGACCCCCGATGAGGCGCGGATCAACCTGAACCGCAACGGCTACAAGATCTACACGACGCTGAACCTCGACCTGCAGGCCAAGGCCACGGACGACATGCGCAAGCAGATTCCCACGACGATGAACAGCATCCCGGAGCTCGGGTCGGCGATGACCAGCGTCGAGGCGAAGACCGGTCGCGTCATCGCCATGGTGCAGAACACCGACTACGGCAACAACGCGGGCGCCGGTGTGCAGAGCGTCAACTTCAACACCGACCAGGACATGGGCGGGTCGCGTGGCTTCCAGGTGGGATCGACGTACAAGCTCGTCACCCTCCTCGAGTGGCTCAAGGAGGGGCACTCGGTGAATGAGGTCGTCAACTCCTCCAAGGGGACATGGGCCGGAAGCGACTTCCGCGACTCGTGCACGGGCGGGACGTTGAGCTCGAAGCCGCTGACGGTCACGAACGACGGGGCTGCGCCGGGTGCCAACCGGACCGTCATGTCCGGGACCGCGAACTCCACCAACACCGCGTTCATGGCCATGGCCTCAGAGCTCGACATGTGCGGCATCGTGCAGACCGCGAAGGACATCGGGATCCACCAGGCGGACAAGAGCAAGCCGCTCTCCGGTCTCGTGTCCGACATCATCGGTTCCGGTGGCAACAACATCGCGCCGCTCACGATGGCCTCGGCGTACGCCACGGTCGCGAACAACGGCACCACGTGCACGCCGATCCTGATTGACAAGGTCGTGCTGCCCGATGACACCGAGATCACGCCGCCGTCGGCCAACTGCACCGAGACCGTGAGCCCGGATGTCGCGCACACCGCCGCCTACGCGCTCGCCGGCGTCATGGGCGCGACCGGTGCCGCGGCCAACACGAACGACGGCACACCGCTCATCGGCAAGACGGGCACCACGGACAGGGCGAAGGACACCTGGTTCGTCGGCTCCAGCACCGAGGTCACCACCGCCATCTGGGTGGGCAGCTACGGCGGACAGGACATCCGCCAGCGCCAGACGAAGCTCCCGAACGGGCAGCTCATGTCCACCGCCCGCTTCGCGGTCTGGAAGCCGTTCATGCAGGCCGTCAACGCGGTCTACAAGGGATCGGCGTTCCCCGGCCCGGCAGCGGATCTCACCCGCACGCCGACGGTCCAGGTGCCGGACGTGTCGGGCATGTCGCCCGCCGACGCCCAGTCCGCCATCGAGGGCGCGGGCCTGTCCTTCGCCCAGGGCGGCGCGCGCGCCTCCTCGAGCGTGCCCGCCGGGCAGGTCGCCGGATCCGACCCGGGTGCCGGCGCCAACGCCGCGCGTGGGTCCACCGTGACGGTGTTCATCAGCAGCGGGCCCGACCAGAGCCAGCAGCAGGGCACGCCGGGCACCGTGCCGGACGTGCGCGGGCAGGACATGACGACCGCCCGGCAGACGCTACGGGGGGCCGGCTTCGACGTGACCATGGCGCAGGAGCAGGTGCAGGACAACTCGCAGATCGGCAAGGCGACCCGCACGGATCCTGCGGCCGGACAGCAGAGCGGCGGCCCCGTGACGCTCTACATCGGACGCAGCTGATGAGCGTGCTCGGCAGTATCGCCCGCACCGTCGGCGGCGTCGCCGCGGCCGGCGCGGCGGTCTTCGCGTACGCGTCCTTCTACGAGCGGCGCCGCTTCACCCTCCGCGAGGTGACGGTGCCGGTGCTCCCCGTGGGCGCCGACCCCATCCGCGTGCTGCACCTCTCGGACATGCACATGGCCCCGTGGCAGCACAAGAAGCAGCGGTGGGTGCGCGAGCTCGCGGAGCTCAAGCCCGACCTCGTCGTCGACACCGGTGACAACACGGGCCACGAGCAGGGCATCGTCGCGGTCGAGGAGACCCTCGAGGCCTTCCGCGGGATCCCCGGCGTCTTCGTGCACGGCTCGAACGACTACTACGGGCCGATGCTGAAGAACCCGTTCAAGTACTTCACCGCCAACACGCACGCCACGCAGCGGCCCGCCGACCTGGACCTCCCCCGGCTCGAGCGGCTCTACGCGTCGCTCGGCTGGGTCGACCTCAACAACGCGGCCGGCGCGATCGAGGTCAACGGCACGCTGCTCGAGTTCTTCGGCGTCGATGACCCGCACCGCGACTTCGATCACCTCGAGGCGCTCCCCGGCGCCCTCGACGCGCTGCGCGAGGACGGGGAGGCCTACCAGGGTGCCTCGGACGCGCCGGTCGTGTCCATCGGCGTCGCGCACGCCCCCTACCGCCGGGTGCTCGACTCGTTCGTCACCAACGGCGCCCGCATGATCTTCGCCGGGCACACGCACGGCGGCCAGGTCTGCGTGCCCGGCTACGGCGCGCTCGTCACCAACTGCGACATCCCGCGCCGCCAGGTGAAGGGCCTCAGCGTCTGGCCGCACGCCGACCGAGCCTCGTTCCTGAACGTGAGCGCGGGCCTCGGCACGTCGATCTACGCGCCCGTGCGCTTCGCGTGCTTCCCCGAGGCGACGCTGCTCACGCTCACCGCCGTCTGACCGCCCGCGGCGTACTCGGGACCCCGGAACATCGGGTATCGTAGAGCCCGGCCCTCGGGCCATCGGGGTGTGGCGCAGTTTGGTAGCGCGCTTCGTTCGGGACGAAGAGGTCGCAGGTTCAAATCCTGTTACCCCGACACACCGCCTCCTCCGGGAGGCACAGCACGACAGGCACGAACGACAAGGGCCGCTCCTCCGGGAGCGGCCCTTCGTGGTGCGGACGCCATGCGCTCCGCGGACGGCATCACCCCGCGTGCCGCTCGCGCACGCGCAGGACGACGTGGATGAGGAGCAGGATCGCGGCGGCCGGAAGAGCGGGCCCCGACAGCATGAAGAGGGCCAGGGATCGCGGCTGGTCGGACACCCAGTAGCCGTACGGGCCTGCCGAGAGCGGGAACTGGGCCGCGGCGACGATGACGCCCGCCACGACCAGCACGGGGAACGCCCACGCGGACCTCACGACGCCGAAACGGCGGAGGCACAGCACGCAGCACGAGAACGCGGCGATCACCGCGATGCCCACGGCGACGGCGACGATGACGGCGGCGTCCCTCTCGTCCTCGGTCGGCGACGACGCCTGGGAGATGAAGACGAACTCGTAGAACAGGAGCGCGACGCCGACGCACCACCATGCTCCCGCCGAGGAGAGCCCGAGCCCCATCCGCCTCTTCCGCTGGCCCGTCGAGACGTCGGTCATCACCGCTCCTCCCGCGGGGACGACCGCGTTCTCTCGGAGGACATGGCGTCCCCACGCCGCCGTCGTGCCGGTCGACGGTCGACGTCCTTGAGTCGCAGCGCCGGCCGCTCGATCGCGTAGTACGTCGCCGCGGAGAGCGCGAGCGTCACCGCCCCGACCACCAGCGTGTTGAGGGCGAAGCCCGCGAGCGTGTCCGGCAGCACGAGGCCCGCGCGGCGGAGGAAGCGGATCACCGGCAGGTGCCACAGGTAGACGCTGAACGAGATCGTGCCGAGCCACGCGATCCACCGGAGCTCGAGGAAGCGGGTGACCGGCCCGAGGGATCCGCCGCGCCGCGGCAGCGCCACGAGGAGCAGCAGCGTCGCGCACGAGGCGGCCACGATGCTCTCCTCGAACGCGCCCACGGGCGCCTCGGAGGCGACCACGATGAGCGCCGCGGCGACGATGCCGGCGGGCACGCGCCAGACCGCCACGCGGTCGCGCAGGCCCTCGTCCGCGGACAGGGCGAGCAGGACGACGGCCGCCGCCATGCCGTAGGCGAAGAGGTCCGCGTGCACGAGGATGCTGCGGTTCGCGACCGCCTCCCACGTGACGCCCCACTCGCTCGCGAGGCGTCCGCGGTGACCGAGCGGCGCCTGCGCGATCATCGACCAGACCTTGCCGGCCACGCCGATCAGCAGGAGCACCGCCGCGGGGGCCAGGGCGCGGATCCACGTCGCTCTCCCGCGCAGCAGCCGGGCCGCCAGCAGCGCGACGATCGGCAGCACCACGTAGAAGGACACCTCGACGGCGAGCGTCCACGCGACCTCGATGCCGCTGCGCAGCGTCCGCGGCGCGTAGCCCTGCAGCAGCAGGGCGTTCACGATCGTGTCGACCGGCCCGAGCGTGCCCACGGAGATGCCGGCGTCGCGGCTCTCGCGCGGCAGGATCGCGATGCGCAGCACGAGGCTCACGAGCAGCAGCACCACGATGTAGCCCGGGAAGACGCGGAGCGCGCGGTTCACGGCGTAGCGCGACAGCCGCGGCATGGCGGCGCCGTCGACGAGGCTCCGCGCGAACGGCAGGAACAGCAGGAAGCCGCTCAGCACGAAGAAGAGCGTGACGCCGTGGCTGAAGAAGGCGACCTCGCCGACGAGCGGTACGTCGGTCGTGGGCCGGGCCAGCTGGCGCTGCACGTGGTACAGCAGCACGGCGACGGCGGCGACACCGCGGAGCCCCTCGATGCCGGGCAGGAGCGTGCGCACGCGCGCGGGTGCGGACGTCGGGGTCCCGGTCATGTCGGCCTTCCCGGGTCGGTGGAGCGGCGGTCGTCCAGTCTACGAGGCGCACGATCCGAGGCATCCGGTGCCCGGCGGCGCACAGCACGACGGCCGCCGCCCGGAGGCGACGGCCGTCGGCGCGCGCTCCCCATCGAGCGCGGGCTCATCCCTCCGCGGGAGGGGCCGGCTGGGACGGCGCCGGGGCGGCGGGCGCCTCGGGCGCCGTGGGCGCCGCCGACTGCGTGGGCTTCGGTGCCGGCGGCACGTACGGCTTCTTCGTGAGCGTGCTGCTCGGGGCGGGGAAGCCCTCCGCCGGGTAGCGGTCGTCGATGAACGTCTGCAGCGGCTTGAAGATCCGGTGACGCGCGCTGTCCGCGGCCGAGCCGTTGAGGACGTTGCGGCGCATGGACACGAAGCCCTCGACGTTGCCGACCCAGACGGCCGTCGTGACCTCGGTGGAGGATCCGACGAACCAGGTGTCCTTCGAGCGGTCCGTCGTGCCCGTCTTGCCCATGATCTCCGTGCCGTCGCGTGGGTTCGACGCCGCACCCGTGCCGCCCATGACGGCCTTGAGCGTGAAGGCCGCCGTGTTGGCCACCTCGGGGCTCATGGCCTGCGCGCACTCGCTCTTCGGCGTCACGAGCTCGGACTCGTCCGGGAGGACCACCTTGTCGATCGCGATGGGCGGGCACATGGTGCCCTGGTTCGCGACGGAGGAGAAGGCGGTCGCCATCTGGAGCGGGGCGACGTTGTTGCCACCCGAACCGACCACGTCCGGCGGGTAGTTCTGCAGATCGCGGTTGTCGGCGTTGTAGACGCCCATGTCCTTCGCCGTCTGGTTGATGTCGCAGATGTCGAGCTGGCTGGCCATCGCGATGAACGCCGAGTTCACGGACGCGACGGTCGCCTGGAGGACCGTCTGATTCGAGGTGGCGCCGGTGTTGGTGTCGTTGGTGACCGTGTACGGCTCGGAACCCACGCGCTCCCCGCAGGCGCGGAACTCCGACTGGTTCCACTTGGTCTTCGACGCGTTGACGGTCTGGTAGACGGACTTCCCGCTCTTCAGCCAGTCGACGAGGGTGAAGATCTTGTACGTGGATCCGACCTGGAACCCCGCGGAGCCGCCGTGCGCCTTGTCCGCGGAGTAGTTGATCTCCGTGACGCCGGCCTGGTCGGCGGCGACGCCGTAGTCCGTGTTCTGCGCCATCGCGATGATGCGGCCGGTCTTCACCTCGCGGGAGACCACGGATCCACCGATCTTCGTGAAGCGCGCGGTCGTCGGCACCTGCTTGCGCATCTGCTCCGCCGCGTTCCCCTGGATGTCGAGGTCGAGCGTCGTGTAGACCTGCATGCCGCCGCGCTTGAGCACGGCGTCGCGCTCGGCCGGCGTCGCGCCGAACTCCGGGTTCGTGAGGATCTCGTTCTTCACGTAGTCGCAGAAGTACGCGGCCGAGATCGGGTTGGCCTGGATGCAGCCGCTCGTGGAGGGCGTGATCGTCGGCGTGATCGCCGCGGCGGACGCCGTGTCGTACTGCTCCTGCGTGATCTTCTGCTCCTTGAGCATGTTCCGCAGCAGCAGGTCGCGGCGCTCCTTGTTGCGCTCGAGGTTGTCCGGGTTGTCGATCTTGAAGACCTCGGGCGCGTTGACCGTGGCGATGAGGCTCGCGGCCTGCTCGAGCGTGAGGTCGGCGGCCGAGACGTTGAAGTAGTAGCGCGCCGCGGACTCGATGCCGTAGACCCGGCTGCCGAAGTTCGCGATGTTGAGGTAGGCGAGGAGGATCTCGTTCTTGGAGTACTTCTTCTCCACCCCGATCGCCATCCGCATCTCCTTGAGCTTGCGGGGCATGTCGGGCTGGGTCGCCTCCTGGAAGGCCTTGCGGCCCTCGGCCTGGGTGGCCTCGTCGGAGGAGTCGACCATGTTCTGGGCCTTCTGGACCAGGACGTTGCGGACGTACTGCATCGTGATCGTGGAGGCGCCCGACTGGACCTCCTTGTTCAGCACGTTCTGCGCGAGAGCGCGCGCGGCCGACAGCACGTCGACGCCGCCGTGCTCGTAGTAGCGAGGGTCCTCGGTCGCGATCGCGGCGTCCTTCGCGAACGACGAGACGGCGTCCCACGGGACCTCCTCGCGGTCCTGCGAGAAGAACTCGGCGAAGGGCACCTGGTCGTCGCCCTGCTTGGCGTAGAGGACCGTCTTCTGCGCGAGGTTGTCGATCTGCAGGTTGTCGGGGATGTCCTCGAACACGCCGATGGTGCTGTTGGCCGCGATGCCCGACACGGCGATGGCCGGGGTCACCATGGCGGCGACGAGCACGCCGGCGATCGTGCTCATGCCGACGAGTCCGAGGAACGCGCCCAACCGGGTCGAGATGGTCAGGTCAGTTTTCCTCATGGTACGAATCTAACCCGCGCCCTGAGCGGTCGCGTCCGTCGCAGGTATGGTCCCAGCTCCCCGTGGCCGAAATGTGATGAGTGCACTCGCGATCAGGCCGCGCAGGCCTCCCCGATGGCCAGATCGCGCACGGTGCGGAGCGTCCGGATGCGGTGGTCGAGCGTCGTGGACGACGGCGCGACGATGAGCTCGTCGGCCCCCGTGCTCGTGAGCAGGCGCTCGAGGCCGATCCGCACGGCGTCGGGCGAGCCGATGGCCTGGCGTCGGTCGCGCGCCCCGATGATCTCGCGCTCGAGGTCGCTGAACTCGTACGCGGCGGCCTCGGCCGGATCCACCGGCTGCGGCTTCCCGCCCTGGCGCATGCGGAGCCACGTGATGCGGCCGGCGCGCGCCTCGCGCTCGACGACGTCCGGGTCCTCGTCGGCGATGACGCTCACCGCGATGGCGCTGTGGGGCGCGGCGAGGTCGTCGCTCGGCTGGAAGCGCTCGCGGTACATCGCGAGCGCCTGCTCCGTGCGGTCGCCGGCGAAGTGGTGCGCGAAGGCGAAGCGGATCCCGAGGGCCGCCGCTACCTGGGCGGAGTATCCGCTGGATCCGAGGAGCCACATCTGCGGCCGGTCGCCGAGGCCCGGGACGGCCGTGATCCCGCGCAGCGGGTTGTCGTCGGCCATGCCGCCGGTGAAGAAGCCGACCAGGTCGACGAGCTGCTGCGGGAAGTCGTCGACGCCCAGGCCCGCCTCGCTGCGGCGGAGCGCCATCGCGGTCGCCCCGTCGGTGCCGGGAGCCCGGCCGATGCCGAGGTCGATGCGGTCGCCGTAGAGGGCGCGGAGGGTCCCGAACTGCTCCGCCACGACGAGCGGCGTGTGGTTCGGCAGCATGACGCCGCCGCTGCCGACGCGGATGGTGGACGTGCGCGCGGCGATGCCCGCGAGGAGGACGGCCGGTGCGGAGCTCGCGATCCCCGGCATCCCGTGGTGCTCGGCGACCCAGAACCGCGAGTAGCCCGCGGACTCGGCGGCCTGGGCGAGACGGATGCTGCCGGCGACGGCGTCGCCGTTCGTGCCGCCGAAGGGGCGCGGGGCGAGGTCGAGGACGTTCAGCGGGACGCGTTCGAGGTGGGTCACCCCGGGGAGAACGGGCGGGATCGGCGGCGCATTCCCCGCGGAGGGCCCGTTGCTAGGCTGCCGACCCCATGGATCCCGCCGCCTCCGCCCCCTCGTCGCGTGCCCCGGCAGAGGGCACCGCGCCCGGGCGGTCGCCGTGGGGCGCGCAGCGGGACCGCGCGCGCCGACGCACCCGCCGACGGCAGGCCGCCGTGCTCCTCGTGGCGTACGTCGCCCTGATCGGGCTGGTCACGCTCACCCCCGACAGCGTCGATCGCGGCGTGTACCCGTACCTGATGCGGGGCGTGGTGTTCGTGCAGCGCCACGGCATCCCCGGCTTCCGCTACTCGATGATCGAGGAGGTCGCCAACGTCGCCCTCTTCGCGCCGCTGGGCATGCTCGGCGTGCTCGCGCTCGGGGCTCCGCGCTGGTGGGTCGTCGTGCTCGCCGGGACCGCCATGTCGGCGTCGGTCGAGCTCGCGCAGGGCGCGTTCCTGCCGGCGCGCGTGGCCTCCGTCACCGACGTGGCGGCCAACGGCGCCGGTGCTCTCCTCGGCGCGACGAGCGCGGCGCTCGTCGCGACCCGGAGACGACGACGCGGGCGGATCCGGTCGTGATCGGATCCGCCCGCGTCGGGGCTCATGCGGGGCCGGGCGTCAGGACGCGCGGCGCCGGCGGGCCGTCGCGATCCCCGCGGCTGCGGCACCGACGAGGAGCAGCCCGCCACCGGTGATCGCGAGGCCGGTGGGCAGGGTGCCGCCGGTGACGGGGAGCGATCCCGCATCCGCCGCGGTGCGGGTGCTCGCCGGGACGACGGAGACGATGCCGCACCAGTGGTCGCCCGACGCGGCGGTCTGGTTGGCGCGCCAGGTCCCCGACGCCGTCGTCGGGACGACGAGCGTGCCGGAGACGGAGCCGTCGGCCGCGGCCGTGACGGAGGCGGCGGGGTCGCCCGCCGCTGCGGGTGCACCGGCTGCCGCGGAGAGGCGGACGGCGACGGTCTCGCCCGGGGTGAAGGATCCGGCCACGCCGGCGATACGGACCGACTCGCCCGGCGCGACGGCGGCCGGGGTCACGGACATGCCGCTGCAGGCGATGGCGGAGTCCTTGGGGACGTAGTTCTCCGCCTGGGCGGCGAGGGGGACGGAAACGGTGATCGCGAGCGCGACGAACGCGCCCGCCAGGGTCTTGGCGAGCATCTCGGGTGTGCCTTCTCTGATGCGCCCGGGGCGGACGTGCGGGGGCACGACGGGTATCGCCTCGGGGCGGTGGTGTCCGCGGCGCGCGATTTCGGGTCGACGCCTTCAGGCAGACAGCGGGTCGGGTAAACCCACATCGGCGATGCTAGCCGCGTCTCGGCTCCGCGCGGAGGCTCGGGGCGGGATCGGCCCCGGACTGGGGCCAACCGGCACCCGCATCCCGCCCCGGAGACGGCGGAAGGCCCCGAGGCGGATGCCTCGGGGCCTTCCGTCGCCCGCCTCCGGAGAGGAGTCAGACGACGCTGTTCGTGATGCGGATCAGATCGTGCTGCGCTGGCGACGGACCGTCGCGAGCACCACCACGAGGGCGGCGCCGAGCAGGAGCAGGCCGCCGCCGGTCCAGATGAGGACGACGGGCAGCTGGCCACCCGTGACGGGGAGGCCCGCGGCGCCGTCGGCGCTGGAGCCGCCAACCGCGGTGCCGTTGCCGGCGGCCGCGACGACCGAGATCGTCGTGGAGACGGTGTTGCCCTGGGCGTCGGTGCCGGTGAGGGCGTAGGAGCCCGTCGCGGAACCGGCGGGCAGCGTGACGGTGACGCGGAGGCCGCCGGCGTTGGTCGCGTTCTTGGTGATGGAGTTGCTGGTGACGGCCATGGGGGCCGTGCGGAAGGAGGCGAGCGTGGCGTTGGCCGCGTCCTCGCCCGTGATGGTGATGGTCACCAGGCTGTTGGCGGCGAAGGAGCCGTCCGCGAAGGACAGGACCGTGCTCTGGCCGGGCGCGACGGTCGGGTCGCTGACGGAGACGCCGCCCTCGGGCGTGTACGGGTCCGCGTTGGCGGCGGTGGCGACGGTGAACGTCGCGGCGAGGGCGATGGCCGCCCCGGCGAGGATCTTCTTGAACATGTGGTTCCCCCAGTGTGAGCTTCTCGTGGTGCACAGGGGCCACTAGCGGACTCGGGTCCGCCGTCGATCATTCCCCCACTGAGGAGACTACTGGGAAGTGCCGCAGGACAGGGAGCGGAATTCTGTCGCGATCGTGTCAATTACCGGGGTGGTCACGATCGAGAGCGGCGTGTCGGTCTTTTTGTCCCCCAGCGTGTCCACCGATATGCGGACCTCCTGACCGGGCTTCAGCGTCACTTCGACCTGGGCGACGGCCCGGCCGCCCACGACCTCCGGCTGGAACGGCGTCTCCTGTCCGTCGATGTGCACCCGCAGCGGCACCGTGCCGGGCGGTCCGTAGACCGCCACGCGCGTCTTGATGTCGCCGGGCGCCACGCCGTATACGCCGCCGCCCGTGACGACGAAGGGCAGCGAGACCGCGTCGGCCGGGGCCGTGGATCCGAGGATCACCTCGGTGCGGTAGTCCGGCCTGCCGTCGTCCCGGCACATGGCCATCGCCAGCGTGGTCCGCAGCGAGAGGAAGTAGTCCATCTTCGCGCCGGTGGAGTCGTTGAGGAACACGCCGAAGACCGTCGACTCGTCGTTGTCGGCGGGGAGCGAGCCCTCGAAGGTGGTGCCCGCGAGGGTCGCCTGCTCGTCGGCGCGCGAGTTCCAGATCAGGATGCGCCGTTCCTCGGCCGCGTGCCCGAGCGCCTTCACCAGCGCGGCCGGGTCCACGTCGCCCGAGGAGACCTTCGCGAACACCGAGTCGGCGACGCTCGCGAAGACCGCGTCCTGGACGTCCGGGTTCGGGTAGCGGAGGTACACGTCGTGCAGGAGAAGGTCGACGGCGTCGTCGGAGCGGAGCACGTCGCCGGTGGCGAGCGTGATGGGGCCGGTGGCCTCGAGCAGGTACGAGAGGGCGACCGGGTCGATGCTGATCACGCCGTCGACCGCGTCGCCGTGCTTGAGCCGCCACATCTCGGCGGCGAGCGGCGCGGCCTGGGGGAACTCGGGCGTCAGCGTGACGTCCTGCATGTACCGGCCGGTGATGGTGCCGTAGAGCCCCGCGGTCTGGGGATCCAGCGGCAGGGCCGGCTCCGCGAGGCGCGGGAAGGCGCGCGCCGAGTCCTGGCCGGCGAGCGAGAACGCGCCGCCGCCCGTCCGGACGAGCGCGAGCGCGCCCGGGATGCCGCCGGTGGAGCGCACCTCGGCGTTGTTCTGGAACATGAGCAGGTAGCTGCGATCGCCGTCGGCGCCGAGCATGGCGGGCGCGAGGTCGGTGACGTGGCGCACGACGGCCAGCGTCTCGGCGGCCTTCCCGACCGTCTCCTTCAGACGTGCGACGGCGTCGGCGACGGGCCGGATGGTGCTGCCGGTGTCGATGGCCGTCACGTCGGCCAACGCCGTGTCGAGCGCATCGTCGGCCTGGCGGACGGGCTCCTGCGCGGCCACGATCGGGTCGAGGTCGAGCTTCCCGTCCTTCGGCGTCAGGCTCGCGACGTCGAGCGTGCCGGCGATGCCGACGACGGGCTGCAGCGCGTCGCCGCCGATGCGGTCGACGACGCCGGAGATCTCGCGGAAGGCGCGCAGGTTCGGGCCCACGAATGGCACGTGCTCGGTGACGGCCCAGACCGGATCCCCCGTGAGCGACACCGCGCGCGCGGAGTGGTCGCGCAGCTGCGCGACGCTCGCCGACGCTCCCGCGGAGTCGCCAGCCAGGAGGTCGCGCTGCACGGAGGAGGCGAGCGGCACCGCCTGCTCGAGCTCGCCGCGGGCGAGGAGGGCGCGGGCGGCGACCCACACGATCCAGAGCACGAGGAGGGCGGCGATCACGGCGCCCGCGACCGTCACGATGCGTCGACGCGTCCAGGGGCGTCGGGCCCGGCGGCGTCGCCGTGACGGCGCGACGGCGTCCGCGGAGGTCACCAGGTGGTCCCGCCGTCGGCGGAGATGCTGACGGAGTCGCCGGTGAGCAGCCAGACGTCGCGACCCGCGGCCGAGATGGCCACGGATCCGCTGGTGGGCACGGCAGCCGCGCAGCCGAGGACGCTCACGGCGCCCGAGGCCGGGACGATGCGGCCGACGCTCGTGCCCGCGCAGGACCCGGCGGTGCCCGCGGTCAGGATGCCGTCCGTGCCGAGCGCGAGCGCGAGGACTCCCGGGGCGTCGATCTGACGGAAGTCGCCGCTGCCCGAGCGGACGTGCAGCGCGCCGGATCCGCAGAGCACCGCGGCCGCCTGGCCGCTGTCGACGACCTGGACGGCGTCGTCGCACGGCGCGTCCCGGGGGCCCTGGACGAGCTGCACCGTGCCGGGCTGCGCGGGGTCGACGTACGCCGTCGTCGCCGTGAGCGCGGGCGCGTCGCGCCAGAACTCGCCGCCCGTGAAGCTCTGGAGGGTGGTGCGGGTGCACGCCGCCGTCACGTCGGCGACGACGCTGCCGACGTCCGGGCTCTCCACCTGCAGCGCGAGGATCCGGCGCGCGTCGAACGCGCCCGTCGAACGGGTGTCCCAGGTGCGGCCCTCGTCGATGGTGGTCTGGATGCGCGCGGCCTCGCCCGTGCAGGAGCCGCCCGTGGTGCGCCACGCGACCTCGGCGTTCCCCGCGGCGAGGAAGACGGTGGGCGCGGCGACCGTGGTGCTCGCGGTGGCGCTCGGAGCGGGCGTCGGCGTCGCGGCGGCGTCGGTGCTGGTGGCGGACGGCGCGGGGGCGGCGGTCCCCTCGCCGGTCGATCCGCCGCCGGTTCGGGTCACCGCGGCCGAGACGAGGATCAGGTCGATGACGAGGAAGGCGACCACGGCGGTGACGCCGACGCCGGGGATGATGCGGCCGAGCGACGGACGACGGCGCCGGGCGCGCCCTGTGACGGCCATGGGCTTCCGGCCGTCGGGCGCGGACCTAGCCACGCGCGGCTCCCGCGGATCGAGCGGCGCGGTGGGCGGAGGGGCGTCCTCGCAGGCGGCGCGGTGGCGCCTCGGCGTGAGCCGACATGGTGTCTCCCGGTGTGGCGGGCATCGTGCGGCGCACGGGCAGCTCACCCTCACGGGCGGCCGGATCCGGTCCGCGCCCGGACGTCGAGCCGGGACCCGCTCCTCCGGTGGAGCACGGCCCCCGGTCCGCGCAACGGGAGATGCGGGTCGAGCGGTGGTGTCACCCGGATCGTACAGGCCCCCACGAGGCCCGCCGGGACGACACGGGTCGGCGGCGGGTCAGGGAGCGGCGGGACTCGTGCTGTCGGAGCTCTCGGGCCGCACGTAGGAGTAGCCGTACTGGCCGTACCCGTAAGCGTCGGGACCCTTGGTCGGGAGCATGGTCAGCACCACGCCCAGCACCTCGGCGCCGACGCTGTTCAGCGACTCGATGGCCGCGTGGACCTGGCCCCGGTGCGCGCGACCGGACGACACGACGAGGATGGCCCCGCCCGCGCTCTTCGACAGCACCGCGCTGTCGGTGACGGGCAGCAGCGGCGGCGCGTCGATGAGCACGGTGTCGAACTCGGCCTCGAGCTCCTTGAGGAGCGTGACCATCGTGCGCGAGCCGAGCAGCTCGCTCGGGTTCGGCGGGATCTGGCCGGCCGGCAGCACGAACATGTTGCGGTTGCCCCACGGCTGCAGCACGTCCTTGAGCTCCGCGCGGCCGATGAGCACGTCGGTGAGGCCGACCGCGCCTTCGAGCCCGAGGTACGACGCGAGCTTGGGACGCCGCAGGTCGGCGTCGATGACGGCGACCCGCGCACCCGCGTCGCTCAGGGCGATGGCCAGGTTGGCGCTCGTCGTGGACTTGCCCTCCGACTCCACCGCGCTCGTGATGACGAAGCTGCGCGCGCGTCCGCCGAAGTCGAGGAACTGCAGGTTGGTGCGCAGGCTCCGGAAGGACTCGGCGCGCGGGCTGCGCGGATCCGACTGCACGATGAGCGGGCGCTCCTTGGCCTTCGGGTCGTAGGCGATGCCGCCGAGGATGGGCGCGTGCGTGACGAGGCGCAGGTCGCGCTCCCCGCGGATGCGCGTGTCGAGCGTGGACCGCAGCACGGCCGCGGCGACGCCGAGCGCGAGCCCGATGAGCCCGCCCAGCGCGAGGTTGAGCGGGACCTGCGGCGACACGGGCGATGCCGGGATCCGCGCCTCCTGCAGGGTGGTGATCTTCACCTGCGGCTGGCCGTTGGCGTCGAGCGGCGTGAGCTCGGCGACGACGTCGGTGAAGCTCCGCGCCACCGCGTTGGCGATGGTGGCGGCTGCCTCGGCCTGCTCGTCCTCGACGGAGATCTGGATGATGACGGTGTCGGCCGCCGCGGTGGCGGTGACCTTCGGCGCGAGCGACTCCGCGGTCGCGTCGAGGCCCAGCTGGGCGATGACCGGCTCCAGCACGACGGGCGTCGCCACCACGTCGGCGTAGCTCTTGACCGCCTGCTGCGTGAACGTGCTCCCCTGGCTCAGGTCCTGCACGGTGCCGGCCGACTGCGTCGACACGAACACCTTGGACGACGCCCGGTACTCGGGCGTCTGCACGAGCGAGTAGCCGGCGGCGGCACCCACCCCGAGCAGCAGGACCAACAGGATGAGGACCCACGATCGTCGCAGGATCCGGATGTACTCACGCAGTTCCACAGGCGATCCCCCTCGTCGATGGAGCGCCCCCCAGCGGCGCCCGAGCCCCATGCTCCCACAGGCGCGGACCCGCTCCGGTTCCCCAGATCCGGGAATGACGCCCTGCGGATGGCGCCCCAGCTTCTGGGGCTGCCCCATGGTGGGACGGTCGGTCTAGCGTGGATGCCGGTCCGAGCGCCCCCGCCCCCCGACGCGCACCGCCTGCCCCTCACTCGGAGACGAGGTCCGCACGCCCATGCCCGACGTCTGCGCCGCCCTGATCCCGCTCGCCACCCTGCTGATCACGGGGGCGCTCACCGCCTGCGGCCTCCGCCACCTGCGGGACTGACGACCCGCGCCGCCGAGCGCGCGGTGCGGATCACCGGATCAGGCGAAGTCGGCGTCCGGACCCGCGGGATACCCGAACGCCGACGCGCTCGCCTCGACGGGCCGGCCGCTCGTCAGCACTCCCCCGCTCTCCGCGAGGTAGCAGGCGCCGCAGAGCGACATGTACGTGACGTCCTCGCCGTCGATCGCGACCTGGTCGCCCGCGAAGATGAACCGCTCGCCGACCTGGCGCGCGTTGAATACGGCCTTGCGCCCACAGCGGCAGATCGTCTTCATCTCCTCGAGGCTGTGCGCGATCTCCAACAGCCGCCGGCTCCCGGGGAACGCCACCGTCTGGAAGTCGGTGCGGATCCCGTAGGCGATCACCGGCACGTCCTGCAGGATCGCGATGCGCAGCAGGTCGTCCACCTGCGACTCGCGGAGGAACTGCGCCTCGTCGACGAGGAGGCATGCCGTCGGGCCGCCCTTCTCCTGCAGCACCCGCTCGCGGTGGATCCCGAACTCCTGCCAGACGTCCGCGTCCGGCTCGAGCAGGAAGTCCACCGGGCGACGGACGCCGAGGCGCGACACGATGTCGCGGTCGCCCTTGGTGTCGATCACGGGCTTCGTGAGCAGCACGTGCTGCCCGCGCTCCTCGTAGTTGTAGGCGGCCTGGAGCATCGAGGTGCTCTTGCCGCTGTTCATCGCGCCGAAACGGAAGTAGAGCTTGGCCATCTACCGAAGGTAGCCGTCCTCGGTGGCGCGATCGATCAGGTCGGCTCGGCGACCGGCGATCCTCCCGACGAGGCGGTACTTCGCGCGGACGCGGCGGAGGTAGGTCTTCGCGGTCTCGTACTGGACGTTCATGGCCGCGGCGACCGCCTGCGTCGACCGACCGGTCACGTAGAGGCGGAGGGCCTGCTCCTCGCCCTGGCTGAGGCGCGGGCTCGCGAATCCGCGCACGCCGCCCTCGCCCGACGCCCCGTCCTCGCGCCGCTGCCCGGATCGGGCTCCCGCGGCGACCGCGCGCACCGCGGCGACGATGTCCCCCGCGGGCACGGGCCCGGTCAGCAGAGCCGCGGCCCCCGCGTCGACCACGCGGCGACGGACCTCCTCGGCGCCCGACCGCGACAGGACCACGACGGCCGCCCCCGCCGCACGGCAGGAGCGGATGCGCCCCTCGAGGCTGACGGCGTCGGCGAGGTCGTAATCGACGACCACGACGTCCGTCGGGAATCGCGGCGAGCGCACCAGCTGGAGCCACCCGGTCGTGCTCACCACGACGTCGATCTCGGGTGCCCGGCGGCGGAGGATCGCGCAGACCTCGTCCAACGCGGGCTCGTGCCCCATGAGCACGCCGACCCGCACGGGCTGCGGCGACGACCGCCCGGAGGCGTCGCGCGTGCCCGCCCCGGGGTCACGCAGGGTGGTCATGTCAGAACCTTAGCCAGGGGGCGCGCCCGGGCGGCATGCGGGGGCGTGGGCGGACACCCCGCGCCCGCGTCAGAACAGCGTGGCCTGCGTCGCGGTGGCGGCCGGCAGCGCCGCCGCGACGAGCGGGCCCGGTGCCGGTGCCTGGGTCCAGCTGCCGCGTCCGCGAGCCGTCGTGGCGCGGCTGTCCGCGCCCTCCTGGCTCCAGCCGGGACGCGGTCGGCCGCCGACCGGAGCGATGGCGCCCTGGATGCCGGGCAGGTCGGCACGGGACAGCACCCCGCCGGTGCGCGGATCCACCCGCCCGCCGCCGAGCCCGTGGCGCCGGACCAGCGGATCCATGCGCGCCTTCAGCCACGACCGGTACGCCTGCGGCGCGTACGCACCGCGCGCGTAGAGGTCGAGGTAGCGGCCCACGAGATCCGGGCGCTCGCGCTCCAGCCACTGGAGGTACCACTCCTTGACGCCGGGCTTGAGGTAGAGCGCGGAGTAGAGGACGCGCGTGCCGCCGGCCGCACGGATGCGGGTGAGCGCGTGATCGAGGTGCTCCACGGAGTCCGTGAGCATCGGCAGGATCGGCATCATGAACACGGTGCAGTCGAGGCCCGCCTCGCGGATGGCCGTGACGGTCGCGAGGCGCGCCGCGGTCGTGGGCGTGCCCGGCTCCACCGACTGCTGCAGGTCGTCGTCGAGCACGGCGATGCTCATCGCGAGGTCCACCGGCACCGACGCCGACGCCTCCTGGAGCAGCGGGAGGTCGCGGCGCAGGAGCGTGCCCTTCGTGAGGATGGACAGCGGGGTGCCCGACGAGGCGAGCGCCGCGATGATGCCGGGCATGAGCGCGTAGCGTCCCTCGGCCCGCTGGTAGGGGTCGGTGTTCGTCCCGAGCGCCACGGCGTCGTGCGTCCACGTGGGCTTCGCGAGCTCGCGGGCCAGCACCTCGGCGACGTTGACCTTGACGACGATCTGGTCGTCGAAGTCGCGGCCCCCGTCCAGGTCGAGGTACTCGTGCGTCGGGCGCGCGAAACAGTAGACGCAGGCGTGCGTGCAGCCGCGGTAGGGATTGATGGTCCAGCCGTACGGCATGACCTTCGACTCCCCCGGCACGCGGTTGAGGGCCGACTTCGCCAGCACCTCGTGGAACGTGACCCCCTGGAACTCGGGGGTCCGGACGCTCTGCACGAGGTTGCTCAGGCGGGCGAGCCCGGGGAGCGCGTCCTCGCTCGCGTCGGACAGCCTCTGCGCGCTCCATCTCATGCGCTCATTCGAACACACATTCGAACGGGAAGCGAACGGGCGGACGCGGTCCCGCGCCCGCCCGTCCCGTCAGTGCTGGAGCTCGAGGACCTCGGCGGTCTCCTGGATGATCTTCGGCGTCTTCTTGGGGTCCGAGGCGACGAGGGTGCCGTAGTTCGGGATCATGCGCGTGAGGGGCTTCTTCCACCCGGCGATGCGGTCGGGGAAGCAGCGCTCGAGGACGTCGAGCATGATCGGGACCGCCGTGGACGCCCCGGGCGATGCGCCGAGCAGGCCCGCGATGCTGCCGTCGGCCGCCGCGACGACCTCGGTGCCGAACTGCAGCACGCCGCCCTTCTCCGCGTCCTTCTTCATGACCTGGACGCGCTGGCCGGCCGTGACCTGGTACCAGTCCTTGGGGTCGGCCGTGGGCATGAACTCGCGGAGCGCGTCGAACTTCGTCTCCTTGGAGGCGATGAGCTGGCTGACGAGGTACTTGATGAGGCTCAGGTTGTCCTTGGCGACCGCGAGCATCGGGATGATGTTGTGCGGGCGGATCGACGCGAACAGGTCGAGCAGCGAGCCCTTCTTCAGGAAGCGCGGGCTGAAGCCGGCGTAGGGCCCGAAGAGCAGCGAGGTCTCGCCCCCCACCACGCGCGTGTCGAGGTGCGGCACGGACATGGGCGGCGACCCGATGGCGGCCTTGCCGTAGACCTTCGCGCGGTGCTTCGCGACGATCTCGGGGTCGTCCGTGCGGAACCACTCGCCGCTGATGGGGAACCCGCCGAAGCCCTTGATCTCGGGGATGCCCGACTTCTGCAGGAGGGGCAGCGCTCCGCCGCCCGCGCCGATGAAGACGAACTTCGCGTCCACCTCCACGGTCGAGCGTCCCACGTCGTTGCGGATGCGGAGGTGCCAGCTGCCGTCGGGGTTCTGCGAGAGGCCGCGGACCTCGTGGTTGAGGTGCAGGGCCGCGCCGTGCTCCGTCAGGTAGTCGATGAGCTTGTTGGTCAGAGCGCCGAAGTCGACGTCGGTGCCGCCCTCGAAGCGCGTGGCCGCGATGACCTCGTCCTTCTCGCGCTGCAGCACGAGGAGCGGGGCCCAGGAGTGGATGACCGCGGGGTCCTCCGAGTACTCCATGGCCTCGAAGAGGGGGTGGGCGCGCAGGGCGTCGAAGCGGCGCCGCAGGTACTCGGCGTTCTCCTTGCCGCGGACGAACGTCATGTGCGGGGTGGGGTTGATGAACTCCTTGGGCTCCGGCACGGCGCCCGCCGTGACGAGGTGCGCCCAGAACTGGCGGGAGAGCTGGAACTGCTCGTTGATGCGGGTCGCGGACCCGATCTCGATCTTCCCGTCCTTCTCCGGCGTGTAGTTCAGCTCGCAGAGGGCGGCGTGGCCCGTCCCCGCGTTGTTCCACGGGTTGCTCGACTCCATGGCCACCTCGCCGAGGCGCTCGAAGATCTGGATGGTCCAGTCGGGTTCGAGCTGCTTGATGAGGGTGCCGAGCGTCGCGCTCATGATGCCCCCGCCAACGAGGACGACGTCTACCGGTTCCGCTGTATCAGTCACCGGATCAGTGTACGCCCGGTCCTCCTGGCCCCCTCGGGGGCCGCGCGCGGTGGTACGGGCACCCTCACGAGCGCTGATGGGGAGGGATCAGCGGCGGGCCGCGACGACCTCGGCGATCTGCACGGCGTTGAGCGCGGCGCCCTTGCGGAGGTTGTCGTTGCTGATGAAGAGCGCGAGGCCACGCCCCTCGGGCGCGCCCTCGTCGGCGCGGATCCGGCCGACGTAGCTGGGGTCGGTGCCGGCGGCCTGGAGCGGGGTGGGGATGTCCGACAGCTCGACACCGGGCGCGGTCGAGAGCAGCTCGACGGCGCGGGCGACGCTCAGCGGCGAGGAGAACTCGGCGTTGACCGACAGCGAGTGGCCGGTGAAGACGGGGACGCGGACGCACGTGCCGCTGACGAGCAGGTCGGGGAGCCCGAGGATCTTGCGGCTCTCGTTGCGCAGCTTCTTCTCCTCGTCGGTCTCGAAGAGGCCGTCGTCGACGATGCTGCCGGCGAGCGGGATCACGTCGAAGGCGATGGGGCGCTGGTACACGGCGGGCTCGGGGAGCTCGACCGCGCGGCCGTCGTGGACAAGGCGGCGGAGCGCCTCGGGGCCCGCGGCGACGGCGGCCTCGGCCTGGCCCGCGAGCTCCTCGGCGCCGACGAGGCCGGATCCCGAGACGGCCTGGTAGGTGCTCACGACGAGGCGGGTGAGCCCGGCCTCCTCGTGCAGGACCTTGAGGACGGGCATCGCCGCCATGGTGGTGCAGTTCGGGTTCGCGATGATGCCGCGGCGGGCGTCGTCGATGGCCTCCGGGTTGACCTCGGAGACGACCAGCGGGACCTCGGGGTCCATGCGCCAGGCGCTGGAGTTGTCGATGACGAGCACGCCCGCCGCGGCGAATCGGGGCGCCTGCGCGCGCGAGGTGGTGGCGCCGGCGGAGAAGAGCGCGATGTCGAGGCCCGTGGGGTCGGCGGTCGCCGCGTCCTCCACGACGACGTCGCGGCCCGCGAACGGCAGCGTCGTGCCCGCGGACCTGGCGGAGGCGAAGAAGCGGATCTCGGCGACGGGGAACGCGCGCTCCTCGAGCAGGCGGCGCATGACCGCGCCGACCTGGCCGGTCGCCCCGACGACGCCGACGCGGAGGCCGGGGGTCTGCGGGGCGGGGGCTGCGGATCCGGCGGGGGTGGTGTCGGTCACGGGTTGCTCCTCCTGCGGTGCGCGGGCGTGCGGGTCGGGCGTGCGGATCGGGCGGGTGCGGGTCAGCGGCCGGTGCCGGCGTGGACGACGGCGACGTCGTCCGCGTCGAGCCCGAACGCGTGGTGGACGACGCGCACGGCCTCGTCGATGGTGTCGGCGCGCGTGACGACCGAGATGCGGATCTCGCTGGTGGAGATCATCTCGATGTTGATGCCGGCCTCCGACAGCGCGGTGAACAGCTGCGCCGAGACGCCCGCGTTGGTGCGCATGCCGGCGCCGACGAGCGCGAGCTTGCCGATCTGGTCGTCGTGCTGGAGGCCCGTGAAGCCGACCTCGTCCTTCTCGGCGGCGAGCACCGTGAGGACGCGCTGCGCGTCCGACTTCGGGAGCGTGAACGAGATGTCGGTGAGGCTCGTGGCGGCGGCCGACACGTTCTGCACGATCATGTCGATGTTGGCGCCGGTCTTGGCGACGATGGTGAAGATCTGCGCGGCCTTGCCCGGCACGTCGGGGACGCCGACCACCGTGACCTTGGCCTCGCTGAGGTCGGCGGCGACGCCGACGATGACGGGCTCTTCCACATTCTCTCCATCCGTGGGGTTGTAGACGATGGTGCCCTCGTTGTGCGTGAACGAGGAGCGGACGTGCAGCAGGACGCCGTGCCGGCGGGCGTACTCGACGGCGCGGATGTAGAGGACCTTCGCGCCGGACGCCGCGAGCTCGAGCATCTCCTCGCTCGTGATCCGGTCGATCTTGCGGGCGAGCGGCACGACGCGCGGGTCGGCCGTGAAGATGCCGTCGACGTCGGTGTAGATCTCGCAGACGTCGGCGCCGAGGGCCGCGGCGAGCGCGACCGCCGTGGTGTCGGATCCGCCGCGGCCGAGCGTGGTGATGTCGCCCGTGCCGCGGTTGAAGCCCTGGAAGCCGGCGACGATGGCGATGGCGCCCTCGCCGAGCGCGTCGCGGACGCGGCCCGGCGTGACGTCGACGATGCGCGCGGCGCCGTGCTGGGCGTCGGTGATCATGCCGGCCTGGCTGCCGGTGAACGAGCGGGCGTCGTAGCCCATGCTCTTGATGGCCATCGCGAGCAGCGCCATGGAGATGCGCTCACCCGCGGTGAGGAGCATGTCGAGCTCGCGCGGCGCGGGGATGGGCGTGACCTCGTGGGCCAGGTCGAGCAGCTCGTCCGTGGAGTCGCCCATGGCGGACACGGCGACGACCACGTCGTTGCCGGCCTTGCGGGTGGCGACGATGCGCTTCGCGACGCGCTTGATGCTCTCGGCATCGGCCACCGACGATCCGCCGAACTTCTGCACGATGAGGCTCACGGGCGACTCCTGGGGTTCGGGTGGGCGCGGGAGGCCCGGTTCACGATTGTAGGGCGGGGCGATCTGCGGTCCCGCCGTGTGACGGGGTGCGCCGGCTGGTCCGTCGGCGGGTCACTCCCCCACGAGGCGCCGGCCCTCGAAGGCGCGGCCGAGGGTGACCTCGTCGGCGTACTCGAGGTCGCCGCCGACGGGGAGGCCGGAGGCGAGGCGCGTGACGCGGATGTCGAAGGTGGAGAGCAGCCGCGAGAGGTAGGTGGCGGTCGCCTCGCCCTCCAGGTTCGGGTCGGTGGCGATGATGACCTCGGTGACCGTGGCGTCGGCGAGGCGCTGCATGAGCTGTCGGATGCGGAGGTCGTCCGGCCCGATGCCGTCGATGGGGCTGATGGCCCCGCCGAGGACATGGTAGAGCCCGCGGAACTCGCGCGTGCGCTCGATGGCGACGACGTCCTTGGCCTCCTCGACCACGCAGATGGTGGCGGGGCTGCGGCGGGGATCCCGGCAGATGCCGCAGGTCTCCTCCTCGCTGACGTTGCCGCAGATGGCGCAGAAGCGCACCTTGTCGCGGACCACCGTGAGCACCTCGGCCAGGCGCGAGACGTCGAACGTCTCGGTCTGGAGGATGTGGAACGCGATGCGCTGGGCGGACTTCGGGCCGATGCCCGGCAGGCGGCCGAGCTCGTCGATGAGCTCCTGGACGATTCCCTCGTACATGCGGCGCTAGTCCTGACCTGTGGGGCGGATGGTGGGGCGGGCCTTGCGCTCGACGGGCTTCTCCTCGATGAAGCTCGCCTGCAGGATCTCGCGGACGACGGACTCGCCGTAGCGCTGGGGAGCGGCGGATGACGGGGCGGCGGCGGGCGCGGCCTTCGTACCGGCGGGGGTCGGCTCCGGCCGGGACGCGGATCCGGTCGCCGCGGTGGGCGCCTGCTGCGCGGGGACGGATCGGGCGACCGGCGCGGCCGAGTCCGGGGACGCGCCGCTCGTGGCCCAGCCCGGCTCGGCGGGGCCGAACTCGTCGGGCTCGGGCTCCTCGAAGTCCGGCACGTGGGCGTCCGGGACGGCCGCGGGTCCGCGGGGCGGCGCGCTGGGGGCGGCGGCTGCCTGTGCTGGCGGCACGGTCGCGGGGGCCGGGGTGGCGGCGCGCTCGGGGCGGGAGGCGGGCGCCCGGACCGGGGGCGCCTCGGATGCGCCGGGATCGGAGGTCGGGATCGCCACGGTCGCCCAGCCGCCCCCGGGCGGGGTGGTCTTCGCTCGTGGCGCCGACGTCGCGGGCGGGGTCGACGACGTCGCGGCCGGGGTCGACGACGCGGCAGGAGGAGTGGCCGCGGCAGGTGACGCGGCGGCGGTCCCGCCCTGCGGGCGCGTACCGGCCGAGGCGGAGGCGGATCCCGCGGGCCGGGGGGCGTCGGACGCCGGCGACGTGGATCCGCCGCCGGTCGGTGCTGCGGGGCCGGTGGGAGCCGTGGTCCCGCCGTGCGGTTCGACGCGGGCGATGAACTTCACGCGGATTCCGAGCACGTCGAGGATGGCGGAGCGCAGGATGTCGCTGACGCCCTGGCCCGGGGCGCCGCGCTCCTTGAACTTCTCCGCGTCGTTCGCGCTGATGAAGGACAGCGTGAGCACGTCGTCCGCGAGGGCGCGCGGCGTGGCCGTGACGGCGACGAGCCAGGCGCTGCGCTTGGCCTTCTCGACCGCCTCGACGATCGACGGCCAGGAGTCGCGGAGCTGCTCGAAGGTGACCGGCCCGACGGGCGTCGTCGCGGGAGCCACGGGCGCCGCGGGGGACGCCGCGGGCGGGGCCGATGCGGTGCTCTCCGGGGACGGCGCCGGGGCGGCCGGCGTCTCCGGCGCGGGAGACGCGGAGGTGGGGACGGGATCGGCGGCAGGAGCGGGGGCGGCGACCGGGGTCGGCGCCGGGGCGGCGGCCCCGGGAGCAGCGGCGGGTGAGGGGTCGGGAGCCGCCGCGACGGGAGGAGCGGCGGCGGGCGCCGACGCGACGGGCACCGGATCCGCCGCCGCATCGGCGACGCCGACCCGGCGCTCGAGGCGCTCGACCCGGGCGAGGGCGCCACGGTGCGTGTCGTCGCTGGCGGGCACGAGCACGCGCGCGACCAGGAGCTCGAGGTGGAGGCGCGGCGAGGTGGCGCCCGTCATCTCGGTGAGGGCCGCGTTGACCACGTCCGCGGCGCGGGACAGCTCGACGGCGCCGAAGGCGACGGCCTGCGCGCGCATGCGCTCGAGCTCGTCCTCCGGGGTGCCGCGCAGCACGGCGGCGGCGCCCTCGATGGAGGTGGCGCCCACGATGATGAGGTCGCGCAGGCGCTCGAGGAGGTCCTCCACGAAGCGGCGCGGATCCTGGCCGGTCTGGATGACCCGGTCCACCCCCGCGAAGGCGGCGGCCGCGTCGTGCCGGGCGACCGCGTCGATGACCTCGTCGAGCAGCGCCGCGTGCGTGTATCCGAGCAGGGCGACGGCGCGCTCGTACTCGACGCTCTCGTCCTCCGAGCCGGCGATGAGCTGGTCGAGCAGGGAGAGGGTGTCGCGCACGGATCCGCCACCGGCGCGCACCACGAGCGGGAGGACGCCGGGCGCCACCTGCACGCTCTCCTCCCGGGAGAGGTGCTCCACGTAGTCGAGCATCTGGGCGGGCGGCACGAGGCGGAACGGGTAGTGGTGCGTGCGGGACCGGATGGTGCCGATGACCTTGTCGGGCTCCGTGGTGGCGAAGATGAACTTCACGTGCTCCGGCGGCTCCTCCACGATCTTCAGCAGCGCGTTGAAGCCCTGCGGCGTGACCATGTGCGCCTCGTCGAGGATGAAGATCTTGTAGCGGTCGCGCGCCGGCGCGAAGACCGCGCGCTCGCGGATGTCGCGCGCGTCGTCGACGCCGTTGTGGCTCGCGGCGTCGATCTCGACCACGTCGAGGGATCCGCTGCCGTCACGGCTGAGCTCGACGCAGCTGGGGCACACGCCGCACGGGGTGTCGGTGGGACCCTCGGCGCAGTTGAGGCAGCGCGCGAGGATGCGGGCCGACGTGGTCTTGCCGCAGCCGCGCGGGCCGCTGAACAGGTACGCGTGGTTGACGCGGTTGGTGCGGAGCGCGGTGCGCAGCGGATCCGTCACCTGCGTCTGGCCGATGAGCTCGGCGAAGTTCTCTGGCCGATAACGGCGATACAGGGCGGTGACCACGAGCCTCAGGATACCGGGCACCCCCGACCCCCAGGCCGCCCGGCGTCAGGTCTCGGCCGGGACCTCGGCGGGCGCGGCTGGGGAGGAGCGGCGCGCGCGCAGCTCGCGCAGTCGGCCCGGCGCCTCGGCGCCGACGCGACGGGCGAGCGCGATGCCCTCGCGCCAGGTCGCGTCCCGGATGAAGAGGAAGTCGAGCGCGATCATCGCGAGGGAGAACGGCCAGAGGCCCAGCAGGATCCCGATCATCACGTGCATGCCCGTGATGACCACGAGCGCGACGACGCGCGTCGGCCGCCACAGGATGAGCAGCGGGAACAGGCCCTGGAAGGCGACCGCGACGAAGCTCGCGAGCACCACGCCGACGCTCGCCTGCGCCACCAGGTCGCTCAGCCACGGCCACGGCCGGTAGCCCTCGATGAGGAGCGAGTAGTAGGTCGCGGATCCGTCGCGCCACTCCGGCCCCTGCAGCTTGAGGATCGCCGAGTTCACGTACACGAGCATGATCTGGTACGCGCAGAGCACCAGCGCCGTGTTGTGCAGGAGCACGCGCACGAGCCGCGGGATCCGGTCGACGATCGTCCTGGCCGCCTCGACATGCCGCCCCGGGCGCCGACGCACGATCCCGGCCTCCGCCGCCGCGCGCTCGCGGCGACGCCGGACCGCGTCGAGCGACAGGTGCCTCGACAGGTCGGCGAAGAGCACGAAGAACAGCGTGAGGCGCAGGACGGTGTCGCCGCCGTTGGTGAGCAGCGTGCTGTTCGTCGACAGGCCGATCCAGAAGAGCAGGAGGAACGGGGTCACGATGCGCGTGCGCCAGCCCAGCGTGAACAGCGCGGCGAGCACCACCAGCACGAGGTACGCCAGGTCGAAGAGCGTGGCGTCGGTCTTCGAGAAGAGGCCCGTGAGGATCGGGAGCCAGCCGCGGCGGGACGCCTCGGGGTCGATGAAGCGGGATCCGACGCCCCACAGGTAGTGGCGGTCGGCGAAGCAGGTGACGAGCACCATCAGGATCACGGTGCCGAGCGTGATGCGGAGCGCGGCGAAGCTGAAGGTGGCGTGCTCCCGCTCGGTCATCCACGTGGCGATGCCGCGGGGCCAGCCGCGCGGGTCGCGGAGCGCCGTGAGCAGCTCGCGGTCCTGCAGGAGCCGGCGGACGCGGGCGGCGCGCTCGGACGGGACGGCGCGGACGGGGCGGGTGCGGCCCGCCCAGGATCCCGCGGCCGCGGCCTTCGGGGTGGACGTGGTCTCGTGCGTCCTCGCGCTCATCGTGCGTACCTCTCCACGATCCCCTGGTAGACGCTGAGCGCCTGGGGGTCGATCACGTCGTCCGCCTCGCGCCACCCGAAGGTGCGCGTGGAGGGGGTGAACTGCTGCTCGTCGTCGGACCGGTGGGCGAAGTCGTTGGGCCGCTCGGTCGCGACGCGCCAGCGCACGCGCTCGATGTCGCGGCCGAACCAGGCCGTGGCCCAGTAGGTCGTGAACTCCTTCAGCACGTAGTCCGCGCGGAGCATCGTGATCACGCGGCCGCGGCTCCCCTCGTCGAGGGCGGAGAGCTGGTCGATGAGGGAGACGGCCGTCTTGGCCGCGAACCCCGAGTCGGTGTCGGCCCGGCGGATGAAGGTGTCCTGCACGATCACCTGCTGCTCGGGCGTGAGGCCCCGGAACCGCTCCGTGTAGGTCTTGAGCAGGTTGGCGCTCTGCTTGACGGTGCGGGATCCCTGGATCCGGCCCTCCCCCGCCTCGTACTCGGCGCGGGTGATGTCGACCCAGTCGCTCTTGACGAGCGCGCCCGAGTCGTCGCGCCACTGGGCCTGCATCTGGAGGTAGCGGTTCGTCTTCTGGATCGAGGGGGCGAAGACGTTCCACTGCTGGCTGAAGTAGGGGCGCGCGGCGGCCGTGAGGGCCCGGGTGGCGTCGCCCTGCGGGACGACCATGAGTATCGAGGTCGCCACGTAGATCGCGACGACGAGGGCCGCGACGGCCGTGCCGACGCGGGCGCCGCGGGTGAGGGTAGTAGGTGGGGTGCGGTCGGCGGGGTCGGCCGGAGCCGCGTCCTCGTCCGCGACCTCGGCCTGGTCGTGGGCGGCGGTCTCGGGGGCGTCGTCGCCGACGTCCTCGACGTCGTCCTGGTCCACGTCGTGGTCGTGGGTCGTGTCGGTCATCGTGAGCCGTCCCCCTCGTGCGTCGGGTGGGTCTTCGTGGTGCGGGTCGTGCTGTCGTGCCGGACGTGCCGCCGTGATGGGGAGCGGATCGGGCGGGCGGCCCGGCTCTCGCCGGACCGCCCGCCCCCATCGCGCTCAGCTCGAGCGGATCACGCCCGTCGGCTGCGGCCGCGGTGCAGGGCACCGGCGCCGGTCAGCATCATCAGGAGCGCGATGCCGCCGAGCAGCAGCATCCCGTCGCCGTCGCCGCCGGTGACCGGGAGGATCCCGCCGCCGTAGCCGCCGCCGGAGCCCCCGGTGATCGGCGTGCCGGGCTGGCCCGCCGGGACGGTGGATCCCACCACGCGGAACCGCGTGATCATCTCCTGCGCCATGCCCGACTCGACTCCGATGACCTCGACCCGGTGGTCACCGAGCTCGAAGTCCGGACCGATCTCGAACATGAACGTCGCGCGTCCATCGGCATCCGCGATCATCGGCGTCAGCGGCTTCGGCGTGGAGAACACCGTCGCGTTGAGCGTCTCACCGGGGATGAAGCCGAAGGCGTCGACCATCTGCACCGACCCGCTCCCGCGGACGAGCTCCGTGAAGCGGACGACGGCACGGGTGGGGGTGTCGCCGCCGTCGGTGGATCCGTCGGTCGCGTCGGCGGCGTCCGTGGCGTCAGCTGCGTCCGTTCCGGCCGCGTCGGTCGCATCGGTACCAGCGGCGTCGGTCGCGTCGGTACCAGCGGCGTCGGTCGCGTCCGTTCCAGCAGCGTCAGTCGCGTCGGTGCCAGCAGCATCCGTTGCATCGGTTCCGGCAGCGTCCGTCGCGTCCGTTCCAGCAGCGTCAGTCGCGTCGGTACCGGCAGCATCAGTCGCATCGGTTCCGGCAGCGTCCGTCGCGTCCGTGCCAGCAGCGTCAGTCGCGTCGGTACCGGCAGCATCAGTCGCATCGGTTCCGGCAGCGTCCGTCGCGTCCGTGCCAGCGGCGTCGGTCGCGTCGGTGCCAGCGGCATCGGTCGCGTCGGTGCCAGCGGCATCGGTCGCGTCGGTGCCAGCGGCATCGGTTGCATCCGTCCCGGCAGCGTCCGTCGCGTCGGTTCCGGCAGCGTCCGTCGCGTCCGTGCCGGCAGCGTCGGTCGCGTCGGTACCAGCGGCATCAGTCGCGTCGGTACCAGCGGCATCGGTCGCGTCCGTGCCAGCGGCATCGGTCGCGTCGGTACCGTCAGCATCAGTCGCATCCGTCCCGGCAGCGTCGGTCGCGTCGGTACCAGCAGCGTCCGTTGCGTCGGTGCCAGCCGCGTCCGTTGCATCGGTTCCGGCAGCGTCCGTCGCATCCGTTCCGGCAGCGTCCGTGGCGTCGGTACCGGCAGCATCAGTCGCATCCGTGCCAGCAGCATCAGTCGCATCCGCGCCAGCAGCGTCGGTCGCGTCCGCGCCAGCGGCGTCGGTCGCATCCGTACCAGCAGCATCCGTTGCATCGGTTCCGGCAGCGTCCGTCGCGTCCGTGCCAGCAGCGTCGGTCGCATCCGTACCAGCAGCATCCGTTGCATCGGTGCCAGCGGCATCCGTCGCGTCGGTACCGGCGGCGTCGGTGGCGTCCGTTCCGGCAGCATCCGTCGCGTCAGTACCAGCAGCGTCCGTCGCGTCCGTTCCGGCAGCATCCGTCGCGTCCGTGCCAGCGGCATCGGTCACGTCAGTACCAGCAGCGTCGGTCGCATCCGTACCAGCAGCATCCGTCGCATCCGTACCAGCAGCATCCGTCGCATCCGTACCAGCAGCGTCGGTCGCATCCGTACCAGCAGCATCCGTCGCGTCCGTGCCAGCGGCATCCGTCGCGTCAGCACCAGCCGCGTCCGCAGCGCCGTCGGCGTCGACCGCGTCAGCGTCCGTGCCGCCATCCGCGTCCACACCGCCGTCGGTCCCGTCGGTGCCGTCGCCGTCCACGTCGACCGCGGCCACGGCGTCGGAGTCGACACCCTCCTCGCCGTCCACGCCGACGTCGAACTCGACCGTCGCATCGCCGGCAGGAGCGCCGCCGATGGTCTGCGTCGCGATCGCCTCGTAGGATCCGCGCTCCAGGCCGAAGAACGTCACCGAGTAGTTCCCGTCCTCGTCCACCTCCGTGGTGATCGGGTCGAGCCCCACGATGGAGACCGTCACCGTCCCCAGCGGGTCGGCCGTGCCGGAGATGGGCACGTCCCGGGTGGTCGCCCCGCCGTTCAGCGGGAAGACCTGGAAGTCGAACGGCGAGTCGATGACCACGGGCACGCCGATCGTGAAGGTCACGGTGTCGGTGCCGACGGCGACGCCGCCGATCGTCTGCGTGACGATGCCCGTGTAGGTGCCGGAGGGCAGGTCGGGCGTCGCCAGCGAGAAGTCGCCGTCGTCGTCCACGTCCACCGGATCCGTCGTCGTGTCGCCGACCGTCAGGGTGACGGTGGCGTCGGGGTCGGCCGTGCCCGTCACCGGGACGGAGACGGTGGTGTCCCCGTCCGGCAGCGGGAGGAAGTCGCCGTCCCCCGGGGTCTCGATGACGACCTGGTCGACACCGGCCACGGTGACGGTGAAGTCAGCCGTGTCCGAGCCGGCAGCGGTGCCTCCGATGGTCTGCGTCACCGTCGCGGTGTACTCCGCGGCCGTGAGACCCGGGAACGTCGCCTCGAAGCGGCCGTCGTCTCCGACCACCTGCGTGACCGGCGTCTGGCCCGTGACCGCGATGAGCACGGATCCACGCGGGTCAGCGCTGCCGCTGACGGTCACGGGCACCGCGGTGCCGCCGGCCGGGACGACGAAGTCCTGCCCGTCGGTCGGGGTGTCGATGACCACGGCGACGGCCGGGGCGATGACGGAGAAGGTGACCGTGTCCGATCCGGCGGCGGTGCCGCCGATCGTCTGGGTCGCGGTCGCCGTGTAGGTGCCGACGGGGAGGTCGGCGAAGGCCACGTCGTAGACCCCGTCGTCGCCGACGAGCTCCGTCTGGGGGTCCTGGCCGGGGATCGTCACCGTCACGCTGGCGCGCGGGTCGGCGGCACCGGTCACGGGGACGTCGGCCGTCGGCACGGCGCCGGCGCCGAGGATCTGGTCGTCGTCATCCGGCGACGTGATGGTCACCGCGACGGCGGGGGCGCCGACCGTGAAGGTCACCGTCTCCGTCCCGCGGATCACGCCGTCGATCGCCTGCGTGACCGTCGCCGTGTACGTGCCGACCGCGAGGTCGGCGAACGCCACGTCGTAGAGGCCGTCGACGCCGACCGGCTCGGTCTGCGTGGGCTGGCCGGGGATCGTCACGGTGACCGTGGCGCGCGGGTCCGCCGCGCCCTCCACGGGCACGTCGACCGTCGGGTCGGCCGCGGTGGTCAGGAAGACCTGGCCCGGCCTCGGCGTCGCGATGGTCAGGGGGGTCAGGGCCGGCGCGATGGTGAAGGTCACCGTCTCGGAGCCCGCGGCCTGTCCGCCGACCGTCTGCGTGACCGTCGCCGTGTAGGTGCCGGCCGGGAGGGCCGGCGGGGTGAGCGTGTACGCGTTCCCGGGTCCGACCGGGACCGGCCCGACCGTCTGGCCGCCGACGGTCAGCGTGACCTCGGCGTCGGGGTCGGCGGTGCCGGTGACGGGGACGACCACGGTCGTCTCCCCGTCCGCCAGCTCGATCACCTGGTTCGGCGTCGGCGACGCGATGGTCACGTCGTCGGCGACGGGGGCCGGCACGGCGCGCACGGTGGAGCGGGCCAGGTCGATGGTCGGCCCGTCCCCCAGGAGCGTGACGCGCAGCGCGGTGACCGACGAGGATCCGGCGTCGACGCCGTCCCCGTCGATGAAGGCATCCGGCGTCTGCTCGTTGACCGTGAGGCGCACCACCTGGTCGACGACCGCGAAGGCCGGGGCGAGCGCCGTGATGACGCCCGTGCTGACGCCGGAGAGCGCGGTGCCCACGGCCGGCAGCAGGTCGGTGTCGGCGTTCGCGCCGATGAGGCCGGTGACGAGGTCGTCGAACAGCGGCGTGAGCAGCGCGAGGTCCACCGTCGCGTTCAGCGGCGGCAGCAGCGCGGTGCGGGCGAGGCTGATGGTGGGCGCCGTGCCGGTCGTGCCGCCGAGGAGGCGGTCGAGCGACAGGTTCACGTCCACGCCGAGCGTGCCCGCGTTCACGTTCGCGTTCAGCACCCGCGTCGTGAGCGGCGCGGTGACGGCGACGTCCACCGTGGTGGAGGCGCGGAGCGCGGTCACCAGGCGGTTCGGCAGCACGTCCGTGAAGATGTCCGTGATCGCCGAGTCGACGACGTCCGCGAGGATCGCCGAGGTCAGGATCGACGCGCCGGGGGTTCGGTCGTTGAGCGTCTGGATCCGGTCGAGGTCCACCGTGATGGTGCCGGTGGACACATCGATCGAGACCGTGCCGTCCTCGTTCGTCAGGGGCTGCGCGAGCGCGGCCTGCACGACGGCGGCCGTGTTCACGTTCGCCGTCGCGGTGACCGTGGGGGTCCCGACCTGGAGGGCCGCGGTGAGCACGTTCTCCCCGAGGATGCTCTGGAGTAGGGGGCCCGTGGCGGCGGAGACGTCCACCGAGCCGGCGATGCCGGGCGCGATCCCGTTCACGGCCGTCGTGAGCCGCGAGCTGATCTCCGCGACCAGCGGGCTCGCGAGCACGGCCTCGGCCGAGGCGATGTCGTAGTCCGAGGCCGGCGTGCCGGTGCCCGTCGACGTGACGGTGGAGGAGATCGCGCCGAAGCGCAGCGAGAGATCGGAGAGGGCGCCCTCGGCGCCGATCGAGGCGATGGTCGAGCCGAGGTCGATGACCGTCTGCTGTCCGCCGCCCTGGCCGACCGTGATGGCCCCGCTGTCCGACACGGCTCCGGCCGCGCCCGTGGCGCCGGCCGGTCCCGCGGACGCGTACTGCTGCAGCACGCCGGCCGAAGCCGCCTGGTCCAGGTCGAGGAGGGAGCCGAGCGTGACGCCGGCCGCGAGCTGCGCGTTGGCGAGACCGCCGAGGACGCTCACGTCCAGCGGCGCGTTCTCCACCTGCGCGGCGGTGTCGCCGGGCCCGTAGGAGGCGTACGCGCCGTCGAGGGCGATCACCTGCGGGACGCCCGTCAGGGTCAGGAAGCGGCCTTCGGCCTCCGCCGTGTCCCCCGGTGCGGCGTTCGCGGGCGCGGTGCCCCCGAACGCGACGATCGCCGCGGCGAGCCCGAAGGCCGTCGCGGTCGCCAGCCTGCTTCTGCGGCTGGGCATGTGTAGTGCCATCTGCGTTCCCCTCGATTGCATGGCCGGCCGCGCTCGTGGGGCGCAGCCGTGCTCCCCGCGGGGCGGCCCCCACCACACCCACGGTCATCGAAGGCTCGCATCCGCTCGCGGGGCGGACAACACTGCGCGGCACTGGTGTGCGCGGGCGCGGGCCACGCAGTCGGGTCAGTAGGCATCCCAGTGCCGCTACTGATCCGCACGGCCGGGCAGCACGAGACGAGGCCCGCGATCCGATGGGATCGCGGGCCTCAGGGCGTGCTGCGGAGGGAGCGGCCGGGTCAGTCCGCGGTGGCCGCGAGCGACTGCCGGGCGATCTCGAGCTCCTCGTCCGTCGGGATCACGAGCACCGCGACGGGCGACCCCTCGGGGCTCACGAAGCGCGCCTCGGAGCTGATCAGCTCGTTGCGGTCGTCGTCGATCCCGATGCCCATGAACTCGAGCCCGGCGAGCGAGCGCCGCCGCACGAGCGGGTTGTTCTCGCCGACGCCCGCGGTGAAGACGACCGCGTCCACTCCGCCGAGCTGCGCCGCGTACGCGCCGACGTAGTGGCGGATCCGGTGCCGGTAGACCCCGAGGGCGGTCTGCGCGGCCTCGTCGCCGTCGGCCGCGGCACGCTGCACGTCGCGCATGTCGCCGAGCCCGGTGAGCCCGAGCAGGCCGCTCTTCCGGTTGAGCAGCGTCTCGAGGTCGTCGAGCCCGAGGTCGGTGTGGCGGGCGAGGTGGAAGAGGATCGCGGGGTCGATGTCGCCGGAGCGCGTCCCCATCACGAGGCCCTCGAGCGGGGTGAGGCCCATGGACGTGTCGATGGAGCGCCCGCCCTGCACCGCGGCGGCGGACGCGCCGTTGCCGAGGTGCAGCACGATGATCCGCGTCTCCTCCAGCGGCTTCCCGAGCAGACGCGCGGCGGCCTCGGAGACGTACTTGTGGCTCGTGCCGTGGAAGCCGTAGCGGCGTATGCGGTGCGCGGCCGCGAGCTCCCGGTCGATCGCGTACGTGTACGCCTCGGCCGGCAGCGTCTGGTGGAACGCGGTGTCGAAGACGGCCACGTGCGGGACGTCGGGGAACGCGCTCTGCGCCGCCGCGATCCCCTGCAGCGCGCCCGGGTTGTGCAGCGGCGCGAGCGCGGAGAGGTCGTCGATGTCGGCCTTCACCTGATCCGTGACCACGGTCGGCTCGACGAACACGTCGCCGCCGTGCACGACGCGGTGGCCGACCGCGACGGGCGGACCCTCCTCGAGCGACGGGCCGTGCTCGGCGAACGCGTCGAGCATCGCCTGGAAGCCGGCGGTGTGGTCGGCGATGGGCAGCTCGCGCACCCACGAGTCCCCGCCGGCCTTGTGCCGGGTGGATCCGGTCGGCTCGCCGATGCGCTCCACGAGCCCGGACGCGAGCACGGATTCCGTGTCCATCTCGATGAGCTGGTACTTGAACGACGACGATCCGGAGTTGACGACGAGGACAACGGGCACGGGCGGGCTCCTGACGGGTGGGGCGGGCGGGACGGACGACGGGACGGACGGGCCTCAGCCCGCCTCGATCCCCTCGGCCTGGATGGCGGTGATGGCGACGGTGTTGACGATGTCCTGCACGAGCGCACCGCGCGAGAGGTCGTTGATGGGCTTGCGGAGCCCCTGCAGCACGGGCCCGATGGCGACCGCGCCGGCCGAGCGCTGCACGGCCTTGTAGGTGTTGTTGCCCGTGTTGAGGTCCGGGAAGATGAACACCGTCGCGCGGCCGGCGACCGCGGAGCCGGGCATCTTCGTGGCGGCGACCGCCGCGTCCGCCGCCGCGTCGTACTGGATGGGGCCCTCGACCGCGAGGTCCGGCCGCAGCTCCCTGACGCGCGCGGTGGCCTGGCGCACCTTCTCCACGTCGGCGCCGGCGCCCGACTCCCCCGTCGAGTACGACAGCATCGCGATGCGCGGCTCGATGCCGAACTGCGCCGCGGTCTCCGCCGAGGAGATGGCGATGTCGGCGAGCTGGTCGGCCGTGGGATCCGGGTTCACGGCGCAGTCGCCGTAGACGAGCACGCGGTCGGCGAGCGCCATGAGGAACACGGACGAGACGACGGAGACGCCCTCGGTGGTCTTGATGATCTCGAAGCCCGGCCGGATGGTGTGCGCCGTCGTGTGCGCGGCACCGGAGACCATGCCGTCGGCGAGCCCGAGCTGCACCATCATCGTGCCGAAGTAGGAGACGTCGGTGACGGTCTCGCGCGCGATGTCGAGCACCATGCCCTTGTGGGCCCGGAGGCGCACGTACTCCTCGGCGAAGCGCTCGCGGAGCACGGCGTCGAACGGGCTGAGCACGGTCGCGCGGCCGATGTCGATGCCGAGGCCGATGGCGCGCGAGCGGACCTCGATCTCCTCGCCGAGGATCGTGACGTCGGCGATGCCGCGGCTGAGGATCGTGCCGGCGGCGCGCAGCACGCGGTCGTCGGTGCCCTCGGGCAGCACGATGCGCTTGCCGGCCTTCCTGGCCCGCTCGATGAGGCCGTACTCGAACATGAGCGGCGTGACCACGTCGGAGCGGCTGACGTCGAGGAGCTCGAGCAGGCGGGACGTGTCAACGTGCTGCTCGAACGCGGCGAGCGCCGTGTCCATCTTGCGGGTGGACTCGGGCGAGAGCCGGCCGCGGGTCTGCGTGATGCGCTTCGCGGTCTCGTAGGTGCCGAGCTCGGTGGAGATGATCGGCAGGGTCTGGTCGAGCCCGGCGACGAGCGTCTCGATGGTGGGCGACAGCGCGAACCCGCCGTTGAGCACGATGCCCGCGACCGTGGGGAAGGTCTCGGAGGCATGCGCCGTGAGCACGCCCAGGAGGACCTCGCTGCGGTCGCCGGGGATCACGACGATGGCGCCCTCGGTGAGGCGCGCGAGCACGTTCTCCATCGACATGGCGGAGACGACCACGCCGAGCGCCTCGCGGCTGAGGAGCGCCTGGTCGCCCTTGACGAGCGTGCCGTCGACGGCGTCGAGCAGCTCGGCGACGGTGGGGGCGACGAGGAACGCGTCCTCCGGGATCGCCCAGACGGGCACGTGCGACGCCTTCGCCTGGAGCGACGCGGGGACGGCGGCGGGGATCGCGGCCGTGATGGCGTCGAGCTGCTCGGGGTCGGCGCGGTTCACGACCACGCCGAGGAGGCCGGCGTGCGCGGTCACGAGCTCGGGGATGGCGAGGTCGGCGATCTGGCGCATCTCGTCGGGGCTGCGGCCGCCGGTCTCGTCGGTGCGGCGGCCCGTCAGCACGAGGAGCACGGGGGCGCCGAGGTTCGCGGCGATGCGCGCGTTGAAGGACAGCTCGGTGGGGCTGCCGACGTCGGTGTAGTCGCTGCCGACGATGACGACCGCATCGCACTTCGCCTCGACGGCCTTGTAGCGCTCCACGATGCGCGAGAGCGCGGCCTCGGGATCCGCGTGCACGTCGTCGTAGGTGACGCCCACGCACTCGTCGTAGTCGAGCTCGACGCCGTCGTGCGAGAGCAGCGCCTCGAGCACGTAGTCGCGCTCGACGATGGAGCGGGCGAGGGGCCGGAACACGCCCACGCGCTGGATCTGGTGGGTGAGGGTGTCGAGCACGCCCAGCGCGACCGTCGACTTGCCCGAGTGCCCTTCGGCGGACGTGATGTAGATGCTCCGAGCCATGCCCGCAAGCCTATGGGCGTCGCCTGCACGGCAGCCTGCACGTGTTAAAAGGAGAAGACCCCTCGCGCACCTGCCAGAGCCCGGCTGCCCTTGCTGCGTCTCCGCCCTGGGGGAGTTCACCTGGATGGCACCACGCGAGGAGCCGACACCGAGTGTACCCGACGCGGGAGCCCCGCCGGGCAGGCCGCCGGCGCCCAGGAGCCGGTCACCGCGCCGGGCGTAGCGTGGGCGGCATGCGCATCATCATCGCCGGAGGACACGGCCAGATCGCCCGACTGCTCGAACGACGCCTCGCCGACCAGGGCCACCAGCCCGTCGGCATCGTCCTCAACCCGGACCACGCGTCCGACCTCGCCGACGCCGGGGCGGAGGCGCTCGTGCTCGACCTGGAGGAGAGCGACGTCGCGCAGGTCGCCGCGGCGCTCGAGGGCGCCGACGCCGTGGTCTTCGCGGCCGGCGGCGGGCCGGACTCGGGCCCCGAGCGCAAGCTCACGATCGACCGCGACGGCGCCATCCTGCTCGCCGACGCCGCCGAGAAGGCGGGCGTCACGCGCTACGTCATGATCTCCGCCATGGCCGTCGACGGCTTCGACCCCGACAGCGACGACACCTACGAGATCTACCAGCGCGCCAAGTCCGAGGCGGACGCCGACCTGCGCGCCCGCGACATCGACTGGACCATCGTGCGCCCCGGCGGCCTCACCGACGACGCGGGCACCGGCCGGATCCAGGTGGGCACGTCCACGGGCCGCGGCACCATCCCCCGCGCCGACGTCGCCGAGATCGTGGCGACCGCGCTCATCGACGGCACGGGCGTCCGCGTCCAGTTCGAGGCGATCTCGGGCGAGGAGCCCGTCGCCGAGGCCATCGCGGGTCTGCGCTACTAGCGGCGCCGCCCGGCGCGCGAGCCGACCGATCCGGATGGCGGTCCCCTCCTCCCCGGAGGGGACCGTCATCCGCTTCCGGAGCTGCTGAGGCACCCGGGTCGTGCCGCGGGCGACGCGTCGGGTCGACGGCACCCGAAGCCGTCGTCCTCCCGTGCGTCGCACGCATGGTGCGCCGTGGCGCACCGTCCGGAGCATCCCCATGCCCGGACATGTGAAACACGCTAGGAGCGGCCGGGGGCCGCCCCCACAGTGCCGACTACTTATTTCCGTGACGCATCCGATCAGTAAACGTCGGTGCGCCTTCTCGGATCCCCGCATTCCGCGCAAGATGGATGCACACGGACCGCGCAGCCTCGGGGGATGCGGCGCGGACCACCGCTTTGACGCGACGGGGGTCACATGAAGCAGATGACGCACACCTACATCCGGTCGAGCACGCGCATCGAGAGCACGGCTCCCGGCCGGGGCAGCCGCGCCCGCGACCTCGAGACGCTCGAGCGCTGGCTCGCGGCCGGCACGAGCGCCGTGGTCACCGGCAGCGTCGGCTCGGGTCGCAGCCACGTGGCGGGTCGCGTTGCCGACGCGCTCACGCGCAACGGCCTCACCGTGATCCGCGCCCACGCCTCCACGCCCGACCTCGCGGACGTCCTCCGCCGCGTCATCGACCCGGTCCCCGGGATCCGCACCGCGCGCCCGCTCCCCGCCGCGCGACCCGTCGTGGTCATCGACGACGGGCACCTCATGGCACCCGACCTGCGCGTCGCCCTCGCCGACGCGCGGGCGAGCGAGCGCTGCACGCTGCTCGTGACCGTCGACGACACGGGCGGCGACGCCCGCCACCTCCGCGCCCGGGACCTCGACACCGGCGGCGACCAGGCCGTGCGCACGGCGCAGGCCGCCCACGAGATCCTCGGCCTCTGGCGGAACGGCTACGCCGAACGGCTCGACCTCTCCCCGCTGGACGCGGCCGAGGTCGACGCGATGATCGACTCGATCGCGGGCCAGGTGGCGCTCGACCAGGCGACGCGCGTGCAGATCCAGCGGCGCAGCGGCGGCCGCCCGTTCCTCGTCCGCGAGCTGACCTTCGAGGCGCTCGAGTCGGACGGCACGGAGCGGACCGTCACGGGGTACGCGTTCCCGAGCCCGCACGCGCCGCGCGCCCGGATCCTCGAGCTGGTCTCCTCGCGCGTGTCGATGCTCGACGACGACGAGCGGAGCACGCTCGTGCTCCTCGCCCAGCTCGACGGCGTCCCCTACCAGCGCGCCGCCCGCCTCTTCGGCGAGACGATCCTGCGGGTGCTCGGCGCGCGCGGCCTCGCCCGCGTGCAGGGCCACGGCGACCGGATCCTCCGCGCCGACCTGCTGGAGGCCGAGGCCGCCCTCGCCCGCACCGACCCGGACGCCGTCGACGGCCTCACCCGCCGCGTCGTCGGGTCGCTCCTCCAGGAGGCCGCCCACGGCGTGCCGCTCAATCCCAAGGAGAGCCTGCTGATCGCGCGCACGCTCACCGACGACGGCCGCCGCGACGCCGTCGAGCGCTTCGGCGCGGACACCCTCGCCGCCGTGCACCTCGTCGCCGCGCGGCTGGCCAACGACGTCGGCATGACGCACGACGCGCTCGCGTTCGCGGAGATCGCCGGGCAGGGCGGCGTGTCCGCGTACGCGGCCTGCGAGCGGGGGCGCGCCCTCACCGTCCTCGGCAACCCGGCACGGGCCATGGAGGCGCTGGAGGCGCTGGACACCGCCGCCCTCACCCCGGCCGAGCGCGTCGAGACGCTGCACTGGCGCGTCCTCTCGACGCACGCCGCGATGCCGGGCACGGACCGCGTCCGACGGCTGCTCGACGGGGTCGCGCACGGAGCGGACGCGGACCAGGACGAGCGCGCGCAGGCGGCCGTCATCGGCGCCAACATGTCGCTCGGGCTGATGCGGTGGGAGTCAGCCCTCACCGCCGCCCGGGAGGCCGCCGACCTCACGACCAGCCCGCTCGTGCAGCTCCGGGCGCAGCGCGCCGTCGTCCTCGCGCTCGGCCACTTGGGTCGCGGCGCGGAGCTCGGCGACGCCATCGACGAGGGGCTCGGGCTCGTCGCCCGCCGCGCCGACCGCCGCGGCACCTACGACGACATCCTCCTGGAGGAGGCGCGGCTCGAGCTGCTCTCGGCGAGCGCCTTCAGCCGCCGCCTCTGCCGCCTCGACCTGCCCGACCTCGAGCGCGAGCTCGACGCGTGGGTGGAGTCGGCGATCGCGCAGGACGCGCAGTGGTTCATCCCGGTCCTCGGGGCCATCACGGGCGGCGTCGCCCTCGACCTCGGCCGGCTCGACCGCGCGGAGGCCGAGCTGAGCATCGCCGACGACCGCCTCATCGGCCCGGACATCGGCACGTGGCGGCTCTGGATCGGCATGCAGCGCGCCCGCGTGCTCGCGCTCCGCGGGCGCACGGAGGAGGCCGAGCGCATCGCGACGGAGATCGCGCACCGCGCCGACCCGCGCTACCCGTACCAGCGCATGCTCGCGGAGGGCGTGCGCGTGGAGATCCTCGCGTCCCGCGGCCGGCCGGAGGAGGCGGCGACGCTCCTCCTCGACGCGGGCGACCTCAGCGGCGACGCGCACGCGCTCCGGGCGGGCATGCTCTTCCGGGCGTGGATGCTCGGATCCACGGACGCCCGGCTCGTCCCGGGCGCGCGCCTGGTCCGCGAGCGCACCGACGTCCCGGCGCTGCACGGCATGGCCGAGGTGGTGGAGGGATCCCGCACGGGCGACGCCGCGCTCGTCGCGCAGGGCGTCCGCACGCTCGAGGAGTCCGGCCTGCACCAGCAGGCGCGCACCGCGTGCGAGGACCTCCTCCGGATGCTCGCGGGCACCGAGCCCGGACCCGCGCTCACCGAGGCGCGGGCGGCGCTCACGCGCATCCAGGCCCGCATCGACCGCGGTGCACCCGCAGCGGAGCAGGCCACGGTCACGCCCGTCCTCGACGTGAGCATGCTGACGCGCCGGGAGCTCGAGATCGGCGTGCTCGCGGCCCAGGGGCTGAGCAACCGGGAGATCGCCGGGCGCCTGTTCCTCTCCGTCCGCACGGTCGAGTCGCACCTCTACCAGGCGCGCGCGAAGCTCGGCGCGCCCTCCCGTCGGGCCCTCGCGGGGCTGCTCGACACCCCGGGTGCATCGAGCCTCGTCGCGGGCAGGTAGTATCGACGGGTGCCGCCGCGTTCCTGACGCCGCGGCACGCGTCATGGAGGATTCGCCTAGTGGCCTATGGCGCACGCTTGGAAAGCGTGTTGGGTGAAAGCCCTCAGGGGTTCGAATCCCCTATCCTCCGCCAGTCACACGAGAGCCCCGAAGGACCCAGGTCCCTCGGGGCTCTCGTGTACCCCGGCCGGCTCCCCATGTCCCCCATAGCGCCCCTGCCCGCCGGGTCGACACCCGCCTAGGCTGGACCGGTCGTCCCGCCCGCACCCGCGGGTGCCGCCCGTCCCGAGATGCGCGCGGCGCACCTGGCGACCGCAGACGCGATGACGGCGTCGGACGACCGGAGGCGACGTGCAGCACGACGGCGACGCACCCGACGACGGCGCGAGCACGCTCCTCCGCCCCCGTGCGGCGCTCCTCCGGCAGCTCGGCCTGGCCGCGCTCGCGCTCGTCGTGCCCCTGGGCGCGGCGCTCCTCGTGCTCGCCGTCCCCACCGGCAACGCGGCGGCCGTGCTCCTCGGCGTCGCCGTGGTCGTGCTGCTCGGCGCCCTGCTGGCCGGCCTCTACCTCACCTCCTACGTGCGCATCTCGCACACCACGGGCGACGTCGAGTCCCGCTTCCTCGGACGCCGCACGCGTGTCCGCGGCAGCACCGTCCACGACCTCCTGGTGGTGCACGTCTACCAGGGCCTCACGCTCGACACGCAGCCGCGCCTGTTCGTCATGGACGTCGACGGCCGGCTCCTCCTCCGCCTCAGCGGCCACGTGTACGACCTCTGGACCATGCGCTCGATGGCGGCCGACCTCGACCTGCCGCTCACGGAGCAGGCCAAGGTGCTCACGATGGCGGAGCTGCGCGGGGCACGTCGCGGGATCCTGCCCTGGTACGAGCGGTCGCGGCTCGCGCTGGCCGGGGCGCTCGTGCTCCTGGGCGTGGCCGTGATCGGCGCGGTCGTCGGGATCATGGCGCTCACGGGCGTGCCCGTGTCGATCCGGCTGTGACGGACGCGGTCCTGCCGATGCTCGAGCCCCTGCTCGAGCGCTGGCGGCTGGATCCGGACGGCCCGTCCGTCCGCACGGCCAGCAGCGTGATCGCCCCGGTCCGCCGCGACGGCGCGCGCCTGATGCTCAAGGTGCCGCTCGTGGAGGAGGAGCGCCGCGGCGGACGCCTGATGGCCGCGTGGGCCGGCCGCGGAGCCGCGCCCGTGCTCGCGTCGGACGCCGACGGCACCGTGCTCATGGCGCGCGCGGACGACCCGGGGATCCTCGTGCGGGAGGCGTCGGCCGACGGGCCGGACGCGGACGCGCGCGACGACCGGGCCACGCGGATCCTCGCCCGCGCCGCCGCCCGGCTGCATCGCGTCCCGCTGGATCCGCGGGTCGAGTCCGACGCCGTGCCCCTGGCCGACTGGTTCCGCGAGCTGGTCGCACCCGAGCGGCCGCTCCCCCGGTCCCTGGACCGCGGTGCGGCGGTCGCCCGCGAGCTGCTCGCCGGATCCGGGCCGACCGCGGTGCTGCACGGCGACGTCCACCACGGCAACGTCCTGCGCTTCGGCGGCGGCGGCGGCAGCAGCGACAGCGACGACGACGACTGGCTCGCCATCGACCCGAAGGCCCTCGTGGGCGACCCCGGCTTCGACACGGCGAACGTCCTCGCGAACCCGACCCCCGCGATCGCGCTGCGACCGGGACGCCTGGACCGCCGCGCGCGCGTGGTCGCCGAGGTGACGGGCGCCGACCTCGACGCCGTGCTCGCCTGGACCGAGGCGTGGTGCGCGCTGTCCGCCGCGTGGGACGCGGACGACGCCGCGAGCCGGCCCCGGTTCGCGGCCCTCGGCCGGCTCGGCGCCTCCGCGCGCGACGCCCGCCCCGGCCTCGGACGCCCCCTCTAGCTGGCGCGCTCCGGCATGCGCTCCCCGGATCCCCGCGGCGCGAGGTCCGACGCGCGCCCCGCGACCGCCCCCAGAGCGCGCTCGAGCGGCCCGCGCCCGATGACCCTCGTCCAGAGCAGGCAGAGCGCGACCGTCACGACGACGAACGCCAGGTACGCGCCGTCGTCCGCGATGAGCTCGCCCTCCGGCGCGACGAGGTCGATCACCACGATGTGGACGGCGTACACCGTGAGCGCGAGCTGCCCCACCGCCTCGAGCGGCACGAGCACGGCCGGGAGCAGCGCGGCGATGCGCAGGCACAGGCCGATCACGGCGATGGCGAAGCCGCCGGATCCCACGACCTCGAACGGCGACCCCTCGTGCGGCGTGGTCGAGAGGATGAACTCCCAGCCGGGCGGCGGCGCGGGCACGGCCGCCTCCACGAGGGCCGATCCGCCGTACGCGAGCACGGCGAGCCCGGCGCCCACCGTCACGAGCAGCAGCTGCACGCGCGCGGAGCCGAGCGCGAGCCGGCCGATCCCGAGGCCCGCGATCGCGAACACCACCCACGTGAGCGCCGGGTAGTGGCCGGTGACGACGAGCACCACGAACGGATCCGGTCGCATGAGCGCGCCGTCGAAGTGGATGGCGAGCGCGGTCGTGGCCACCGGCAGCGCGACGGCGGCGACCGCGGCGAGCGCCAGCAGCCGCGACGCCCGCCAGCGCAGCAGCGGCAGCAGGGCGACGAACAGCACGGCGTAGACCTCGAGGATCACGGCGACGTACGTCTGCAGCGACGCCAGCAGCCCGCCGAGGAGGAACAGGCACGCGGCGCGCACGAGGATCCGGAGCCGCGCCCGCGCGAGGTCGCTCCCGTCCACCGGCCGCTCGCGCCCCGACATGAGGGCGATGGACAGGCCCGCGAGCGTCGCGAAGAGGATGGAGGAGCGGCCGTCCGTGATGGCGAGCCAGGTCGCCGGCTCGTCGAGCTCGAGCGTGCGCGGCACCGCGACGTGCGCGGCCATCATCCCGAGGACCGCGAGGCCCCGGGCGGCGTCCACGCCCCGGAGGCGGGCCGGGTCGCGGGCGGGGCTCATGGCCTCACCCTACCCAGCGCTCCCGGCCGGTCGACGGCCGTCAGTTGGTGAGCGCCGGCACCGTCCGCGGCTGGACGATGAGCCACATCGAGAGGATCGAGACGACCGCGCACGCGCCCATGACGGCGGCCATCGGCACGCCCGAGGTGATGCCGATCACGCCGACGATGGGCGAGATCGCGCCCGCGAGGCCGAAGTTCACGGCACCCAGCAGGGACGCCGCGGTGCCCGCCTCGTGCCCGTGGTTCACGAGGCCGAGCACCTGCACGCAGGGGAAGCCGAAGCCGCACGCGAGGATGAAGAAGAACAGCGGGATCAGGGTGCCGAGCAGCCCCGCGTCGGTGAACGTGCCGAGCACGACGATCGTCGCCGACGCCAGGAACTGCACCGTGACGACGCCCGCGAGGATCCACTGCGGCCCGATGACCTTCGTGAGCCGCGCCGCGATCTGGTTGCCGATCACGACCCCCAGCGAGTTGATGCCGAACAGGATCCCGAACTGCTGGGCGTCGAACCCGTACACGTCCTGGAACAGGAACGACGAGCTGGAGAGGTAGGAGAAGAGCCCGGCGAACTGCATGCCGCCGATGAGGGCGACGCCGACGAACACGCGGTCGCCGAGCACCGAGCGGTAGCGGCGGAGGAGCGTCCCCTTCTCCTCGATGCGCACGGCGTCCTTGGGCAGCGTCTCGACGATGAAGAAGGTCACGGCGATCACGACGAGGATCGCGTAGGCGGTGAGCGCGTAGAACACGCCGCGCCAGTCGACGAAGCGCAGCAGCTGCGAGCCGATGACGGGCGCGAGGATCGGCGCGAGCCCGGTCACGAGGGCGAGCCGCGAGAGCATGCGCACGAGCGGGCGGCCACCGAACAGGTCGCGCACCATGGCCATCGCGACGACCGCGCCGCCCGCGGCACCCGCGCCCTGGAGGATGCGGAAGACGAGCAGCACCGTGACGTCGGGGGCGAGCGCGGCGCCGAGCGACGCGAGGATGTGCAGGCTCGTGGCGACGATCAGCGGCAGGCGCCGGCCCACCCGGTCGCTCCACGGCCCGACCACGAGCTGGCCGAGCGCGAACCCGACGGTCGTGCCCGTGAGGGTCAGCTGGACGGCCGCGTCCGAGACGCCGAACTGCTCCTTGATCACCGGGAAGGCGGGCAGGTAGAGGTCGATCGTGAACGGGCCGAGGCCGACGAGGGCGCCCAGCACGATGATGTAGACGATGCGCTCCCGGCGGGAGAGCGCGTCACCGGGGTGGATGGCGGCAGACGACACGGAGCGTTCCTTCGAGGAGAGGGGGCGCGGGGCGCCGCAGGAGGGAGGGCGTGCGCGTGCACCGCCTCGAGGTCCAACGGGCCTGCGCCCGGCTTATTCCCAGCCCAGGGAATCGCCGTGCGTCCGCTCCTCAGCGCCGCAGCGCGCGGACGACGCGCTCCACGTCGTCCTCGTCGTTCCACAGGTGGAAGGCGATGCGCGCGCGGCCCGCCCGTCCCGACGCGACGATCCCCGCGGCCCCGAGCGCGGAGAGGTCGGTGCCGTCCGCGTCCGGCCACGTGACGATCGCCTGCCCGCGCGGCTCGATGCCGAGGCCCGTGCTCACGAGGTCGCCGAGCTCGACGTTCCGCCGGTGCACGGCGTCGAGGTCGAGGCGCGCGAAGAGCGCGATCGCCGGGGCCGCGCCCACCCACGCGCCGAACGCGGGCGACACGTCGAACGCGCGCGCGTCCTCGGCGAGCGCCATCGCGGGTCCGTAGCAGGACGCCCACACGTCCGCGCCCGCGTACCAGTTCGCCTGCACGGGCACGAGGGTCCGGCGGTAGCGGTCGGACAGCGTGAGGAACGCCGCGCCGCGCGGGGCGCAGAGCCACTTGTACGCGTGGCAGGCGGTGGCGTCGAACAGGCTCGCGTCGATCGGCATGGCGCCGGCCGCCTGCGTGGTGTCGCACAGCGTGAAGGCGTCGTGGATCCGCGCGGCCTCGCGGATCGCGGCGACGTCGGCGACCCGGCCGTCGGCGGACTGCACGAGCGAGAACGCGACGAGGTGCGTGCGCGGGCCGATCTCTGCCGCGAGCTCCTCGAGCGGCACGTGCCGCACCACGACGCCGCGCGCCTCCGCCACGACGAACGGGTAGGTGAGCGAGCTGAAGTCGCCCGTCACGCACAGCACCTCGGCGCCCGCGGGGACGGCGGCGGCCAGCACGCTCACGAAGGAGGCGGTCTGCGAGCCGACGGCCACGGATCCCACGTCGACGCCCACGAGCGACGCGTACGACGCGCGGACGCCCTCGACGACGCCGCCGTAGCCGTGCGCGGTGGATCCCCCGGCCGACCACGTCGTGAGGTCGGCCCGCAGGCGCTCGACCGTCGCGCGCGTGGGCAGGCCCATGGTGCAGGCGGAGAGGTAGCCGGGCCCGGCCTCGAACAGGTCGCGGAGGTCGGCGGGCAGCGGCGCGGTCGTCATGCGTCCAGCGTGACGAGGGCGGATCCATCGAGCAAGACCCCGCCCGGCATGCGTCCCATAAGCGCGCGTTATGATCCGCGCATGACCGACGCTGCCTCCACCGCACGCGACCTCGACTCGGCCGCGCTCGCCGCGGTGCACGCCCTGGCCGTCCGCGGCTCGATCACCGCGGCCGCCCAGGCGCTCGGCGTCAGCCAGCCGGCCCTGTCGCAGACGCTCCGGCGCCTGGAGGCGCGCATCGGCGTGCCCGTCACGGCGCGCGCCGGCCGGGGCGTCGTCCTCACGGAGGCCGGCCGGGTCCTCGCGCGGCACGCCGAGACCGTGGTGCACGCCATCGACCAGGCGGCCGACGAGCTCGACGACCTGCGGGGCCTCCGCGCGGGCACCGTCCGCGTCGCGGCGTTCCCGTCGGCGTCGTCGACCGTCGTGCCGCGGCTGCTCGGCGGCCTCGCGGCGGCGCACCCGGGCCTCGGGTTCGGCTACCTCGAGGCCGAGCCGCCCGAGGCCGTCGCGGCGGTCCGCGCGCGCGAGGCCGACGTCGCCGTGACCTTCGCCTACCCGGACGACCCGGACGATCCCGCCGCGCGCTCCCTCGACGGCCTGGAGTCACGGCCGCTCTGGCGCGAGACGCTGTGGGCCGTGCTGCCGGAGGCGCGGGCGCTGCGGCACCGCGGCCCGCTCGCGCTCCGCGACCTCGCCGACGACCGGTGGATCGCCGGCTGCGTGCGCTGCCGCCGCCACCTGGTGAGCGCGTGCGCCCGCAGCGGCTTCGCGCCGGCGACCTCCTTCGAGACGGACAACGCGGCCGCCGCCGTGGGGATGGTGCAGGCGGGGCTCGGGGTCGCCCTCCTGCCGTCGCTGGCCCTCGCGACCGCGCCCCTCCCCCGCGGCGTCGTCCGGCGGCGGATCTCCGGAGTCGGCGAGCGCGTGGTCCACGTCGTCACGGCGCCGGGCGGATCCGCGTCGCCCGCCGTGCACGCCGCCGTCGAGGCGCTCGCTCGGCTGCGCGTGGGCGACTGGGAGCTCCGCCGGGCGTGAGGCCCCGCTCGCGGGCCGCGGGCAGACCCGCTCCTGGCGGATTGTCGGACGTCCTCCGTAGTGTCTGAGGGGTCTGCCTCCGGTGTCCACCGCGGGCCCGAGACCCGGAGGGACGAGGACGCATGTCGGACGAGCACGGCGACGAGCTGCAGGACGAGGTCCAGGCCTCGGGCGGATCCACCGAGCGGCAGAACCGGCACCTGCAGCGCAGCCACTCCGAGCAGGCCAGGTACCTGTCCGCGTACTTCGGCTGGAGCCTGCACGGCGACCTCATCCGCTCGCACGGCACGACGGTGGCCATGTTCGTGGAGGACCTGGCCGACACCATGCTCGCGCTGGGCTGGCTCGACGGCTCCGGCATCATCTGGGAGGCCGTGCCGGTCGACGCGGACCGCGCGGTCGCCCGGGTGCGCCGCCACCAGATGGAGCAGGGGTGGATGCCGCCCGGCACCGAGTGATGACGCGGGCCTCCGCGCGGGCTGTGCGTGCGGTCCCCGGTCGCGCCGCTGCTCGATCTCGGGAGTAGCGTCCGAAGGGATCAGGCCGTCGGGGGACGCGTCTCGCAGACGGCCAGGAGGACACATGACGGACCACGACGGAGCGCTGCTCGACCGCGACATGGGACTGCTGCTGGCCGCCGCATCCCGAGCGGTGATCTCGCTCTACAGGCCGTTGCTCAAGCCCTACCACCTCACGCACCCGCAGTACCTCGTGATGCTCGCGCTGCACGAGCAGGACCCCCGCCGCGCGGGCGACCTGAGCGACGCCGTGCAGCTCACGCCGGGCACGCTGTCCCCGCTGTTCAAGCGCCTGGAGCTCCTCGGCTACATCACGCGCCAGCGCGACCAGGCCGACGAGCGCCGCCTCCTCATCGCGCTCACGGAGCGCGGGCGCGGCATCCTGCCCGACCTCCTGCGGGTCGCCGACCAGGTGCACGACGACGTCGTCCACCGCAGCGGCGCCGACTCGACCGCGCAGGCGCGCCTGCGCAGCATGACCGAGCTGCTCCTCGACGCCTGAGCGCCGACGACGCGCACGCCGATCGCGGGCCGGACGCGGTCACCGCGCGCCGTCGACCACCCGCTGCCAGAGGGTGTGGTCGCTCCACGCGCCGTCGATCCGCAGGTACGCCGGGGCGATCCCGATGGCGTCGAACCCGGCGCGCGTGAGCACCTCCTCGGACCCGCCGTTCCCCACCAGCGTCGACGCCTCCAGCCGGTGCAGCCCGGCGGCGCGCGCGATGCGGACCGCCTCCCGGGCCGCCGCCGTCGCGAGCCCCCTGCCCTGCCTCTCCCGGTCGATCCAGTAGCCGAGGCTCGCGCTCTGCGCCGCGCCGCGCTTCACCGCGAACAGGTCGCAGCGGCCGATGACGCGGTCGCCCTCGACGATCAGGTACGGCAGGCCGGATCCGGCCGCCCGCTCGGCGATGCGCCCCGCGAGCTGCGCGCGCTGACCCGCCGACGTGAAGAAGGCATCCGTGCGCGCGGGCTCGAAGGGGCGGAGGTGCTCCCGATTGGCGCGGTACGCCGCGGCGAGCGCGGCGGCGTCCGTGATCCGCGCGGGCCGCATCACGACGCCGTCCGCGAGCACGGCGCGCTCGTCGGTGCCGGGCGGGGGCCCGCTCACGCCCCGGGACGCACGTGGCGCTCGGGTCGCGCGTCGGCCGCGGGGATGGCGCGGTCGGCGATGAGACGCGCGTACCAGAGCGCGCTGTCCTTGGGCGTGCGCTCCTGCGTGGCGTAGTCGACGTGCACGATGCCGAAGCGCTTCGAGTACCCGAATGCCCACTCGAAGTTGTCGAGGAGCGACCACACCTGGTAGCCGCGGAGGTCCACGCCGCGCTCGATCGCGCGGTGGGCCGCGGCGAAGTGCCGCGACAGGTAGTCGATCCGCGCGGGGTCGTGCACGGCGCGCACGCCGTCGTCGCCCATGGTCACCTCGTCGTCGAACGCGGCCCCGTTCTCCGTCACCATGAGCGGCAGGTCGGGGAACTCCCCGTGCAGCGAGACGAGCAGGTCCTCGAGGCCCTGGGGCTCGATGTTCCAGCCCATCGCCGTGTACGGGCCGGGCTGCTCCAGGAACTCGACGTCGTCCGTCCCGGGGAACGGCGTCGCGGCGACGTCGCCATGGATGGAGGTGCCGCCGCCCGCCGAGGAGCCGTCCCGCATCCGCACCCGGCTGGTGTTGTAGTAGTTGACCCCCAGCAGGTGCAGCGGCTGGCGGATGAGCTCGGTGTCGCCGGGCAGCACGAAGGACCAGTCCGTGATCGAGGCGGTGTCCGCGAGCACGTCCGCGGGGTACCGCCCGTGCAGCAGCGGGTCGAGGAACACGCGGTTGCCGACGCCGTCGACGCGCCGCACGGCCTCCGCCCCCGTGCCGCCCTCGCCGCGGATCACGTGCAGGTTCAGCGTGATGGAGAAGCGCGCGTCCGCCGGCACGACCTCCCGGAGCGCGCGGACCGCGAGCCCGTGCGCGAGGTTGAGGTGGTGCACCGCGCGGAACGAGTCCTCCGCGTCGGTGCGACCGGGCGCGTGCACGCCGGCCGCGTAGCCGAGGTACGCCGAGCACCACGGCTCGTTGAGCGTGGTCCAGGTGCCGACGCGATCGCCCAGCGCCTCGCCCATGATCCGCGCGTAGTCGGCGAACGCGTACGCGGTCTCCCGGTTGGTCCAGCCGCCCTCGTCCTCGAGCGCCTGCGGGAGGTCCCAGTGGTAGAGCGTCGCGATGGGCGTGATCCCCCGCGCGACGAGCCCGTCGACGAGCCGACCGTAGAAGGCGAGCCCGTCCGCGTTCGCGGGGCCGCGCCCGGTCGGCTGGATGCGCGGCCACGCGATCGAGAAGCGGTACGCCTCGAGGCCCAGCGCCTGCATCAGGTCGAGGTCGGACTCGAGCCGGTGGTAGTGGTCGTCGGCGACGTCGCCCGTGTCCCCGCCGAGCACCTTCCCGGGCGTGCGGCTGAAGGTGTCCCAGATGGAGGGGCCGCGGCCGCCCTCGTCGACCGCGCCCTCGATCTGGTAGGCCGCGGTGGCGGATCCGAACAGGAAGCCGGGCGGGAACGCGAGCCCCTCCCCTCGGTCGTCGGCGGGGTCCCGAGGCGAACCGGGTGCGGCGGGCGATGCGTCGGTCATGGCGGGCGGGGACCTCTCCGTCGGGGCGATGGCGGGCCGGCGGATGCGCACGCGCGCGGTCGACGACGACCTCCTGCCATCCTGCCCGGGCCCCCGCGGCGCGTCCAGCCGACCCGCCCCGGCGCCGTGTCGACGTTGTGCCGCGGGCCCGCTCCGGTTAGGTTGTAGTCAGCAACAAATCACCGACGACGCTGACAGGAGACACCATGGCGCTCACCCCCACCCGCGAGGACAAGTTCTCGTTCGGACTCTGGACCATCGGATACACGGGGGCCGATCCCTTCGGCGGCCCCACCCGCTCCGACCTCGACGTGGTCGAGGGCGTCGAGCGCATCTCGGAGCTGGGCGCCTACGGCCTCACGTTCCATGACGACGACCTCTTCGCCTTCGGCTCCACCGACGCGGAGCGCCAGACGCAGATCGACCGCCTCAAGGGCGCGCTCAGCGACACCGGCATCGTCGTGCCGATGGTCACCACGAACCTCTTCTCGGCCCCCGTCTTCAAGGACGGCGGCTTCACCTCCAACGACCGCGCCGTCCGCCGGTTCGCGATCCGCAAGGTGCTCCGCAACATCGACCTCGCCGCCGAGCTCGGCGCGCAGACGTTCGTGATGTGGGGCGGCCGCGAGGGCGCCGAGTACGACTCCGCCAAGGACGTCCGCGGTGCGCTCGAGCGCTACCGCGAGGCCGTCAACCTCCTCGGCGACTACGTCACCGACAAGGGCTACGACATCCGCTTCGCGATCGAGCCGAAGCCCAACGAGCCCCGCGGCGACATCCTGCTGCCCACGCTCGGCCACGCGCTCGCCTTCATCGAGACCCTCGAGCGCCCCGAGCTCGTCGGCGTGAACCCCGAGGTCGGCCACGAGCAGATGGCGGGCCTCAACTTCACCGCCGGCATCATGCAGGCGCTGTACCAGGGCAAGCTCTTCCACATCGACCTCAACGGCCAGCGCGGCATCAAGTACGACCAGGACCTCGTCTTCGGCCACGGCGACCTGCAGAACGCGTTCTCGCTCGTCGACCTGCTGGAGAACGGCGGCGTGGGCGGCGGCCGCTCCTACGACGGCCCGCGTCACTTCGACTACAAGCCCAGCCGCACCGAGGACATCACGGGCGTGTGGGACTCCGCCGCCGCGAACATGCGCATGTACCTGCTCCTCAAGGAGCGCGCGCAGGCGTTCCGCGCCGACCCCGAGGTCCAGGAGGCGCTGGCCGCCGCCAAGGTCCAGGACATCTACACGCCGACGCTGAACGAGGGCGAGTCCTACGACGACATCCTCGCCGACCGCTCCTCCTACGAGGACTTCGCGGCCGACGAGTACTTCGACGCGAAGGGCTTCGGCTTCGTGCGCCTCAACCAGCTGGCGCTCGAGCACCTGATGGGCGCGCGCTCCTAGAGCTTCCCCCGCACCCCGTACGACGGAAGGGCCCGGCATGCACTCGGATGCCGGGCCCTCTGCAGCTCAGTCAAGTGTGCACAGCCAAAAGGCGGCGGCGGATCGCTGTATCCATCGCATCCTGAAATTTTGATGGCGGCGCTGCGCCGGTCATGTAGCTCTCTAAGAGGACTCTGGTCAATGTATTTCAGCAACCACTTTCTCCGCGTCCGCCTGACGTTTTTGCCACAAAAAGTGAGTGAGCGCGGCAACCATGTGTGCTGCCACCTCAAACGATCGCCCCTCAAGCCCAGTGCTTGAATTGAGCCAATACTCAAGCTCTTCGTCGCTAGCCAGAGTTCCGCCATGACCCAGCCGTTGATTTCTAAACTGGGTGAGCTTGACAGCCTCGTCGATCCAGTCTGCTCCGAGACCCAGAGCCTTACCGGCGTTTCTGATCTTCATGTCGGCAAATCTATTATCCAGACGCTCGAGCGCGTTTCTCGCAGTTCGAATCGACTCCATCTGCTTATGCAGCTTTGTTTTCGTTTGCAGATCATCCCGCAACTTATTAACAATCGCTACGCGCCGATCGTCGCCGTCAGGCGCCTCGACTCCGGGAAAGAACGTGGATATGCGCTCTATGCACTGGAAGTGCGCGAGCACTGCGCCCGACTTAAAAGTCGGACTATCTCCCGAGTCTTTGAGGTATTGGCCACGCATGAGGAGTTGCGTAGCAGTATCTAGAGCATCGGACTCCACCGCATTTTCTAGGTACAGCGCCACTCGTTGCATGGTCGGTAGATCCATGGGTACATCAACCCAGAATTGCGTTGCATGCGTCGGGCCAGATGATTCGCCGCCAACCTCAGGTCGAGTAGTTCCCACAACCTGTATACGGTATGCAATACCTCTGTGCGCCAGGGTCAAAGCAGCAGCCACGCGAGGCGCCCATGTCATGGCGACGAGCTTTTGCGCTTCGTACACCGATTCGGCTTCTACTGGTACACGCATCCAACACTGCCCGGAAACTATGGGATAAGATTCGGGTTGATTAAAGTGAGAGTACATTGTTGACTCTATAGACCCAGTACCCACGACCGGTGGCGTTTCACCTTTTTCGACTGGGCCAATCAGCACGTCGCCAATTTTTATAAGTTCTCGTGGGAGCGAGGGGCCCGCAACTCGACACCAAACCAAATATGTCTCTACCGCCATAAGGGGAGGATAACGCCTCATCTCAAACAAGAAGACCCCCATTGCGGGGGCGTCGCTGCTGCTACTTTGTGGCGAAGCGCATGCCTTTTTTGAGCTACAGTCCGCGCCCGCCCGACAGGTGGTTTGTGTATGCTCATATTTCCGCAGGGAGCAAAGCACCTGCACGAGCTAGCACCCCGCACGACAGAAGGGCCCGGCATCCACTCGGATGCCGGGCCCTTCGTCTGCGAATCAGCGCGGGTGGATCAGGTCGCGGACTTGGATCCGCGGCTCTTGTTGAAGACGTCGAACGCGACGGCCAGCAGGAGCACGAGGCCCTTGATGAGCTGCTGGTACTCCGTGCCGAGGCCGAGCAGCGACATGCCGTTGTTGAGCACGCCCATGATCAGACCACCGATCATGGCGCCGGTCACGGTGCCGATGCCGCCGGTGACGGCCGCGCCGCCGATGAACACCGCGGCGATGGCGTCGAGCTCGAAGCCGTTGCCTGCCGAGGGGAGCGCCGAGTTGCTGCGGGCCGTGAAGGCGATGCCCGCGAGCGCGGCCAGGAAGCCCATGTTCACGAAGAGCAGGAAGTCGACGCGCTTCGTGTTGATGCCGGACAGCTGCGCCGCGTTGAGGTTGCCGCCTCGGGCGTAGATGTGACGACCGAAGATGCTGCGGTTCATCACCGCCGTGTAGACGAGGACGAGGACCGCGAGGATCAGCAGCACGATCGGCGTGCCCTGGTAGCTGGCGAGCAGGTACGTGATGCCGAGCACGAGGATCGCGATTGTGGCGAGCTTGGTGATGAACCAGGCGAAGGGCTCGTCCTCGAGGTTGAGCTTGACGCGGGCGCGACGCTCGCGGAGCTGCTGCGCGACGAGGAAGACCGCGGCCAGCACGCCCAGCGTGACGGTGACCCACTCGAGGTAGGAGGTGCCGCCCGAGGGGTCGGGCAGGAAGCCCGCGCCGACGGAGACGTACTCGTCCGGGAACGGCGTGATGGGGCGGTTCTGCAGGACGATCTGCGCGAGGCCGCGGAACGTGAGCATGCCGGCGAGGGTCACGATGAACGCGGGGATGCCGACGTACGCCACCCAGAAGCCCTGCCAGGCGCCGATGAGGCCGCCGATCACGAGGCTCGCGATGATGGAGATGTACCAGGGCCATCCCCAGCTCACCGCGAACACGCCGGAGACGGCACCGATGAGGGCCACCACGGAACCGACCGACAGGTCGATGTGGCCGGCGATGATGATCATCACCATGCCGATCGCGAGGATCAGGATGTAGGCGTTCTGGACGACGATGCTCGTGACGTTGCGGGGCTCGAGGAGCGTCCCGTCGGTGAGGATCTGGAACAGCACCACGATCGCGATCAGCGCGATGAAGATGCCGATCTGCCTGAGGCGACTGACGAGGAAACCCGCCACACTGCTGAGACTGGACATGCTTGCTATTCCTTTTCCTTGGTCATGTAGGACATGAGGCTCTCGGGGGTCGCCTCGGCGATCGGCAGCTGTCCCGTGATCCGCCCGGCGGAGAGGGCGTAGATCCGGTCGCAGATGCCGAGCAGCTCGGGCAGCTCGCTGGAGATGACGATGACGGCCTTCCCCTGCGCGGCGAGCGCGTTGATGATCGTGTAGATCTCGTACTTGGCGCCGACGTCGATGCCGCGGGTGGGCTCGTCGAGGATGAGCACGTCCGGGTCGGAGAACATCCACTTGGAGAGGACGACCTTCTGCTGGTTGCCGCCGGAGAGCTTCCCGGTGATGGCGCCCACGCTCGGGGCCTTGATGTTCATCGACTTCCGGTAGCCGTCGGCCACCACGTACTCCTGGTTCGCGTCGACCCAGCCGGCCTTGGCCAGCTTGTCCAGCGCGGCGCCGGAGACGTTGCGCTTGATGTCGTCGATGAGGTTGAGGCCGTAGTGCTTGCGGTCCTCGGTGGCGTAGGCGATGCCGTGCTTGATGGCGTCGCCGACCGTCTTGGCCTGGATCTCCTTGCCGCGCTTGTAGAGCTTGCCGGAGATGTTCGCGCCGTAGGAGCGGCCGAAGACGCTCATCGCGAGCTCGGTGCGACCCGCGCCCATGAGGCCGGCGATGCCGACGACCTCGCCCGCGCGGACGTTGAGGTTGGCGTGGTCGACGATGACGCGGGAGTGCTCCTGCGGGTGGTGGACCGTCCAGTCCTCGATGCGGAGGATCTCCTCGCCGATGTCCGGCGTGCGGTCGGGATAGCGGCTCTGCAGGTCGCGGCCGACCATGCCCTTGATGATGCGCTCCTCGCTGATGGAGTCGCGCTCGAGGTCGAGGGTCTCGATCGTCTTGCCGTCGCGGATGATCGTCACCGCGTCGGCGATCGCCTTGATCTCGTTCAGCTTGTGGCTGATGATGATGCTCGTGATGCCCTGGCCCTTGAGGTGCTTGATCAGGTCGAGCAGGTGGGCGGAGTCCTCGTCGTTCAGCGCGGCGGTGGGCTCGTCGAGGATGAGGAGCTTCACCTCCTTGGACAGGGCCTTCGCGATCTCCACGAGCTGCTGCTTGCCCACGCCGATGTCGGCGATCTTGGTGGCCGGGTTGTCGCTCAGCCCGACGCGGGCGAGGAGCTTCGCGGCCTCGACGTTGGTGGCGTTCCAGTCGATGAAGCCGCCCTTGGAGATCTCGTTGCCGAGGAAGATGTTCTCCGCGATGGAGAGGAAGGGGCTCAGCGCGAGCTCCTGGTGGATGATCACCACGCCCGACTTCTCGCTGTCGCGGATGCTGGAGAACTTGACGACCTCGTTCTCGAGCACGATGTCGCCGTCGTACGAACCGGCCGGGTAGACGCCCGAGAGGACCTTCATCAGGGTCGACTTGCCCGCGCCGTTCTCGCCGCAGATCGCGTGGCACGTGCCGCGCGTGACCTCGAGAGTGACGTCCTGCAGCGCCTTGACGCCGGGGAACGTCTTGGTGATGCCGCGCATCTCGAGAATGTGGTTGGCCATGGCCTGCCTCACTTGTGTGGATGGTGGTGCCGGGTACCCGGCGGTGGTGCTGCGTGCGGCGGGTGACCGCCGCCCGGGGGCGGGCCGGCCGCGGTGCGCGGCCGGCCCGACCCGGTGGAGGCCGGTCGACGCGAGCGTCGACCGGCCGGGTGCGCCGCCGGGGCGGTGCGGGTGGGTGCTACTCGCCCTTGTCGATCTCGTCCTGCGTGTAGTAGCCGCTGTCCACGATGACCTCGACGAGGTTGTCCTTCGTCACGGTCACGGGGGCGAACTGCTTGGTCGGGACGTCCTTCACCTTGTTGTTGTAGGAGTCGGGCGCGTCGGGCGTGCCGCCGGTGAGCAGGTCGTCGACCATCGTGACGGCCTCCTTGCCGAGCAGGCGCGTGTCCTTGAAGATCGTCGAGTACTGGACGCCGTCGAGGATGAGCTTGTCGGACGCCTTCTCGCCGTCCTGGCCGGTGATGATCGGCATCGCGTTGCTGGCGACGCCGGCCGAGGTCAGGGCCTGGATGATGCCGCGCGACAGGCCGTCGTACGGCGAGAGGACGCCGTCCGGCTTGGCGCCGCCGGGGTACGAGCCCGAGAGCAGGTTCTCCATGCGGGCCTGGGCGCCCTCCTGCTTCCACTGCTGGATCGCGACCTGGCTGAAGTCCGACTGGCCGGAGCCGATCGTGACCTGGCCAGAGTCGAGGAACGGCTTGAGGACGCTCATCGCGCCGTCGTAGAAGAACTGCGCGTTGTTGTCGTCCGGGCTGCCGGCGAAGACCTCGATGGTCTTCTTCTCGGTGCTGCCGGTGGCCTTGCCGTCGGCGTCCACGAGACCGAGGCCCTGCAGGAGCGAGTTGCCCTGGAGCACGCCGACCTGCTGGTTGTCGAACGTCGTGTAGTAGTCGACGTCCTCGGTGCCGTTGATCAGGCGGTCGTACGCGATGACCTTGACGCCGTCGTCGGCCGCGGTCTTGAGGACCTGGGTCAGCGCGGTGCCGTCGATCGACGCGACGATGAGGGCCTTGGCGCCCTTGTTGAGCATGGTCTCGATCTGCGAGATCTGGTCCTGCACCTTGTCGTTGGCGTACTGCAGGTCGACCTTGTAGCCGAGCTTGGTGAGCTGGTCGTTGACGTTGTTGCCGTCGTCGACCCAGCGCTCGCTCGTCTTGGTGGGCATGGCGACGCCGACGAGGGCGCCCTTGTTGTCCTCGGTGCCGCCGGCGCTGCCGCCGCGGCCTCCGCCGCCGCCGCTGGAGCAGGCGGCGAGCGAGACGGCGATGCTCGTGGCGGCGATGCCGACGAGGACCTTCTTCATCTTCACGGTCGTGTCCTTTCGTACTGCTGCTGTGAGGCGCTCGCCCGGCTTCTGCGCCGGACCAGCACCCCTGGTGTGGGTGTTACAGGCCCTGGGCCAGGCGGTGGTACGCCTGGTTCCAGCGGACTTCCTTGGTGAAACCCTTGAGGGTCGTGTCCTCGTCGATGACGAGGAGCTCGGTGCGCGCGATCTCGGCGAAGTCCTCGAAGACCTCGACGCCGACCTGCGTGCTCATGACCGTGTGGTGGGCGGCCCCGGCGGTGAGCCAGGCCGCGGCGCTCGTCGCGAGATCCGGTGCGGGCTTCCACACGGCGCGGGCGACGGGCAGGTTCGGGAGCGGCTCGTCGAGCGGGACGACCTCCACGACGTTCGCGACGATGCGGAACCGGTCGCGCATGTCGGACATGGCGACGACGACCGCGGGGCCGGGGTCGGTGTCGAAGACGAGGCGCACCGGGTCCTCGCGTCCGCCGATGCCGAGCGGGTGGATCTCGAGGCTCGGCCGACCGGTCGTGAGGGTGGGGCAGATCTCGAGCATGTGCGCGCCCAGGATCTTCTCCTCGCCGGGGACGAGGTGGTACGTGTAGTCCTCCATGAGGCTCGCGCCCCCGGGGAGACCCGCGCCCATGACCTTCGCCGCGCGGATCAGCACGGCCGTCTTCCAGTCGCCCTCGGCGCCGAAGCCGTAACCCTCGGCCATGAGCCGCTGGACGGCCAGGCCGGGGAGCTGACGGAGGCCGCCGAGGTCCTCGAAGCTCGTGGTGAACGCGCCGAAGCCGCCCTCCTCGAGGAACGACCGGAGCCCGACCTCGATGGCCGCGCCGTAGCGGAGCGACTCGTGGCGCTCCCCGCCGCGGTGCAGCTCGGGCTGGATGTCATAGAGACGCTCGTACTCGTCGACCAGCGCGTCGATCTCGGCGGCGGTCGCCGCGTCCACGCGCTCGACGAGGTCGTTGACGCCCCAGGTGTTGACGCTGACGCCGAACTTGAGCTCGGCCTCCGTCTTGTCGCCCTCGGTGACCGCGACGTTGCGCATGTTGTCGCCGAAGCGGGCGACCTTGAGCTCGTGGACCGCGGCCCAGCCGGCGGCGGCTCGCATCCACGTGCCGATGCTGGCGCGCACGGACTCGGTGCTCACGTGGCCGACGACCGTCTTGCGGACGACGCCGAGGCGCGACTGGATGTAGCCGAACTCGCGGTCGCCGTGCGCGGCCTGGTTCAGGTTCATGAAGTCCATGTCGATGCTGCTCCAGGGCAGCGCGACGTTGGCCTGAGTGTGCAGGTGCAGGAACGGCTTCTGCAGGGCGTCGAGGCCCTGGATCCACATCTTCGCGGGGCTGAACGTGTGCATCCACGCGATGAGGCCGATGGTGCGGTCGCTCGCGTTGGCCTCGAGGGCCATGCGGCGGATGCTGTCGGAGTCCTTGAGGACGGGCTTCCACACGACGCGGACGGGGATGTCCGACGCCTCCTCGAGCTGCCGGGCGATCTCCTGCGACTGCTCGGCGACCTGCTGGAGCGTCTCCTCGCCGTAGAGGTTCTGGCTGCCCGTGAGGAACCAGACCTCGTAGTGGTCGAGGGACGTGGTGATGCGGCTCACTTCAGGGCTCCTTGGGGTGCTTGTCCGTAGACGTTCTGGTAGCGGTCGAACAGGGAGTCGACGGCCTCGGCGGGCAGGGGCGCAGGCGTGCCGAGCTGGCGGGAGATGTGCACGGTGCGCGCCACGTCCTCGACCATCACGGCCGCCTTCACGGCGTCCTTCGCGTCCTTGCCGATGGTGAAGGGCCCATGGCCCGCCATCAGGACGGCGCGCGAGCGGTGCCCGGTGAGCGTCTCGACGATGCCGCGGCCGATGGAGTCGTCGCCGATGATCGCGAACGGGCCGACGGGGATCTCGCCGCCGAACTCGTCCGCCATCGCTGTGATGACGCACGGGATGGGCTCGCGCCGGGCCGCCCACGCCACCGCGTAGGTGGAGTGCGTGTGGACCACGCCGCCCACCTCGGGCATGTTGCGGTAGACGTACGCGTGCGCCGCGGTGTCGCTCGACGGGGCGTTGCGGGAGCCGGGGGTGTCCGGGATCACCTTGCCGTCGAGGTCGCAGAGGATCATGTTCTCGGGGCTCAGGTCGTCGTAGCTGACGCCGGACGGCTTGATGACGAAGAGGTCGGCACCGGGCACGCGGCCGGAGACGTTGCCGCCGGTCCAGACCACGAGGCCGTAGCGCACGAGCTCGCCGTGCAGGCGGGAGACCTCGGAGCGGACGCGGGCGACCGCGACCTCGATCTCGGGGGCGTAGGTGCTCACGCGCGGGCCTCCCTCTTCAGCGACTTGAGGCGCTTCATGACGTCGTTGGCGCCGCGGCCGAAGTAGTCGTGCAGCGTGGAGTACTCCTCGTAGAGGCGGTCGTAGGCGAGCGCGCGCTCCTCGCTCGGCTGGTACTTCCCGCGCTCGACCTTGCCCATGGCGTCGCCCGCGACGCGCACGTCCGGGTAGGCGCCCGCGGCGACGGCGGCGTGGATCGCGGATCCGAGCGCCGGGCCCTGCTCGCTCGTGATGACCGAGATGGGGAGGCGGAGGATGTCGCTGTACGCCTGCATGAGGAACGCGTTCTTCAGCAGGCCGCCCGCGACGATGAACTCGGTGACGGGGACGCCCGACGCGTTGAACGTCTCGACGATCTTGCGGGTGCCGAAGGCGGTGGCCTCGAGCAGCGCCCGGTAGACCTCCTCGGTGCGCGTGGTGAGCGTGGTGCCGACGACGAGGCCGGAGAGCTCGTGGTCGACGAGCACCGAGCGGTTGCCCGAGTGCCAGTCGAGCGCGACCAGGCCGTGGCCGCCGACGGGCTGGTCGGCGGCGAGGTCGGTGAGGTGCTGGTGGACGCTCTTGCCGGCGGCCGCGGCCTCCTCGGCGTAGCGCGCGGGCACCTGGTTCTTGACGTACCAGGCGAAGATGTCGCCGACGCCGGACTGGCCGGCCTCGTAGCCGTAGAGCCCCGAGACGATGCCGCCGTCGACGACGCCGCACATGCCGGGGACCTCGGTGAGCACGTCGCTGTTCATGACGTGGCAGGTGCTGGTGCCCATGATGGCGACCATCTGGCCGGGCTCGACGGCACGGGCGACGGGCGCCGTGACGTGCGCGTCGACGTTGCCGACCGCGACGGCGATGCCCTCGGGAAGGCCCGTCCAGGCGGCGGCCTCGGCCGAGAGCGTGCCGGCCGCGGATCCGAGCTGGCCGATCTCGTGCGCGACCTTGTCCTCGGCGAAGGAGGCGAAGTCGGGGTTGAGCGCGCCGAGGAACTCGGGCGTCGGGTACTCGCCGTCCTGGAGGATGCCCTTGTACCCGGCGGTGCAGGCGTTGCGGACGTAGCTGCCGGTGAGCTGCCAGACGATCCAGTCGGCCGCCTCGACCCAGTGCTCCATGAGCCCGTAGAGCTCCGGGTCCTCCTCGAGCAGCTGGAGGCCCTTGGCGAACTCCCACTCGCTCGAGATGAGGCCGCCGTAGCGGGCCAGCCACTTCTCGCCGCGCTCCTCGGCCAGCGCGTTGATGCGGTCGGCGTGCGACTGCGCGGCGTGGTGCTTCCAGAGCTTGACGTAGGCGTGGGGGCGGTCGGCGAATCCCTCGACCTCGTTGAGCGGCGTGCCGTCGGCGAGGGTGGGGACCATCGTGCACGCCGTGAAGTCGGTGCCGATGCCGATGACCCGCGCGGGGTCGATGCCGGCCTCGCGGATGGCGGCGGGGACGGCCTGCTTGAGCACGTCGACGTAGTCGGACGGCACCTGCAGGGCCCACTCGGGCGGCAGCTGCGCGCCGGTGGCGGCGAGCGTGTCGTCCATCACCGCGTGCGGGTAGTCGAGGACGCCGGAGCCGAGCTCGACGCCGTCCGAGACGCGCACGACGACGGCGCGGCCGGAGAGGGTGCCGTAGTCGACCCCGATGACGTAGCTCTCGGCCTCCGGACCGGGCTGTGCCTCGGCGGCGGTGCTCACGGGGGCGCTGGGCACGGGATCGACTCCTTCGTCTGATGCATGGCGATCCGGGAAGACCGCCCGCCGATGTGAACGGTCACATCAGCGAAGGTGAGTCTACGACTCCCGATGGCCGCTCTGTCAACCCGGACGCTCCTGACCCCTCGAAGTGGGGTGTCGGCGGACCTCCGGAGGGCCGGGCCGTCACATCGACGGCGGTGCGGTGGACGCGCGGACGACCAGCTCCGGCGTGATCGTGCCGCGGTACCGGTCCCCCGTGCCGCCCATGCCGTCGAGGAGCAGGGCCACGCAGCGGCGGCCGACCTCGGCGAAGTCCTGGCGGACCGTCGTCAGCGGCGGCCAGAAGTGCGCGGCCTCCGGGATGTCGTCGAAGCCGACGATGCTGACGTCGCCCGGGACGTCGAGGCCGGCGTCGCGCACGGCGTGGATGAGCCCCAGGGCCATCTGGTCGTTGCTGGAGAAGATCGCCGTGAAGTCCCGGAGGCGCAGCATCTCGCGGCCCGCGTAGAACCCGAACTCCGCGGTCCAGTCGCCGAGGATGGGCGCGGTGGTGGGCGCATCGGCCGCGGACATGGCGTCGAGGAAGCCGCGCATCCGCGCCTCCGCCTCGATCCAGTCCTGCGGGCCGGCGAGGTGGTAGATGTCGCGGTGGCCGAGGTCGAGCAGGTGCCGCGTGGCGAGGCGCGCGCCCGCGATCTGGTCGACCGAGAGATCGTGCGCGTCGCCGCGCCCGTCGCTCTGCATGGTCACGTACGGGACGTCGAGGGACATGCTCGCGATGACCTCGCGCACGCGCACCTGCGGGGCCACGACCACGAGGCCCTCCACCGCCTGGTCGACGAGGTGGCCGAGCGCGACCTTGATCGCGGCCTCGTCGGACGAGGGCAGGTTCGTGGTCGTGACCAGGTACCCGGCCTCGCGGGCGGCCTCCTCGATGGCCGCGATGGAGGACGCGGGACCGTACTGCGAGCTCTGGGCGGTGAGCACGCCGATCGTGCGGGACCGGCTGGTGACGAGGGCGCGGGCCGCGCGGTTCGGCCGGTACTGGATCTGCTCCATCACGTCGAGCACGCGCTGCCGCGTCTCCGCGCGGAGCGAGGGCGAGTCGTTGAGCACGCGCGAGACCGTCTGGTGCGAGACCCCGGCGAGGCGCGCGACGTCGCGGATGCTGGGCGCCCTGCCGCGCGGCGTCTCCGTCGTCATCATCGACCCCGTCTCCGTGCGGGCATCCGCCCGACAGCGCCCCGTGGCGCAGGTGTCACATTGTCACATGTGACTGTCACATGCCTCATGCGAACGGGATGGGTCGCGGCCGGGAGGGCGCGCGCCCGCGGTCGGAGGCCTGCGGCAGACTGGTCGTCCACCCGACGAGAGGCACCACCTGTGACGATCACCGCCGCGGCAGACGGATCCGCGCTCGGCAACCCCGGACCCGCCGGCTGGGCCTGGTACGTCGACGACGAGCACTGGGCGGCGGGCGGCTGGCCGCACGCGACCAACAACCAGGGCGAGCTGAAGGCCGTGCTCGAGCTGTTCCGGGCCACCGCGCACCTCGACGACGACCTGCTCGTGCTGTGCGACAGCCAGTACGTCATCAACTCGGTGACCAAGTGGATGCCCGGTTGGAAGCGCAAGGGCTGGCGCAAGGGCGACGGCAAGCCGGTGCTCAACGTCGAGCTGCTCAAGGAGATCGACGCCGAGATCCAGGGCCGCCGCTACCGCTTCGAGTGGGTCAAGGGCCACGCGAACCACCCGCTCAACGAGGCGGCCGACGATCGCGCGCGCGCCGTCGCGACGGCGTTCCAGGGCCGACGCCCGATCCCCGAGGGGCCGGGCTGGGCGGGCCACGACGCCGACGAGGCCGCCGCCGCCGCCACCGACGACACGACGGAGACCGCGGCGGTCGCGGCCGACGCCGAGCGCGCGGCCGATCCCGTGGCGCCCGCGGCGGAGGAGCTGGAGGCGGAGGCCCCCGCGCAGCCGGGCCTGTTCGACTTCGACGCGTTCGACGAGGAGATCGCGCCCGAGCCCGGCGACACGACCCTCACGATCGCGCTCGACCGCGACACGATGGCGCGGCTCAGCGCCCACGCGCGCGAGCGCGGCGTGAGCGTCGGCGAGGCCGTGCGCGAGCTGCTGCCCTGAGCGCCGCGCGACCCCGCCGGCGAGGCGGGGTCGTCGGCCGCTAGTGCTTGCCCTGCTTGAGGGCCTTGCCGAGCGCGCGCTCGAGGTCGACGACGAGGTCCTCCACGGCCTCGATGCCCACCGAGAGGCGCACCAGGTCGTCCGGGACCTCGAGCGGCGTGCCCTTGACGGACGCGTGCGTCATCTCGGACGGGTAGCTGATGAGCGACTCCACGCCGCCGAGCGACTCCGCGAGCTGGAACACGCGCGTGCCCTCGACGACGCGGCGCGCGGCCTTCGCTCCCCCGCGCACCTGGAACGAGATCATGCCGCCGAAGCCCGTCATCTGCGCCTTGGCGATGTCGTATCCCGGGTGCTCCGGGAGGCCCGGGTAGTGCACGGCCGTGACGTCGGGGTGCTGCTGCAGGAACGCGGCGATCTCCTCGGCGTTCGCCGAGTGGCGCTCGACGCGCACCGCGAGGGTCTTGATGCCGCGGGTGGTGAGCCAGGCGTCCATCGGGCCGGAGACGGCGCCGATCGCGAACTGGAGGAAGCCGACCTTCTCGGCGAGCGCGTCGTCGTCGAGGATCACGGCGCCGCCGAGCACGTCGGAGTGCCCGCCCAGGTACTTGGTGGTCGAGTGCACGACCACGTCGGCGCCGAGCGTGAGCGGCTGCTGGAGGTAGGGCGAGGCGAACGTGTTGTCGACGACGACCGTGGCGCCGGCCGCGTGGCCGAGGTCGGCGAGCGCGCGGATGTCGCTGATCTTCATCAGAGGATTGCTCGGCGTCTCGACCCAGAGGACCTTGGCGGGGCCGGATCCGAGCACCCGCTCGACCGCCGCGAGGTCGCTCATGTCGACGGTCTCGACGACGATCCCCCAGTCGCCGAGCACGCGCGTGAGGAGGCGGTAGGTGCCGCCGTACACGTCGTCGCTCAGCACGATGCGGTCGCCGGGGCGCGTGATCGCGCGCAGCAGCGTGTCCTCGGCGGCGAGCCCCGAGGCGAACGAGAAGGCGTGCTTTCCCTTCTCGAGCGATGCCAGCAGCTCCTGGAGCCCGGTGCGCGTCGGGTTGGCGCTCCGCGCGTACTCGTAGCCCTCGCGGAGGCCGCCGATGCCGTCCTGCACGAAGGTGCTCGTGAGGTAGAGAGGCGGGATGACCGCGCCCGTGGTGGGGTCGGGGTCCTGGCCGGCGTGGATCGCGCGGGTGTCGAAGTCGTGCTTGTCGCTCACGGGGACTCGTCTCTGTGGGTCGGGAGGGGTGCGGGCGTCGGCGCCGGCGGGTCAGTCGGTGAGGTAGGTGAGGAGGTCGTGCCGCGTGAGCACGCCGATGGGCTTGCCGCCGTCGCTCACCATGAGCGCGTCGGCGGATCCGAGGGCGCTCCACGCGTCGGGCACGGTCTCGTTGACCCCGATGAGGCCGAACGCCGCGCCCGCGAACGGGCCGACCTTGTCGGACAGCTGAGCGCGGCCGCTGAACACGAGCTCGAGGAGGCTGCGCTCGTCGACCGCGCCGGCCACCTCGCCCATGACGACGGGCGGCTCGGCGGAGAGGACGGGCAGCTGCGAGACGTCGTACTCGGTCATGATGCGGATCGCGTCGCGGATGGTGTCGTTCGGGTGCGCGTGCACGAGGTCCGGCAGGCTGCCGGTCTTGGCGCTCATCACGTCGGCGACGGTGCGCTGGCCGTTGACGCGGGCGAAGCCGTACGACTGCATCCACTTCTCGTTGAAGATCTTGCCGAGGTAGCCGCGGCCGCCGTCGGGGAGCAGGATCACCATCACGTCGTCGGGGCCGAGGTGCTTCGCGGCCTTGAGCGCGGAGACGACGGCCATGCCGCTGGATCCGCCGACGAGCAGGCCCTCCTCGCGGGCGAGCCGCAGGGTCATGTCGAACGACTCCTGGTCGCTGGAGGCGATGACCTCGTCGACCACGTCGGGGTCGTACGCGGCCGGCCAGAAGTCCTCGCCCACGCCCTCGACGAGGTAGGGGCGGCCGGTGCCGCCGGAGTAGACCGAGCCCTCGGGGTCGGCGCCGACGATGCGCACGCGCCCCTCCGACACCTCCTTGAGGTAGCGGCCGACGCCGCTGATGGTGCCGCCGGTGCCGACACCCGCGACGAAGTGCGTGATCTCGCCCTCCGTGTCGCGCCAGATCTCGGGACCCGTGGTCTCGTAGTGGCTGAGCGGGCCGTTGGGGTTGGAGTACTGGTCGGGCTTGAAGGCGCCGGGGATCTCGGCGGCGAGCCGGTCGCTCACCGAATAGTAGGAGTCGGGGTGGTCGGGCGCGACCGAGGTGGGCGTGACCACGATCTCGGCGCCGTACGCCGTGAGCACGTTGCGCTTGTCCTCGCCGACCTTGTCGGGCAGGACGAAGACGCAGCGGTAGCCGCGCTGCTGCGCGACGAGCGCGAGGCCGACGCCCGTGTTGCCGGACGTGGGCTCCACGATGGTGCCGCCCGGCTTCAGCTTCCCCTCGCGCTCGGCGGCGTCGATGATGCGCGTCGCGATGCGGTCCTTGGCGCTGCCGCCGGGGTTCAGGTACTCCACCTTCACGAGCACGGTCGCCGAGATCCCCTCGACCACCTTGTTGAGCTTCACGAGCGGGGTGTTCCCGATGAGGTCGAGGATCGTGTCGGCGTACTTCACGTGAGGTGGCGCTCCCGGCTCTGAGGTGCGCGGGCCGGTGGGCCCGCCCGTTCAGTGTAGGCGCGTGCCTCCCGCGTGTTACGGGGCGCGGGCGGCGCCGCCAGCAGGGTCCGCCCAGGCCGAGCGGATACCCTGGTCGCACATTCCCCCAGCAGAGAAGGACCCTCCGTGGCGCGACGCGACGACACCACGCCCTCCGGCGACGAGAACGGACGGCCCGTGCCGCCGACCGCCAAGCAGGCCCAGAAGGACCTCACGGTCAAGCAGCAGCGCGAAGCCCGCCGCGCCGAGAAGGTGGCGGCGCTCAAGAAGCAGCAGGACCGCGCGCGCCGCAACCGGCTCGTCGGCATCATCACGGGATCCGTCGCCGCCGTCGCCGTGGTCGCGATCGTGATCGGCGTGGTCGTTTCGAGCGGCACGCCGAAGCAGGATCCGGACGACATCAGCATCGAGGGCCTCCGCACCTGGGACTCGCTGCCGAGCACGCACGTGCAGACGTCCGTCGATTACGCCGGGCTGTACGACGGCATGAGCCCGCCCGCCGGCGGCGAGCACAACCCCATGTGGCTGAACTGCGGCATCTACGACCAGCCGCAGCCCAACGAGAACGCGGTCCACGACCTCGAGCACGGCGCCGTGTGGATCACGTACGACGCCGCCAAGATCACGGGCGACGACCTGTCGAACCTGCAGAAGTACGCGGAGTCGTTCGGCGGCTACGTCACGATGTCGCCGTACGAGGGCCTCGACACCCCCATCGCGCTGTCCGCGTGGGGCGCTCAGGTGAAGGTCGACTCCGTCGACGACCAGCGCATCAAGGACTTCATGGCCAAGTACTGGAAGAGCCCCAACGCCCCCGAGGCCGGCGCCGCGTGCACCGGCGCCCTCGAGGGCGAGGGCCGGGTCGGCTGACCGTGAGCGACCGCGGCACCGAGGGAACCGACCGCCCCGACGAGGGCCACGTCGTGGTGGACCACGTCCCCGACGACGACATCCGCGAGGAGGAGCTCGAGGGCCTCGTCGCGCACGGCGATCAGGCGCGCGCCCGCGGGCGCCGGATCCGCATCGGCCTCGCGGCGGGCATCGTCGCGGTGGCCCTGGTGGTCGCCGGGCTCCTCGTCGGCCGGGTCACCGCGCCCGTGTCGGCGCTCACGCCCAGCACGAACAGCGCGGAGGCCGGCTTCTCCCGCGACATGCAGGTGCACCACGAGCAGGCCGTGCAGATGTCGCTCATGATCATCGACCGCACGGACGACCCCGAGGTCAAGCTCCTCGCGCAGGACATCGCGCAGGCGCAGTCCCAGCAGGCGGGCCAGATGTACGCGTTCCTCAGCTCGTGGGGCCTCGACCAGGCGCCGTCGCAGCCGCGCATGACGTGGATGACGCTGCCGACGCTCGACGGCAAGACCGACCACTCGTCCATGGACATGACCCCCGGCGCGACGATGCCGGGCCTCGCGTCGCAGGCCGATCTCGACGAGCTGCAGTCACTCACGGGCGTCGAGGCCGAGCGGAAGTTCCTGACGCTGATGATCGCCCACCACCGCGGCGGCGTCGAGATGGCGCAGGGCCTCCTCGACCGGTCGCGGAACCCCCTCGTCACCGACCTGGCCAACGGCATGGTGATGATCCAGGACAAGGAGATCCTCTACATGCAGCAGCTGCTCGACGCCCGGTCCTGAGCCGCTCCGCCGCACCGCCCGTCCGCCGTCGCGGGCGGGCGGTCGTGCGTCCGGGTCAGGCCGCCGCGGAGCGCTGGTCGCTGTAGAGCCGCGCGTACTCGCCGCCGCGCGCCAGCAGCTCGACGTGCGTGCCCTGCTCGACGATGCGGCCGGCGACGACCACGAAGATCACGTCGGCGTCGACCACGGTCGAGAGCCGGTGGGCGATCGCGATCGTGGTCCGCCCGCGCGACGCCGTGTCGAGCGCCTGCTGCACGACGCGCTCCGAGATCGCGTCGAGCGCGCTCGTGGCCTCGTCGAGGATCAGCACGGCCGGGTCCTTGAGCAGCACGCGCGCGATGGCGATGCGCTGCTTCTCGCCGCCGGAGAGCCGATATCCGCGCTCCCCCACGAGCGTGTCGTACCCGTCGGGGAACGACACGATGGTCGGGTGGATGTTGGCGGCGCGGGCCGCCTGCTCGATCTGCTCCTGCGTGGCGTCCGGACGCGCGTACCGCAGGTTCTCGCCGATGGTGGCGTGGAAGAGGTACGTCTCCTGGCTGACGATGCCGATGTTCTCCAGCAGCGACTCCTGCTCGAGGTCGCGCACGTCCTCGCCCGAGAAGAGCACGCGGCCGCCGGTGACGTCGTGGAAGCGCGGGATGAGGTACGACACCGTGGTCTTGCCCGCGCCCGACGGGCCGACGAAGGCCGCGAACTGGCCCGGCTGGATCTCGAACGACATGCCGTCGAGCGTCGGCTTGTCGCCGGGGCGCGTGTCGGGGTAGGAGAACCGTACGTCGTCGAACGCGACGCGACCGAGCGCCGGGCCCGCGGCGACGGGGCGCGCGTCGCGCCGGTCGCGGATCGCGGGCTCGAGGTCCAGGTACTCGAAGATGCGGGCGAACAGCGCGCCCGAGGTCTGCAGGTCGAGCGCGACGCGCATCAGGCCGATGAGCGGCCACATCAGGCGCGCCTGCACGGTCGTGAACGCGACGATGGTGCCCGCCGTGACGCTGACGCCGCCCGTGATGAGGAAGCCCGCGACCACGTAGACGATGGCCGGGATGATCGACAGGAAGATCTGCACGAGCGCGAAGAACCACTGGCCGCTCATCTGCTGGCTCACCTGAAGCCGGATCTGGTTGCGGTTCTCGGCCTCGTAGCGCTCGGTCTCCGCCTGCTGCCGGTTGAAGCTCTTGGAGAGCAGGATCCCGGAGACCGAGAGCGTCTCCTGCGTGATCGCCGTCATGTCCGACAGCGACTCCTGCGTCTTGGAGGCGATCCGCGCCCGCACCTGGCCCACGCGCCGCTGCGCGATGACGAGCACGGGCATGAGGATCACGGCGACGAGCGTCAGCTGCCAGTTGAGCACGAGCATCGCGACGAGCGCCGCGATGACGGTCACGGTGTTGCCGAGCACGCTCGACACGGTGTTGGTGAGGACGGCCGCGACGCCGCCCACGTCGTTCTGCAGGCGGGACTGGATGACGCCGGTCTTCGTGCGCGTGAAGAAGCCGAGCTCCATGCTCTGCAGGTGGCGGAACAGGTCGACGCGCATGGATCCCATGACCCGGTTGCCGACCGTGGCGGTGAGGTAGGTCTGCCAGACGCCGAGGCCCGCGCCCACGACCCAGATGGCGATCATGATCCCGACGAGCTCGACGAGGACGGGGATGTCGGGTCCGCCCGTCGGCGGGAAGAGCCCGCGGTCGAAGGCCTGCTGCGTGAGCAGCGGCGGCACCACCGTGAGGCCCGCGCCGACCAGCACGAGCGCGATCGTGAGGACCAGCGCCCGGCGGTGCGGGCGGAACAGCTCCGCGATCCGGCCCAGCAGGTTCTCGACGCGCGGCGCCTCGGCGTTGGCCCGGCGCTGGGCCTCCGCGTCGGCGGCGCTCACCCGCCCGCGGCGTCCGCCGCCTCCGCGCATCCCGCCGCCCGCGGCGATGTCGCCCATCCTCGTCATTCCGGCGATTTTACGCCCGTGGGGGATCCCTCCCGACCACGCCGGCGGCCGGCAGGACGACGACCCGGTCGCCCGCGCGAGCGGACGGACCGGGCCGGGTCGGACGGGCGCGGATCAGCCCTTCGTGGATCCCGCCAGGAGCCCCCGCACGAAGTACCGCTGGAGGCTGAAGAACACGATGAGCGGGACGATGAGCGAGACGAAGGCGGCCGCTGTCAGCCGCTGCCAGTCCTGCCCGCGCGTGCCCGTGAGCTCGGCGAGGCGCTGCGTGAGCGGCGCGACGTCGGCCGTGCCGCCCGAGAAGATCAGCGCCACCAGCAGGTCGTTCCAGACCCAGAGGAACTGGAAGATCGCGAACGACGCGATGGCGGGGAGCGCGAGCGGCAGGACGATGCGGAAGAACACCTGGCCGTGGCTCGCGCCGTCGACCCGGGCCGCCTCGATGACCTCGCCCGGGATCTCCGAGATGAAGTTGTGCAGCAGGAAGATGGCGAGCGGCAGCGCGAAGATCGTGTGCGCCACCCACACCGGCAGGTAGCCCTGCTCGGGGATGAGCGGGATCACGCCGTGCACGGCCTCCTGCAGCGGGCGGAGCGTGCGCGTGAACATCTGCAGCAGCGGGATGAGCGCCATCTGCAGCGGCACGATCTGGAGCGCGAAGATCAGCACGAACAGGAAGTTCGAGCCCTTGAACTTGATCCACGCGAACGCGTACGCCGCCATCGACGCGATGACGAGCGGGAACAGCGTCGCCGGGATCGCGATGGCGAGCGAGTTGACGAAGTACGAGCCCAGCTGCGGCGACGACTGCGACGTGGAGAGCAGCACGTCCTGGTAGTTGTCGAGCGTGAAGCCCGGGTTCTGGAAGATCGTCCACCAGCCCGTGGTCTGGATGAGGCCGGCCGGCCGGAACGACGAGACGAACAGGCCGAAGGTCGGCAGGGTCCAGAGCACCGCGATGATCAGCGCGGCGACGGTGGCCCGACGCGAGGTGAGCCGGTTCTTGACGCGGCGGCTCTTCGCGCCGACGGTGGCGGCCTGCTCGATGGTGCCGCGACGCGTCCCGCGGTCCGCGACGGGCAGGTCGGCGGGTGCGACGCTCATCGGATCTCCCTCTGCTTGCTCATGACGCGGACGTTGTAGATGACGATCGGCAGCACCATGAGGAACAGCACGATGGCGAGCGCCGAGCCTCGGCCCTGCTCGCCGGCGCGGAACGCCTGCGTGTACATCTCGTTGGCGATGACGCTGGTCTCGAAGTTGCCCGCGGTCATGGTGCGGACGATGTCGAAGACCTTGAGCGTCGCGATGGAGATGGTCGTGACCACCACGACGAGCGAGCCGCGGATCCCGGGGAGCGTCACGTTGAGGAAGCGCTCCCAGGCGTTCGTGCCGTCGAGCTGCGCGGCCTCGATCTGCTCGGTCGGCACGCCCTTGATGCTCGCGGAGAGCACGACCATGGCGAAGCCGGTCTGGATCCAGATCATCACGATGATGAGCAGCGCCGTGTTGACGGGCGAGGTCTGCAGCCACTGCACGGGCTCCTGGCCCGTCCAGACGAGGATCTGGTTGAGCAGGCCGATCTGCGCGTTGTCGCCCGACTTGTAGTCGTAGACGAAGCGCCAGATGATGCCGGCCCCGACGAACGAGATGGCCATCGGCATGAAGACGAGGGCCTTGAAGTACTTCTCGCCGCGCGACTTGTCGATGAAGACCGCGTAGGCGAGGCCGATGGCCGTCGACAGCAGCGGCACGAAGACCACCCAGATGACGGTGTTGAGCAGCGTGCGGAGCGCGGACGGCTGGGTGAACATCCAGACGAAGTTGTCGAACCCGGCCCACTCCCCCGAGTTGTCGCGGAAGGCGAGGAGGGTCGTGCGGAACGCGGGGTAGATGAGGCCGACGGCCAGCAGGATCAGCGCGGGGAGCACGAACGCGCCGAGCTGGACCCAGTCCTTGCCGCGCTTCGGCGCCTTGTCGATGAGGAAGAGGATCAGCCCGATCACCACGGCGAAGACGGCGAGCGCCACCACCACCTGGAGGATCTTGCCGATCAGATCAGCGGTCGTCATGGACGTCTCGCCCTTCGGGTCGGAGGGATGTGGGAGCGGGGCCGCCGCGCGTTCGCGGCGGCCCCGCATGGCCCCGCACGGATGCGGGAGCCGGTGCCGGCCCGGTCGGGGCCGGCGGTGGATCAGCCGGCGTCGATCAGGAAGCGGGCCAGCTCGACTCGATGGCGTCGACCGTCTTCTTGGTCGAGTCGCCGCTCAGCCAGCCGACGATCCCCTTCCAGAAGGAGTCGGTGCCGACCGCGCCGGGCATGAGGTCCGAGCCGTCGAACCGGAACGTGGCGTTCGGGTCCTGCAGGATCTCGATGCTCTGCTTGAGGATGTCGCTCGACGCGTTCGCGGGGTCCAGCCCCTTGTTCGCGCTGATGACGCCGCCGAGCTTCACGCGGTTGTTCGCCCAGGTGTCGCTCGAGAGGTAGGAGAGCACCGCGGTGATCTCGTCGCTCGACTTGAAGGCGCCGACGAGCTCGCCGCCGCCGGTGACGGCCGTGGCGTCGCCCTCGTTCGTGGGCGGCAGGAGGAACGCGTAGACGTCGCCGTCGGGCGAGACCTTCGCGTCGGTGCCGTCCGCCTTCTTCCAGAAGCCCTCGTAGAACGAGGCCTGGTGGTGCAGCGAGCACTCGCCGTCGAGGATCGGGAGGCCGGCGTCGCCGAACTCCGTGGAGATGATCGACGAGACGTCGCCGAGGCCGCCGTTGACGTAGTCGGGGTTCTTGATGATCTCGCCGACGCCGTCGAACGCCTTCGCGATGGCCGGGTCGTTGAACGGGATCTGGTGGGTGACCCACTTGTCGTAGGTCTCGGGTCCCGCCTCGCGGAGGACGTAGTCCTCGATCCAGTCGGTGCCCGGCCAGCCCGTGGCGTCGCCGGAGCCGATGCCGACGCACCAGGGCTTGTGGTCGCCCTCGTCCGCGATCTTCTTGGTGAGGTCCATGAGCTCGGCGGTGGACTTCGGGATCTCGTAGCCCTTCTCCTCGAACTCCGCCGGCGAGTACCAGACGTAGCCCTTGACGCTCGCCATCAGCGGCGCGCCGTAGAAGGTGCCGTCGACCGTGCCGTAGCCCTTCCAGTCGGTGGACCAGCCCTTGTCGACGTTCTCCTCGACGGCGGCGGGCGCGGCCTGCAGGTAGCCCTTCGACGCGAGCACGTTGAAGAGGCCCGGCTGCGGGATGATGCCGATGTCGGGGGCCGACTGGCCCTCGGCGAGGACCGCGATCTGCGCCTCGAACTCCTTGGTGCCCTGGTAGTTCACGGTGATGCCCGTGCAGGACTCGAAGTCCTTCCAGGACTCCACGAGCCGGTCGGCCTCGTCGTCCTGGATCGTGCCGCCGATGCTGACCTCGGGGCTCCCCTCGAACGTGCCGTACGACGAGTACGGCGAGCAGTCGGTGTCCGCGGCGTCCTCGGCCGCGATGTCGCCCGTGCAGCCCGTGAGCGCGAGGCCGGCGATGCCGACCGCTGCGAGGGGTGCCGCGAAGCGACGTCGGAATAGGGCATGGCCCATGTGCGTCTCCTCTTCATCGAGTGGATGCGGGTCCGCCCCGCCGTCCTGTCATGCGCGCGTCGGCGGGTGAGGCGCCGTCGCCTGAAAACTTTTCCGCCGTATGGGGAACCGGTTCCACAGGTCAACGTAGGGGAGCTCGCAGGTCACGGCAAGGTGGCTGAGGTAACGAAACGGTCTACCTCGCGGCGTCGGCCTGGGCGCACGCGCCGCGGATGGTCCATCATCGGACTCGGCCCCCGCGCATCCTGGAACCGCTTCCAGTGCGCGCGTCCGGCGCGACGAGGCGCCGCGGGTCCCGATGGAGGGAGCGCGATGAGCGCCATCGCCGACGTCGCCCGGCTCGCCGGGGTCTCCAAGGCCACCGCCTCGCGCGCGCTCAGCGGCCGCGGCTACGTCTCCCCCGGCACGCGCGACCGAGTCTCCGCGGCCGCCGCGGAGATCGGCTACGTCGTCTCCTCGAACGCGTCGAGCCTCGTGACCGGCCGGTCGAAGAACGTGGGCGTCGTCATGCCCTTCATCAACCGGTGGTTCTTCGCGGAGCTGCTCGAGGGGATCGAGGAGGCGCTCATCGAGGCCGACCACGACCTCACGCTGTACCGCCTGACCGCGGATCCCGAGCAGCGCCGCAAGGTCTTCGAGTACTTCCTCGTGCGCAAGCGCGTGGACGCCGTCATCGCGGTGAGCGTCGCGCTCACGCCCGCGGAGGTCGTGCGGCTGCGCGCGCTCGACAAGCCGCTCGTCGGGATCGGCGGGCCGGTCGAGGGCATGAGCACCCTGAGCATCGACGACGAGGCCGCGGCGCGCCTCGCCACCGAGCACCTGCTGAGCCTCGGGCACGCGCGCGTCGTGCACCTGGGCGGGGACCTGCACGCGCAGATGGCGTTCTTCGTGCACGCGAAGCGGTTGGCGGGCTACCGGGCGGCGATGGAGGCGGATCCTCGCGGGCTCGAGGCCCGGTTCGCCACGGCCGAGTTCACGATCGACGGCGGATTCCGCTCGGCCATGGCGCTGCTGGCCGACCCGCGGACGAGGCCGACGGCGATCTTCGCGGCGTCCGACGAGATCGCCATCGGGACGATCCTCGCGGCCCGGCAGCTGGGCATCGCCGTGCCCGCCGAGCTCTCGGTCGCCGGGATCGACGGGCACGCGCTCGCGCCGCTGTTCGGCCTGACGACCGTGGAGCAGCACCCGCGGACGCAGGGGCGCGCCGCCGTGGGCCTGGTGTTCGAGGGGCTCGCGGCGGAGGGAGCGGCCGAGCGGACCGTGACGGTGCCGGTCGACTTCCAGGCCCGCACGAGCACGACCGCGCCCCCGGCCCCGCGGGCGCCGTGAGGGCGGGCGGGTCCGGGGGCGATGCGCCGGCCGCGCGTCAGGCGTCGCCGGCGGTGACCGCCTGCGCCTCCTCGAGGGCGTCCACCGGCCGAGCGTCGACGCGACGCAGCCAGCGGTGTCCGGCCACCACGATCACGAGGGCGACGAGCACCGATCCGGCCGCGGCGTAGTAGGGCGTCGCGTCCGAGAACAGGTTCGCGAGCTCGGTCGCGGCGGGCGGGGCGATGGCGCCGCCGAGGAAGCGCACCGAGGAGTACGCGGAGGACGCGACGCTGCGCGGGTGGTCCGTCGCCTCCATCACGCACTCGGTGAGCACCGTGTTGAGGACGCCGAGGAGGAGCCCGCCGACGATCACGCACACCACGAGCCCGATCGAGGAGCGGACCACGAGGCCGGCCGCCGCGAGGTCCACCGCGAGGAGCGGGAGCACGAGCCGGAGGACCGAGGTGCGCGCCATGCGCCTCGTGAGGAGCGGCGCCACGAGCACCGACGTGATCGCGAGCCCGACTCCCCAGCCGAAGAACGTGAGGCCGAGGCCGATGGCGTCGAAGCCCAGCGGGAACGGCGTGTAGGCGAGGAGCACGAAGAAGCCGATGTTGTAGAAGAGCGCGGCCGCCGCGAGGACCGCGAGCGCGGGCGTGCGGAGCGCGCGGAGCGGGGCCGAGAGGCGCATGGGGGCGCGCGGCGCGTCGTCCTTCCCGAGGAGGGCCAGGATCGCGACGAAGCCGACGGCCATGAGCGTCGCGGTGCCGAAGAACGGGCCGCGCCAGCTCCAGCTGCCGAGGAGACCGCCGAGCAGCGGGCCGACCGCGATCCCGAGGCCGAGCGCCGCCTCGTAGAGCATGATCGCGGACGCGGTGCCGCCGGACGCGGATCCGACGATGGTGGCGAGCGCGGTGGAGATGAAGAGCGCGTTGCCGAGGCCCCAGCCGGCGCGGAAGCCGATGACCTGCTCCACGTCCTGCGAGAGGCCGGCCGCCGCGGCGAAGACCACGATGATCGCCAGGCCGATGAGGAGGGTGCGCTTGGCGCCGATGCGGCTGGAGATCCAGCTGGTGATGAGCATCGCGAGCCCGGTGACGAGCAGGTAGCTCGTGAAGAGGAGCTCCGTCTCGGTCGCGGTGGCGTCGAGGCTCGTGGCGATGGCGGGGAGGATCGGGTCGACGAGCCCGATGCCCATGAACGCGATGACGCACGCGAAGGCGACGGCGAAGACGGAGCGGGGCTGGCGGAAGATGTCGCGGAACGACGCGTGCTGCTGAGTGGACACGGGTGCGGTGTCGCCTCCTGGGATCGGTGCGGATGGGGGTGGGTGCGGGGTCGGCGGGCGCCGGCGGTCAGTCGCCCGCGGGCGCGGGCGCGGGCGCCGCCTCGCCGTCGACGCGCGACATGACGATCTCGACGGCCCGCGCGAGCACGGCCACGTCGTCGGCCGGGAGGTCGGCGAAGCGCGGGACGAGCGCGGTGGCCAGGCGGTCGCGCCAGTCGTCGAGCGCGGAACGGCCGTCCGGCGTGATCTCGAGGAGGGTCGCGCGCGCGTCGGACGGATCCGTCACCTGCGCGATCCAGCCCTGGGCGACGAGCGAGCGCACGATCTTGGTGGTCGTGGGCTGCGAGACGCGGCTGCGCTCGGCGAGCGCACCGAGGCGCATCCCGCCCGGCCACGTCACGAGCACCGACAGGGTGCGCCAGACGGCGGGCGAGCTCGTGCCGCCGACCTCGTGCGCGGCGAGGCGCGTGAGCCGGTGCCCGGCGGTCACCAGGTCGCCGAGCAGGGCGCGCAGGTCGTGATCGGTCATGCGTCAATCATATAGCCAGGCTATGCAGATGTCATCTCCTCCGTCGGATGTCCGAGAAGGGACGGCACCGCGCCCCGCCTCGCTCCGGACGGCCGTCGGGACGTAACGTGAAGGGGCCCGGCCTCCCCACCGGGCCCCGCCCCGAAGGACCCCATGAGCGACGCGCCGACCATCGACGGGCTCGAGCATGCGATGGGCGAGGCCCTGGACGGCGGCGCCGACGCGCAGGCCGCGGCGCTCCTCGCCGCCGGATGGCCCCTGCACGTCGACCTCCACTCCGACCGCATCCGCGCCCTCTACGACCGGCTCGACCCCGCGCTGTGGGAGGTCGACGTCTGGCTCGTCACCGGCATGGCCGCCACCTACCGCGGCGCGGTCGCCTCCGACCGCCGGGCCTCCATCGCCTACCGGTCCGCGCTCGACCTCCTCCTCACCGCGGATCCCCCGCCCGCCGCCCCGACGCGCGCCGCGGTCCTCGCGCATCGGGCCGCGGGCGACCGCCGGGTGGGCCGGCTGGCCGAGGCGCGCGACTCCCTCCACGAGGCCCGCGGGATCCTCGACACCGACCGCGGGATCCCGCTGCAGGAGCGCATCACCCTCCAGGCCCGCGTCGCGCTGCAGCACGGTCTCGTGCTCACGCACCTCGGCGACTTCACCGCGGCGCGCGACGAGCTCCGCATCGCGGAGGGCCTGGGCGAACGCCACCTCGTGCTGCCCGACCGGCTGGAGTGCCGCGGCGCGCTCGCCTACCTCGCCTACTGCCTCGGCGAGATCGAGGAGGCGCGCGACCTCGTCGTGCGCGCCCGCGGCCTGCTGGCCTCGCCGGGGGCCGATCCAGCGCTGGCCCGCAGCGGGTTCCTCGCGCCGGCCGAGATCGCCGCCACGCTGATCGCGGTGGACGAGACGCGTCCGGACGAGGCGACCCTCATCGTCGACGGCCTCCGTCCCGCGAGCGACGGCACCGACTGGGAGCTGCTCGCCCGCTACGCCGAGGCCACCGTGGCTGCGATCCGGGGCCTCCGGCTCGACGCGCTCGAGCACCTGCGCCGGCTGCACAACCTCGGCGTGGGCTGGGCGGAGCACGGCCCCGTCCCGACCATGCGCGACACGCTGCGGGCGTCGCTCCTCGTGCACCTGGAACAGCCGGCCGCGGCGTGGGACCTGCTCCGCACCCTCGAGCCGACGGCGCAGCATTCGACGTGCCCGGCGATGATCGCCGGTCGGCTGCGGGTCCAGGCCGACGACCACGTCGGCGCCCTCGCCCAGATGGCGGACTGCCTCGCGCTCGGCGACGCGCACTCGGGGCGCACCCTCGACGACGTGCTGCTCGTGGTCGCGGCGGCCTACCACGGCCTCGGCGACCACGCGCGGAGCGACCACGCGTTCGACCGCGCGGCGCTGCACGCCGTGACGACCGGCATCCTCCGACCGTTCGCGGTGTTCCCCGCCGCGGCGTCGCATGCGCTGCTCGACCGCGCCCTCGAGCGGGATCAGCTGCCGGACGTGCGGGAGATGCTCGTCGGCGTCCGCGCGGGGCGGGTGCGCGTCGAGTCCGCGCCGGTGGATCCGCTCACCGACCGCGAGCGCCTCATCGTCGCGTGCCTGGCCGACGGCCTGACGGTGACGCAGATCGCCGCCCGGCTCTTCATCTCGCCCAACACGGTGAAGTCGCACGTGCGGAGCGCCTACCGGAAGCTCGACGCGACGTCGCGATCCGAGGCAGTGGAGCGGGCGCGCGCCCTCGGGCACGACCTGCGGCCGGGCGTCGCCTGAGCCGACCGAGCCCGGGGACGACGCAGGGCGCCGACCCCCGAGGGGATCGGCGCCCTGAGCGCTGTGCTGTGGTGCGAGCTACTTGACGGTGACCGTCGCGCCCGCGGCCTCGAGCTGCGCCTTGGCCTTGTCGGCGGCCTCCTTGTTGGCGCCCTCCAGGACGGCCTTGGGGGCTCCGTCGACGAGCGCCTTCGCCTCGCCGAGACCGAGGCTCGTGAGGGCGCGCACCTCCTTGATGACCTGGATCTTCTTGTCGCCGGCGGCCTCGAGGATGACGTCGAAGGACGTCTTCTCCTCGACCTCCTCCGCGGGGGCGGCCGAGCCGGGGGCGGCGGCAGCGGCGACGGGCGCCGCGGCGGTGACCTCGAAGACCTCCTCGAACTTCTTGACGAAGTCGCTGAGCTCGATGAGCGTGAGCTCCTTGAAGGCCTCGATGAGCTCGTCGTTCGAGAGCTTTGCCATGGTGATTCTCCTTGGGTTGGTGTGGTGTCTGATGGATCAGTGCATCGCGCCCCGGGGATGGGACCCGAGGGGTGCTACTGAGCCGATTCCTGCTTCTCGCGCAGCGCCTCGACGGTGCGTACGGCCTGCGAGAGCGGTGCGTTGAACAGGTACGCCGCGCCGAAGAGCGAGGCCTTGAAGGCGCCGGCGAGCTTGCCCAGCAGCACCTCCCGCGACTCGAGGTCGGCGAGCTTGTTCACCTCGTCCGCCGTCAGGGGGTTGCCGTCGAAGTAACCGCCCTTCACGACGAGAAGAGGGTTGGCCTTGGTGAAGGTGCGCAGCGCCTTCGCGACGGCGACGGTGTCGCCGTGCACGAACGCGATCGCGGACGGGCCGACGAGCTCGTCGTCGAACGACGAGATCCCCGCCTGGTTCGCCGCGATCTTGGTCAGCGTGTTCTTCACCACGGCGTAGGTCGCGTCTGCACTGATGCTCTTCCGCAGCTGCTTGAGCTGGGCAACGGTGAGACCGCGGTACTCGGTGAGCAGTACGGCGTTCGAGCTGCGGAACTTCTCCGCGAGCTCGGCGACCGAGGCTTCCTTGTTCGCCATGGCACTCCTTATCACGTGGTTCCCCGACACCGCGGAAGCGGTGCGAGGTGCTGGCAGCCCCCGGCTGCACACATGAGAAACGCTCCGGCACAGGAGGCCGGAGCGGGAGTGTCGCGCAGGCCCTCAGGGCATGCGCTGCATCGTGCTTCGATCACCTGCGCGGGCCTTCACCTGAGTGAACCTTCGTCCGGCGCATCCCCTCGCGGAGGCACGCCGACGACCAGCGGTCTGTGGCTCCGCTAAGAGTAGGTGACGGGGATCGTCCGCGCAAGTCGGGCGACGCGGGCGATCCCCGGAGCGGTCAGTTCCCGACGACCGCGTGCGGCACGTAGTGCACCTCTAGCCGCGCGACCTCGTCGTCCGTGAGCTCGAGGTCGAGCGAGGCGACGGCGTCCTCGATGTGCGACGCCTTCGTGCCGCCCACGATGGGCGCCGTCACGACCGGGTTCCGCGACACCCAGGCCAGCGCGACCTGCGCCCGCGGCACCCCGCGCGCCTCGGCCACCTCGGCGACGGCGGCGGCGACCTGCCGGTCCGCGTCCTCCTGCGCCGCGTAGAGCGTCGTGCCGAACGCGTCGGTCTCGCTGCGGGCCGTCGACGCGTCCCAGTCGCGCGTGAGGCGGCCGCGGGCGAGCGGGCTCCACGGCAGGGAGCCCACGCCCTCATCGGCGCAGAGGGGCAGCATCTCGCGCTCCTCCTCGCGGTTCACGAGGTTGTAGTGGTCCTGCATGGTGACGAACGGCGCCCAGCCGTTCGCCCGCTGCAGGTGCAGCGCCTTCGAGAACCGCCACGCGTCCATCGACGAGGCGCCGAGATAGCGCACCTTGCCGGCCTTCACCAGGTCGTGGAGCGCCTCGAGGGTCTCCTCCAGCGGCGTCGCGGGGTCGAAGCGGTGGATCTGGTACAGGTCCACGTAGTCGGTCCCGAGCCGGCGGAGGCTCTCGTCGATCTGCCACATGATGTGCTTCCGCGACAGCCCGCGGGAGTTCGGCCCCTCCCCCATGGCGCCGTGCACCTTGGTGGCGATGACCACCTCCTCGCGCGTCGTCATCGCCTTCAGCGCGCGACCCGTGATCTCCTCGCTCGATCCGTCGGAGTACACGTTCGCGGTGTCGAAGAACGTGATCCCGAGCTCGACCGCGCGGCGGATGAGCGGGATCGAGTCCTCCTCCGTGAGCGTCCACGCGTGGTTGCCGCGCGTCGGCTCGCCGTAGCTCATGCAGCCGAGCGCGATGGCCGAGACCTCGGTGCCCGTGCTGCCCAGGCGGACGTACCTCATGACGGGTGCCCCGCGACCGGGTCGTCGCCCGTGGTGGCCGGAGCGTGGTCCCGCCAGGTGTGCTCGGGCTCGTAGCCGAGGATCCGGCGGGCCTTGTCGATGGACAGCAGCGTCTCGTGCTCGCCCAGGTCCTTCGTGACCTCGACGCCCGGGAAGACCTCGGCGGCGAGCTCGGCCGACGAGCGGCTCATCACGGTGTCGGCGTTCGCGACGATGAAGCGGTCGAAGCCCGGCGCGTCGTGCTCGAGCGCCTTGCGGACGGCCTGCGCGCCGTCGCGGCCGTCGATGTAGCCCCACAGGTTCCACTTGCGCGCGAGCGCGTCGTCGTCGAACCCGGGGAACTCGTCGTAGTCGTCCACGTCCATGACGTTGGAGAAGCGGAGCGCGGTGACCTGCAGCTCCGGATCCCAGCGGCACAGCTCGATCGCCATCTGCTCCTCGAGGTGCTTCACGAGCGAGTAGGTGCTGTTCGGCTGCGCGGGGTACTCCTCGTCGACGGGGAGGTACGGCGGCGGCACGTCGAACGGCAGGCCGAGCACGGTCTCGCTGGAGGCGTAGACGACCTTCTTGATGCCCGCCCGGCGCGCGGCCTGGAAGACGTTGAAGCTCGTGAGCATGTTGTTGTGGAACGTGGCCACGTCGCTGAGGATCGCGGGGGCCGGGATCGCGGCGAGGTGGACGACGGCGTCGAACCCGTCATGCAGGTCCTGGACGCCGAACAGCGCGTCCACCACCTGCCCGTAGTCGGTGGTGTCGACGCGGACGTAGCCGGATCCGCGCTCCCCCACCTGGTCGATGTTGGTGACCTCGTGTCCGTGGGCGCGCAGGTCGGCCACGACGTGGCGGCCGAGCTTCCCCGAGCCTCCGGTGACGGCGATTCTCATCAGCTGGCATCTCCTTCGTGGGGCGGTTCCGCCCCTCGTCCATCCTGGCCCGCGGCCGGGAGGGACGACAGCGGCACCCGGCGGACCCGCAGCCCGGACACGGCGACGGCCCGCCGCCCCCTCTCGGGGACGACGGGCCGTCGTGGTGGCGCTGGCTGCTCGCTACTCGCTCGTGATGGCGAGATCCGGCGTGCCGGTCCCGGTGCCGATGCCGGCCGCGACCGAGATGCCCTCGCGCTGCGTGGTGACGAACGTGAACTGGCCGTCCACGTAGTCCACGTGCACGTGGTCGCCCGCGTTGAGGTCGCCCTGCAGGATGCGCTCCGACAGGCGGTCCTCGATCTCGTGCTGCACCGCGCGGCGGAGGGGCCGGGCGCCGAGCGACGGGTCGAAGCCGACCTCGATGAGGCGCTCCTTCGCGGCGGTCTCGAGCGTGATCGTGAGGTCGCGGTCCATCATGCGGTCCGACAGGCGCTTCACGAACAGGTCGACGATCTGGAGCAGCTCGGGCTTCGACAGCTGCGGGAACACGATGGTGTCGTCCACGCGGTTGAGGAACTCGGGCTTGAAGTTCTTCTTCAGCTCCTCGCTGACCTTGCCCTTCATGCGCTCGTAGGAGTTCGCGGCGTTGTTCTCGACCTGGAACCCGACCGGGGCGCCCGTGATGTCCTTGGTGCCGAGGTTGGTGGTCATGATGATGACCGTGTTCTTGAAGTCGACCACGCGGCCCTGGCCATCCGTCAGGCGTCCCTCCTCCAGGATCTGGAGGAGCGAGTTGAAGATGTCCGGGTGGGCCTTCTCGATCTCGTCGAAGAGCACCACGGAGAACGGCTTGCGGCGCACCTTCTCGGTGAGCTGGCCGCCCTCCTCGAAGCCCACGAATCCGGGAGGGGCGCCGAAGAGGCGGCTCACGGTGTGCTTCTCGCCGTACTCGCTCATGTCGAGCGAGATGAGGGCGTCCTCGTCGTCGAACAGGAACTCCGCCAGGGCCTTCGCGAGCTCCGTCTTGCCGACGCCCGTGGGGCCGGCGAAGATGAACGATCCCGAGGGACGACGCGGGTCCTTGAGCCCGGCGCGGGTGCGGCGGATGGTCTTGGACAGGGCCGAGATGGCCTCCTCCTGGCCGATGACCCGCTGGTGCAGGGCCTTCTCCATGAAGACGAGGCGGGAGGACTCCTCCTCCGTGAGCTTGAACACCGGGATGCCCGTGGCCTGCGCCAGGACCTCGGCGATCAGGCCCTCGTCGACCTCGGCGGTGGTGCGGACGTCGCCCGAGCGCCACTGCTTCTCGAGGCGGAGGCGCTCGCCGAGGAGGTTCTTCTCCTCGTCGCGCAGGCTCGCGGCCTTCTCGAAGTCCTGGTCCTCGATGGCGGTCTCCTTGGCCACGCGGACCGTGGAGATACGCTCGTCGAACTCGCGGAGCTCCGGCGGCGCCGACAGGATCGAGAGGCGCAGGCGGGCGCCGGCCTCGTCGATCAGGTCGATGGCCTTGTCCGGGAGGAACCGGTCGGCGATGTAGCGGTCGGCGAGGTTCGCGGCGGACACGATGGCGCCGTCGGTGATGGACACCTTGTGGAACGCCTCGTACCGGTCGCGCAGGCCCTTGAGGATGTTGATGGTGTGGGGCAGCGAGGGCTCCTGCACCTGGATGGGCTGGAAGCGGCGCTCGAGGGCCGCGTCCTTCTCGAAGTGCTTGCGGTACTCGTCGAGCGTGGTGGCGCCGATGGTCTGCAGCTCGCCGCGCGCGAGGAGCGGCTTGAGGATGCTGGCCGCGTCGATCGCGCCCTCGGCGGCACCCGCGCCGACGAGGGTGTGGATCTCGTCGATGAAGGTGATGATGTCGCCGCGGGTGCGGATCTCCTTGGTGACCTTCTTGAGGCGCTCCTCGAAGTCGCCGCGGTAGCGGGATCCGGCGATGAGCGAGCCGAGGTCGAGCGTGTAGAGCTGCTTGTCCTTCAGCGTCTCCGGGACGTCGCCCTTGACGATGGCCTGCGCCAGGCCCTCGACGACGGCGGTCTTGCCGACACCGGGCTCGCCGATGAGGACGGGGTTGTTCTTGGAGCGGCGCGACAGGATCTGCATCACGCGCTCGATCTCCTTCTCGCGCCCGATGACGGGATCGAGCTTGCCGTCGCGCGCGGCCTGCGTGAGGTTGCGCCCGAACTGGTCGAGGACCGTGGAGCCCGCCTGCTGGCTCTGCTGCGCCTCGCCGCCGACGGCGACCGCCTCCTTGCCCTGGTAGCCGGACAGGAGCTGGATGACCTGCTGGCGCACGCGGTTGAGGTCGGCGCCGAGCTTGACGAGCACCTGCGCGGCGACGCCCTCGCCCTCGCGGATCAGGCCGAGGAGGATGTGCTCGGTGCCGATGTAGTTGTGGCCGAGCTGGAGGGCCTCGCGGAGCGACAGCTCCAGGACCTTCTTGGCACGCGGCGTGAACGGGATGTGCCCCGTGGGCTGCTGCTGGCCCTGGCCGATGATGTCCTGGACCTGTTCGCGGACGGCATCGAGGGAGATGCCGAGCGACTCCAGGGCCTTGGCGGCCACGCCTTCGCCCTCGTGGATGAGGCCGAGCAGGATGTGCTCGGTCCCGATGTAGTTGTGGTTGAGCATCTTGGCCTCTTCTTGGGCCAGGACGACGACGCGACGAGCGCGGTCGGTGAATCTCTCGAACATCTGTATCTCCCTGGGCACCGGGGCAGGGGGCCGGCGCCGATATGTAGAGAGTAACGACGGGTCCGAGGAGTGCATGCCCCTGTTCGCCGTGGGCGTGACGCGATGCGGCGGGCGGCGGATCCGGGCCGGGAGCGGCCGACGAGTGCGGTCCGCGCTAGCGGTCGGCGTCGGGCGCGGGCACGCCCATGCGGGCGCGCTCCTTCGCCTCGATGGCGGCGTAGGCCTTGCGCTCCTGCTTGTCCGCCTGGATGACCGCTCGCATGATGAACCAGAAGATCAGGCCCACGCCGAGGGTGGGGAGGATCGACCAGATCGCGCTCGCCCAGAAATCATCCATGCGAGAAGGATACGCCGCGCTCTAGGTGAGGATGCCGTAGACGCCCTGGCCGATCATGACGACGGCGATGCCGCCCACGATGATCCAGAGGGCGTAGCGCGCGGTGGTGGGCTTCTTCGGGTTCGAGCCGTCGGGGCCTAATGGCATGGTCGCCTACTTCACTAGAGGGAACAGGATGGTCTCGCGGATGCCGAGACCGGTGATGGCCATGAGGAGCCGGTCGACCCCCATGCCCATGCCGCCCGAGGGCGGCATGCCGTGCTCGAGGGCACGGAGGAACTCCTCGTCGAGCGGCATGGCCTCGTCGTCGCCGCGCGCCGACTGGCGCGCCTGGTCGACGAAGCGCTCGCGCTGGACGACGGGGTCCACGAGCTCGGAGTAGCCGGTGGCCAGCTCGAAGCCGCGGATGTAGAGGTCCCACTTCTCGACGACGCCCTCGATGGAGCGGTGCGCGCGCGTGAGCGGCGAGGTCTCGACAGGGAAGTCGAGGACGAAGGTGGGGCGCTCGAGCCCGCCCTTGACGAAGTGCTCCCAGAGCTCCTCGACGAGCTTGCCGTGCGTGCTCAGCGGCACGACGACGCCCTCGCGATCGGCGATGGCCTGGAGCTCGTCGACGGTCGTGGCGGGCGTGATCTCGACACCCGCGGCCTCGCTCAGCGAGCCGTACATGGAGATCCGGTCCCACTCGCCGCCGAGGTCGTACTCGGTGCCGTCGGCCCACGTGACCACGTGTCCGCCGGCGACGGCCATCGCGGCGTCCTGCACCAGGGTCTGGGTGAGCTCCGCGATGGAGGTGTAGTCGCCGTAGGCCTCGTACGCCTCGAGCATCGCGAACTCGGGGCTGTGCGTCGAGTCGGCGCCCTCGTTGCGGAAGTTGCGGTTGATCTCGAAGACGCGGTCGATGCCGCCGACGACCGCGCGCTTGAGATAGAGCTCGGGCGCGATGCGGAGGTACATCTCCGTGTCGAAGGCGTTGGAGTGCGTGACGAACGGGCGGGCGGACGCGCCGCCGTGCATCACCTGCAGCATGGGCGTCTCGACCTCGACGTAGCCCCGCTTCCGGAACGTCTCGCGCATCGAGGCGTTGACCTTCGCGCGGTCGAGGACGTTCTTGCGCGCCTGGTCGCGCACGATGAGGTCGAGGTAGCGGCTGCGGACCCGGGTCTCGTCGGAGAGCTCGGAGTGGAGGTTCGGCAGGGGCAGCAGGGCCTTCGATGCGATGCGCCACTCGGTCGCCATGATGGACAGCTCGCCCTTCCGGCTCGCGATGACGCGGCCCGCGACGAAGACGTGGTCGCCCAGGTCGACGAGCTCCTTCCACGCGGCGAGCGCCTCGTCGCCGACCTCGGCCAGCGAGATCATGGCCTGGATGCGCGTGCCGTCGCCCGCCTGGAGCGTGGCGAAGCAGAGCTTGCCGGTGTTGCGGAAGTGGACGACGCGGCCGGCGATGCCGACCACGTGGTCGGTCTCCTCGCCGGGCTCGAGGTGGCCGAACTCGGCGCGGACGGCCGGGATGGTCGTTGTGACCGGGACCTGCACGGGGTACGCGCCCCCGCCGGGGCCGCCCTCGGCGTTGAGGCGGGCGCGCTTGGCGAGGCGCACGGCCTTCTGCTCGGCGACGTCCTCGGCGGATCCCTCCACGGCGGGAGCGGGGGCGGTCTCGGGCGTCGCGGGCGTTCCGGGGCTGTCGGTCATGTGCGGGCGGATCCTCGCGGGTCGTGGGTTCGTGGGCGGCCGAGCGGCCTCCCGTCGATTCTCGCAGGTGCGGGCGGGGCCCGGGCACGCCCGCGGATCGGATGCCCGCGAGGTCAGGCGATGACGACGGTCTCGTTGTCGATGAGGCGCGTGCTGCCGACGCGGGCGGCGACGACGGCGAGCGCGACGCCCGTGAAGCCGTCGTCGACGGACTCGAATGTGGTCGGATCCACCACCTGGAAGTAGTCGAGCGCGACGGCGGGCTCCCCCATCACCACGGACTGGGCGGCGGCGATGACGGCGTCGATGCCGCGGTCCCCGGCGCTCTGGGCGGCCTCGAGGGCGGCCGGGATGACGCGGGCTGCGCGGCGCTCGCGGTCGTCGAGGTAGCGGTTGCGGCTGGAGAGGGCGAGGCCGTCGGGCTCGCGCACCGTGGGCAGCTCCTCGATGCGGACGGGCAGGTCGAGGTCGCGCACCATGCGGCGCACGAGGTGCAGCTGCTGCGCGTCCTTACGGCCGAAGGTGGCGACGTCGGGCGCCACGATGTGCAGGAGCTTCGCCACGACGGTGAGCATGCCGTCGAAGTGACCGGGGCGGGAGCGGCCCTCCAGGGTGAGGGCGACGGATCCGCCGGTGACGCGGATGCGCGCGGGGCCGTCCGGGTACATCTCGGCCGCGGAGGGCGCGAAGACGAGGTCGGCGCCGGTCTCCGCGAGCGCGGCGACGTCGGCGTCGAGCGTGCGCGGGTACGCGTCGAGGTCCTCGCCCGCGCCGAACTGCAGGGGGTTGACGAAGATCGAGACGACCACGAGGGAGCCGAGCTCGCGGGCGCGGCGCGCGTGCGCGAGGTGGCCCTCGTGCAGCGCGCCCATGGTGGGGACGAGGACGACGACGGGCGCCTCCCCCGCGGCCGTGCGCGCGGCCCGGTGGTCGCGGACGCGGGCGCGCAGCTCGGCGATGCCGGTGACGACGGTGGGCGCGGGGATCGTCATGCCGTGGTGCTCCTCGGGTGCTCGGGACGCGGACACGACAGGTTAGTGCGCGGCGGGCCCCTCGTCCGTCGGCAGCGGCACGTCGCCGGTCGTGAGGCGCGCGCCGCCCGCCGGGGAGGAGCGGCGGAGCGCGTCGTCGACGGCCGAGCGGATCAGCGGGCCGAGCACGCGGCCCGGCTCCTCGACGCCGATGCCCGCGAGGAGGCCGGCGGCCTGGTCGACGATGGCGGTGGAGAACGTGGTCGCGGTGGCGATGGCCTCCGCGTACGCCGGGCGGTCGCGCTCCTCCACGACGACGGGCTCCCCGCCCATCTCCACGACGAGCACCTGCGCGATGGGGAGCACGGGCGCGGGCGCGGTCACGGCGAACCAGCTGTCGACCATGCGGCTGAGGTCCATGCTCGTGCCGGTGAACGACATCGCGGGGTGGATGGCGAGCGGGATGATGCCGGACGCGAACGCGGGCGCGAGCACCTGGATCCCGTGCGCCGCCGACGTGTGCACGACGAGCTGGCCGGCCTGCCAGGCGCCCGTGGCGGCGAGGCCCGCGACGAGGCCGGGCAGCTCGGCGTCGGGGACGGCGAGGATCACGAGCTCGCTCCGCTCGACGAGGTCGGGGATCTCGAGCACGGGGACGCCCGGCAGCATCGCCTCCGCGCGCTCGCGGCTCGCCTCCGAGACCGCGGAGATGCCCGTGATCGCGTGGCCGGCACCGGCGAGGGCGGCACCGAGGACGGGGCCGACGCGGCCCGCGCCGACGATGCCCACGCCGAGGCGGCCGGAGCGCTGGGAGGGGGCGGTCATGCGGGGTCCTCGGGGGTGGATCGGTGGCGCGGGGCGTCGGCGCTGGGGGGCGGCCAGGCGGCGTCGGGGGCGGGGTCGGGGTCGGGCAGTGCGGGTGCGGCGGGTGCGCTGTCGGCGGGTGCAGCCGCCGCGGGTGCGGCGACGGCCGGTGCAGCGGCAGCGGCGGACGCGGATCCCGGCGCCGGCCAGCTCGCGGCCTCGGCGCCCCAGCGCGCGGACGTGTCGGATCGGGCGGAGGCCACGGCGGCCTGGACCAGCCGGGTCGACAGCTCCATGCCGGTGGCGCGGTCGATGGCGCCGAGCCGCGTGTCGACGGGGCCGGCGACGGTTGCGGCGCGCACCGAGACGAGGTCCAGGCGGCGGTCGATCGGGCCCTGCGTGAGGTCGACGCCCTGCGTCCGGGCGTGCGGGACGATGACGAGGCGGCGCCAGATCATGCCGCGGCGCACGAGGAACGCAGACGCGTCGACCGCGAAGCCGGTGCGGCGCCAGGAGAAGGGCTTGAGGATCCACGCGCGGCGGGGCGACGTCGTGAAGCCGTCGTCGTCTCCGCCGCGGCCGGTCATGCCGACGGCGACGAGCCGGAGCGCCTGGTCGCCGACGAGGTCGGGCAGGACGAGGCCGAGCACGCGGTCGACGTCGCGGCGGTCGCCCACCGGGAGGATCGACGTGTTCTGCTGGCCGGCGGCGCCCGGCGACGAGGAGTGCGAGGCGCGCGTGATGCGGATCTCCCACCAGCCGGCCGCGCGCCAGAGCAGCGGCTGCACGACCTCGACCGCGTGGATCCGGCCGGGCGGGATGGTGTCGTTGCTCGTGGACAGCAGGCCGAAGCCGACCCGGACGCCGTCGGGCGTGCCGGCGACGCTGTAGCGGAGCGAGCGCGTGATGCGGCGCACGAAGAAGCCGGCGGATCCCAGCAGCGTCGGCAGCAGCGGCACGAGGAGGTACCAGGCCTCGAAGCGCACGATGAGCGGGATCCCGACGACCACGAACAGCACGAGCACGACCGTCGGCGCCGACAGGAGCACGGCGCCGACGAGGCGCGGGACGGGGATGCGGACGACGGACTGCGGCGGGGCGGCGTCCGGATCCAGCTCGGGCGCGAGGAAGTCGTCCACGCGGGAGCCGACGAAGCCGCGCGGGGTGCCGGCCGGAGCGGACGGCCGGGCGGATCCCGCCGCCTCGGCCCGCGCGCCGGACGCGAGCCGCAGCACGCGCAGCCGGAACGCGTCGGCGTCGCGCGAGCGGAGGTACTGCAGCGGCAGGTTGGCGTCGTTGCCAGCGACCTGGATCTCGAGCTTGGCCGCGCCGATCAATCGCGCGACGAGCGGGCGCACGATGTTGACGCCCTGGATCCGGTCGAGCCGGGCCCGCCGGTTCGTGCGGGAGAGGATGCCGCTGCGCACCTCGACGGTCTCCTCCGTGACGCGGAACGTGTGCATGCGCCACGAGAGGTACGAGACGCCGACCGCGAGGAGGGTGAACGCGAGGAGGGCGAGGATGACCCAGATGAGGCTGCCGGACTCCACGAGCATCGGGATGAGGTCCTGCTCGCCGTCCCGCCGCTGGCCGGGCACGAACTGCTCCACGAGCTGCTCCCGCAGCGACGAGACGAGGAAGCCGATCGCGACGATGAAGAGGACCCCGCCGCGGAGCACGGGGGTGGCCGGGTGCAGGCGGTGCCAGTCGCCGTCGGTGAGCTCCTCCGCGATGCGGGCCTCGGCGGCGGGGACGGCCTCGGGCGCCGCGGCGGGCGGCGCGACGTCGGGCGCGGACTCGGGCGGGCGCGCCGCCGGATCCTCGGGCGTCGCGTCGCTCACAGGCCGGCCCGGCGCGTCTCGGCGAGGGCGACCAGGCGGTCGCGCAGCTCCTCGGCGTCCGCGTTCGTGAGCCCGGGGATCTGGATGGCCGCCGCGGCCGCCGCGGTGACGAGCTTGAGGTCGGCGAGGCCGAGCAGGCGGCCGACGGGGCCGCGCGTGATGTCCACGAGCTGCATCCGGCCGTAGGGCACGGCGACGACGCGGGTCCACATGATGCCGCGGCGGAAGACGAGGTCGTCCTCGCGGAGCTGGTACCCCATCGCGCGCACGCGGCGCGGGACGATGACGAGCGTCACCACCAGCTCGATCACCGCGGCGGCGCCGAGGACGATGCGGATCCAGCCCGGCGCCCCGACGACGGACAGGAACACGGCGATGCCGCCGAGCACGAGGGCGGTGATCACGCCGCCCACCAGCTCGACGCCGACGAGGCGCGGGGAGACGCGGCGCCAGGTCACGCCGTGCGGGTCGACGTTCGGGGTCACGGTGCTCCTCGGGGTGCGGTGGGCCTGCGAGCGGGGGTGCTGCGGGGTCCTACGAGAGCTCGCGCGCCGGATCCCCGGGGCGCGAGTCGTCCCGGTCGTCGGGCGGGACCGTGCACCAGTGCTCGGCGACCAGCCCGGCGACGAGGAGGACGACGGCTCCCACCGTACCGGCCACCGCCAGCCCGACGGAGGACGCGCCGGGCAGCACCGGCCGGGCCAGCACGAAGGCCAGCACTCCCCCGGTGATCCCCGTGAGCAGCGCGCCCGCGAGCGCCGACGCCTTCGCGAGCAGAACGACGCGCGTCGCGCGGAACGGGTCGACGCGACCGGGTGCGCGCCCGAGCGTCGAGCGGCGGATGGGGCGGGCGAGCGCGAGCAGCACGATGCCGACGATGAGGAGCGTCGCGCCGAGCGTGAGCGGCGGGATGAGGAGCGCCCGCCCGGTCATGACGAGCGCGTTCTCGGCGAACCAGCCGATGGCCGCGCCCGCGATGAGGAGGGCGATGAGGGTGGTGGAGCGCGTGCGGGTCATCGGGTCGCCTCCGCGGGGTCGGTGGCGGGTCCGGCGACGGGCTCGAGGGCGGCCAGCAGCGCGTCGACGCGGCCGTGCCCGGGCAGCACCGCGTCGGGATCCGCCTGCAGCCACGGCCCCAGCACGAAGGCGCGCTCGGCGGCGCGCGGGTGCGGGAGCGTGAGGCGGTCGTCGTGGATCCGCGCGTCGCCGTACGCGACGACGTCGAGGTCGATCGTGCGGTCGCCCCAACGCTCGGCGCGCACGCGGCCGAGGTCGCGCTCGATCGCGGCCAGCGCGTCCAGCAGGGCGTGCGGCCCGAGCCCGGAGTCCACCAGCGCGACGCCGTTGAGGTAGCCGGGCTTCGTCGGATCCTCCCCGTCGGCGGTCACGGCGACGGACTCCACGAGGTCGGACGCGCGCACGACGCGGAGGCCGGGCACCTCGTCGATGCGGGCCAGCGCGCGCTCGATGGTCGCGCGCCGGTCGCCGAGGTTGGAGCCCACGGCCACCACCGCGCGCACGGTCGCGCCCGGCGCCGGCAGGGCGGACGCGCGCTCGATCACGACGGCCACGTCGTCGAAGGGGACGGCGATGGGCGCGTCCGGCTTGTGCACGGTGACGCGCACCGACCGGGCCACGGGATGCGCGAGCACGACGCCCGCGACGCGCTCGGCGAGCGTCTCGATGAGGTCGACGGGATCCCGCCCGACCGCCGCGGCGACCTCCTCGGCGAGCTCCCCGTAGTGCAGCGTGCGGCCGAGCTCGTCGGTGCCGCCGGCGGGCGCGAGGTCGAGCGCGACCTCGAGGTCGATCACGAACGGCTGGCCGTCGCGGCGCTCCTCCGCGAAGACGCCGTGGTGGGCGTGCACGCGCAGCCCGGTGAGGAGGATGCGGTCGGTCGGGAGCCCGGTCACCATGAGCGGCCCACGACGATGGACGGGAGGTCGCCCGGGTCGGCCGGGTCGTACCAGAGCGGGAGCTTGCCGCCGACGGCCGGGAGCAGCCGGTCGGCCGTGGTGACGGTGCGCGTGACGTGGTGGTCGCGCCCGTCGGCGTCGGTGAAGGCCACCGTGAGGCGCGCGCGGACGGCCTCGCCGGATCCGTCGAGGCGCTGCACCGCGGTGACGATCGCGGAGGTGCGGCGGCCGGTCTCGGTGACGCGGCGGGCGGTGGCCGCGAGGCGCGCGACGCGACGCTGGACGACGGCCCATCCGACGGCCGCGGCGATCCCGAGGACGGCCAGCACCGCGGCGACGAGCCCGAGGACCGCGTGCGACGCGTCGCCCTCGACCGCGGCGGAGGAGAACGGCAGCGCGCCGACGATCCCGAGCGCGGTGCCGAGCAGCGCGACGGCGGCCGGCCACAGCGCGGCGCCCGCGGTGGTGAGGACGGGCGACAGCAGCACGACGGACGCGTAGGCGGCGCCGAGGGATCCGAGGAGCCCGAGCACGACGGCCACGACCTTCGCGACCACGACGGCCGCGCCGGCACCGGCGGCGAGGTCGGCCGGGAAGGTCAGGCCGGCGCCGAGGATCACGGAGGCGATGAGCGCGGCGATCGCGATGCGCACGAGCACCGCCTGCGGGGAGACGACGACACGGTCCTGGCTCACGGCGCTCATGCTCCTACTCTGACAGACCGGCGGCGGCTGGCGGCCCGGCGGACGGCCCGGCGGACGCGGCCGCGACGGCCTCGGCGCGCCCGCGCGACCACGCCTCCTCGACCGCGAGCGCGGCGCGGGTGGACGCGACGTCGTGCACGCGGACGGCCCACGCCCCGGCGCGCGCGGACAGGGCGCTGACGACCGCGGTCGGCACGTCGCGCTCCTCGACGGCAGCCTCCTCCGGCAGCAGCCGCCCGAGGAAGCGCTTGCGGGAGGCGCCCACGAGCACGCGGTGGCCGAGGCCCGTGAACGCGTCGAGGGATCCGAGGAGCTGCCAGTCGTGCGCGGCCTCCTTCGCGAAGCCGAGGCCGGGGTCGAGGGCGATGCGGGCGGGATCCACTCCGGCGGCGACGAGGGCGGCGACGCGCGCGCGCAGCTCGTCGCGCACCTCGCCCACGGTGTCGGCGTACGTCGCGCGCGCCGCCATGGTGTCGCTGTGCCCGCGCCAGTGCATCGCCACGTAGTCGACGTCGGCGCCCGCGACGACGGCGGCCATGCGCGGATCCGCGAGGCCGCCTGACACGTCGTTGACGACGCGCGCCCCCGCCGCGACGCACGCCTCGGCGGTCGCGGCGCGCATGGTGTCGACGCTCACGGCGATGCCCTCCGCGGCGAGCTCGCGGACCACGGGCAGCACGCGCCGGAGCTCCTCGTCGGCGTCCACGCGGAGCGCGCCCGGGCGGGTGGACTCGCCGCCCACGTCCACGAGGTCCGCGCCCGCGGCGACCATCCGCCGCGCGTGCGCGAGCGCGTCGTCGAGGGCGAGGTGACGGCCGCCGTCGCTGAAGGAGTCGGGGGTCGCGTTGAGGATCCCCATCACGAGCGTGCGCGCGGAGGCCACGGTCACGCCCGCCCGCCCGATGCGGGCAGCAGCGCGAGCACCTCGGCGCGCGCCGCCGGCTCGGCGAGCGACCCACGGGCCGCGATGGTGATGGTCGTGCTGCCGGCCTGGCGGGTGCCGCGCGCGGTGACGCAGCCGTGCGTCGCGTCGAGGATCACGGCGACGCCGCGCGCCCCGAGACCGTGCTCGAGCGCCTCGGCGATCTGCTCGCCCAGACGCTCCTGCATCTGGGGGCGGGAGGCGAGGTCGTCGACCACGCGCGGCAGCCGGCCGAGGCCGACGATCCGCTCGCCCGGCACGTAGGCGAGGTGCGCGACGCCCGTGAACGGCAGCAGGTGGTGCTCGCAGATGGACCGGAACGCGATGCCCGTCACGATCACGGGCTGCGGCGCCGCGTCCGTCTCGGGGAGCGGGAAGGTCTCGCGGAGGTGGCGGAGCGGATCCGCGCCCACGCCCGCGAAGAACTCGCCGTAGGCCTCGGCCACCCGCGCGGGGGTGGTCGCGAGTCCCTCCCGGCCCGGGTCCTCGCCGATGGCGAGGATCAGCTCGGCCACGGCCGCCTCGATGCGCGCCCGGTCGACGCCCACCGGCTCAGGCCGTCGCGGGACGCGGGAAGGGCGAGCGCTTCGGCTTGCCGGCCGGCGGCTCCGAGTCCACCGCGCCGTCGACGACGCCCTGGTCGATGGGCGCCTTCTGCGGCATGGGGACGGGGGGCAGGTCGGACAGCGGGCGCTTGTCGCTCGACAGCCACTGCGGGCGCGGCGGGAGCTTCTTGACGTCCGCGAAGATCGCCGCGAGCTGGTCGTGGTCGAGCGTCTCCTTCTCGAGGAGCTCGGTGGCCAGGCGATCGAGCACGTCGCGGTTGTCGTTGATGACCTGCCACGCCTCGTCGTGCGCGCCGTCGAGGAGCGCGCGCACCTCGGCGTCGACCGTGAGGGCCATGTCCTCCGAGTAGTCGCGTCCGCCGCCGAGCTCGCGCCCGAGGAAGGGCTCGCCCGAGCTGGAGCCGAGCTTCACGGATCCGACCTTGGCGCTCATGCCGTACTCGGTGACCATGCGACGCGCGGTCGACGTGGCCTTCTCGATGTCGTTCGACGCGCCCGTGGTGGGGTCGTGGAACACGATCTCCTCGGCGACGCGGCCGCCCATGGCGTACGTCAGCTGGTCGAGCAGCTCGTTGCGGGTGACGGAGTACTTGTCCTCGAGCGGCAGCACCATCGTGTAGCCGAGGGCGCGGCCGCGCGGCAGGATCGTGACCTTCGTGACGGGATCCGTGTTGTTCATCGCCGCCGCCGCGAGCGCGTGGCCGCCCTCGTGGTACGCGGTGATGAGCTTCTCGTGGTCGCGCATGATGCGGCTGCGGCGCTGGGGGCCGGCCATGACGCGGTCAACGGCCTCGTCGAGCGCGCGGTCGTCGATGAGCTGGGCGTTGGAGCGCGCCGTGAGCAGCGCGGCCTCGTTGAGGACGTTGGCGAGGTCGGCGCCCGTGAAGCCCGGGGTCTTCCGCGCGAGGACCTCGAGGTCGACGCCCGCGGCGAGCGGCTTGCCACGCCCGTGCACCTCGAGGATCTGCTTGCGGCCCTGGAGGTCCGGCGCGTCGACGCCGATCTGGCGGTCGAAGCGGCCGGGGCGCAGCAGCGCGGGGTCGAGCACGTCGGGCCGGTTGGTGGCCGCGATGAGGATGACGTTGGTCTTGACGTCGAAGCCGTCCATCTCCACTAGGAGCTGGTTGAGGGTCTGCTCGCGCTCGTCGTTGCCGCCGCCGACGCCGGCGCCGCGGTGGCGGCCGACCGCGTCGATCTCGTCGACGAAGATGATGGCCGGCGCGTTCTGCTTGGCCTGCTCGAACAGGTCGCGCACGCGGCTCGCGCCGACGCCCACGAACATCTCGACGAAGTCGGATCCGGAGATCGAGTAGAAGGGCACGCCCGCCTCGCCCGCGACGGCGCGCGCGAGGAGCGTCTTGCCGGTGCCGGGAGGGCCGTACAGCAGCACGCCCTTGGGGATGCGGGCGCCCACGGCCTGGAACTTGGCGGGCTCCTTGAGGAAGTCCTTGATCTCCTCGAGCTCCTCGATGGCCTCGTCCGACCCGGCGACGTCGGCGAACGTCACCTTCGGGGAGTCCTTGGAGGCGAGCTTCGCCTTCGACTTGCCGAACTGCATGACGCGGTTCCCGCCGCCCTGCATGCCGGAGAACATGATCCAGATGAAGAAGCCGATGAGCAGCAGCGGCAGCAGGATGCTGAACGCCGACAGGAGCCAGCTCGGCTGCGGCACCTGGTCGTCGAAGCCCTCGGCGGGGTTCGCGGCCGTGATGGCGGAGACGATCTCGCCGCCGCGCTGCGCGACGTAGTTGAACTGCACCATGGTGCCGTTGTCGCCGTCGGCGCTCGCGAGCGTGAGGTCGACCCGCTGCTCGCCGTCGATGATCTTGGCGGAGGCGACCTTGCCGTCCTGGATCAGCTCGAGGCCGTGCTGCGTGGTGATGGTCTTGTAGCCGGATCCCGTGATGAGGCTGAAGCCCACCGACACCACGACGATGGCGAGGACGACGATCAGGATCGGGCTGCGGAGGAGTTTCTTGAAGTTCATGAGCGTAGGGGCGCGGGCCCGACACCTTTCTGCCCGTGCCGCGCCGTACGGCGACGAGATGTCTCGAGGATACAAGCGGCCGTCTGAGCGTGGCCGCGGTGTTCGCCGCCAGCCGAACGTGCGCCGGCATGGAGGCCGATAAGAGGAGCGGGACGCCTCAGCTGTAGACGTGCGGCGCGAGGACCGCCACGTCGCGGAGGTTGCGGTACCGCTCGGCGTAGTCGAGGCCGTAGCCGACCACGAAGTCGTCCGGGATCTCGAAGCCCACGTACTTCACGTCGACCGCGATCTTCGCGGCCTCGGGCTTGCGCAGCAGGGCGCACACCTCGACGCTCGCGGCCCCGCGCGAGCGCAGGTTCGCCAGCAGCCAGGAGAGCGTGAGGCCGGAGTCGATGATGTCCTCGACGATCAGCACCCGCCGACCGGTGAGGTCGGCGTCGAGGTCCTTGAGGATGCGGACGACGCCGCTCGACTTGGTGCCGGAGCCGTAGGAGCTCACCGCCATCCAGTCCATGTGGATCGGCAGCTCGAGCTCGCGCGCGAGGTCGGCCATGACCATGACCGCGCCCTTGAGCACGCCCACGAGGAGCAGCTCCTCCCCCGGGTTGTCGCGCTCGATCTCGCGGCACATCTCGGCGATGCGGCCGCGGATCTCCTCCTCGGTGTGGAGGACCTCGGTCAGGTCGTCGGCGATGTCGGTGGATCTCATGTCACTCTTCCGTCGTCCTGGCGCTGAGGACGATGAGCTCGTCCTTGCGTACGACCCTAACGCCCGGCAGGTCGACGGGCCCCTGCCCGTGCCAGTCGGTCACGAGCCGCGCGACCTCCAGGACGTGCGTCCGCGAGAGGTGCGCGGCGAACTCCTCGCGGGCGGCGAGGCGGATCAGCCGGTGCCGCAGCGCGGGCGGCGCGGCGAGGAGCGAGGCCACCTCGAGGGAGATGCCCGCCTCGGCGTGGTCGGCGATCTCCTCGACCATCTCGGCGGCGAAGTGCTCGAGCGCGTCGTCGTCCTCGCGCAGCTGGTCGGCCGTGCGGGAGAGGGCCTCGGCGATGCCGGGGCCGAGCTCGCGCTCGAGCACGGGCAGGACGTCGTGGCGGACGCGCACGCGGGCGTAGGCGGGATCGGCGTTGTGCGGGTCCTGCCACGGGTCGAGGCCCTGATCAGCGCACGCGGCGCGGGTGGCGGCCGCGCGGATCCCGAGCAACGGCCGCAGGTAGACGGCGTCGGCGTCGCGGGCCGGCGCGGAGCGGGCCATGCCGTGCAGGCTCGTCGCCCCGGATCCGCGCGCCAGCCCGAGCAGCACGGTCTCGGCCTGGTCGTCGAGGGTGTGGGCGAGGAGCAGCGCGCGGGATCCGGTCTCCCGGAGCGCCGTGTCGAACGCGGCGTACCGGGCCGCGCGGGCGGCGGCCTCGGGGCCGGCGGTGCCCGGATCCACCTGCACGCGCGTCACGACGACGGGCGTGAGGCCGAGCGCGCGCGCGGCGTCGGCGGCCCGGGCGGCGACGCCCGCGGAGCCGTCCTGCAGCCCGTGGTCGACGACGACGGCGCCCACGGCGACGCCCGCGCGCGGCCCCTCGAACGCGGCCGCCGCGGCGAGCGCGAGCGAGTCGGCGCCGCCGGAGAGCGCCACGAGGACGGGCCCGGCCGGGGCTCCGGCGAGCGCCTCGCGGACCGCCCGTCGGAGGTCCGCGACGGCGGGGGTGAGACGGGGGCGCTCGGAGGGCATCCACTAACGTTATGGCAGCAATCCGCCCACGTCAGAACCACGAGGAGCACGCGCATGGCCAGCTACGACGTCGTCGTCGAAATCCCCAAGGGGTCCCGCAACAAGTACGAGGTCGACCACGAGACGGGTCGCGTGTACCTCGACCGGGTGCTCTTCACGTCGTTCGTCTACCCCACCGACTACGGCTACTTCGAGAACACGCTCGGCCTCGACGGCGACCCCGTCGACGTGCTCGTGCTCCTCGAATACCCCGTCTTCCCCGGCGTGGGCGTCTCCATCCGCCCCGTGGGCGTGTTCAACATGAGCGACGAGGCCGGCATCGACTCCAAGGTCATCGGCGTCCCCGCGAAGGACCCGCGCTGGGCCCACATCCAGGACATCGACGACGTGCCGCAGCAGACGCGCAACGAGATCGAGCACTTCTTCGAGCACTACAAGGACCTCGAGCCCGGCAAGTGGGTCAAGACGGAGGGCTGGGGCGACGCGGCCGAGGCCGAGCGCATCGTGCAGGCCGGCTTCGAGAAGCTCCAGGCCGAGGGCGACGGCCACGGCGGCGAGCCGGAGGAGGACGCCTGATCCGCGTCACCGCCTGAGTCCGCGCGCCGGACACGACGACGCCCGCCCCCGCAGCTGATGCGGTGAGGCGGGCGTCGTCGTGTGCGGCGGGCGGGGATCAGCCGGGTCGGCCGACGTACGGCATGATGTCGCTGCCGCCCCAGAGGCCCTGGATCTTCACCACGTCGCCGGGCTTCGGCGCCGCGATGATGGTGTTCCCGCCGAGCGAGATGGCGTCGTGGTAGAAGCCGCTGCCGTCGTTCCAGAAGATGATGTCGCCGGCCTGGCGCTGCGAGAACGGCACCAGGCGGCCCCGGGCCTGCATCGTGTTGTACTGCGAGCTCACCGAGTGGCTGCCGACGTCGATGCCCGCCGCGCGGTACGCCATCATCACGAGGCCCGAGCAGTCCCACACGTTCGGGCCCGCGCCGCCGAGGACGTAGGACTCGCCGAGCTGGGCCTTCGCGAACGAGATCGCGACCTGCGCCGCGTTGCCCGACGGGGCGGGAGCCGGCGCGGGCGCGGGTGCCGGCGCGGGCGCCGGACGCGACGGCTGCTGCGGGGCGGGCTGCTGGGGTGCGGGCGCGGGGGCGCTCGATCCGCCGCCGGACGAGGATCCGCCCCCGCCGGACGACGACCCGCCGCCGGAGGACGGACCACCGCCGCCGCCGGACGAGGATCCGCCGCCCGAGCCCGAGCCGCCGGAGGACGCCGCAGGTGCGGCCGCGGCCTCGGGGATGGGCGGCTGCGTGATGCTCTGGATGTACTGCGCCTCGATCTCCGAGGTGGAGTCCTTGAGGAGCGCCAGCTGCGCGATGAGCTGGTCGCTGTTGCGCGTCTGCTCGGTGACCGCGGCCTGCGCGGTCGCGGCCGCGGAGTTCGCGTCGTCGAGCGCCTTCTGGGCCTCGTCCGCGAGCCGGGCGAGCTCGTCCTTCGCGACCTGCGCCTGGTCGCTCAGCGACGCGGCGCTGTTGCGGTCCGCGAGCGCCTGCTGGTACACGGACTGCGTGCTCTCGGAGAGCTTCGTCATGGTGCCGAGCGAGCGCAGCAGCTCCTCCGCGTCGTCGCCGTCGGAGGAGAAGAGGCTCGCGGTGATGTCCTGGCCGCCCGCCCGGGCGAGGTGGCTCGCGAGGAGCCCCGCGCGCATCCGGCTGGTGAGGGCCGTGGCCTGCGCCTCGTCGGCCTTCTTCTGCAGGCGCGCGAGCTCGTCGGCCTTCGCGTCGCGCGCGGCCTGCGCCCCGGCGTACTTCTCGCCGGCGATCAGCGCGGCCTTGTTCGACTGGTCGGCGGACACCTGCAGCCCCGTGACCAGCTCGGTCACGCGGTCGATGGCCGCCTGGGTGTCGGCCTGGTTCGCCTTCGCCGCCTGGACGTCGGCCCACGAGGGGTAGTCGGTCGCGGCGAACGCGGTCTGGGCGGCGACGCCGCTGGACACCGCGATCACCCCCACGGCGATCGTGGAGATGACGACCGTGGTCGGGCGGAGGTGGTTCATGTCGTTCCTCATGTCAATGCGTGCTCGTGATGGTGACGCCCTGGCCGTGCATGAACGCCACCGGGTCGACGGCGTTCCCGTTGATGCGGATCTCGAAGTGGAGGTGGCAGCCGGTCGAGCCGCCCGTGGTGCCCGTGCGGGCGATGGGCTGGCCCGCGACGACCTGCTGGCCGGTGCGGACGAGCGTGCCGCCGTCCATGATGTGCCCGTAGGCCGAGGAGACGCCGCCGCCGTGGTCGATGCGGATGTAGTTGCCGTACCCGCCGTTCCGACCCGCGAAGCTCACGGTGCCCGAGTGGGCGGCGTACTGGATCTCGCCGCAGCTGTAGCCCCGGACCAGGTCCTCGCCCGCGTGCATGATCTTGGTGTGGTAGATCGGGTGGATCCGGTACCCGAAGGGGCTGCTCGTGCTGGCTCCCAGCAGAGGCGCGGTCCAGCCGGAAGCGCTGATGGCGCCGGTCGACACGCCGCCCCCCGAGGCGCCCTGGCTGGCGGCGAGCGCATCCGCGTCCGCCTGGCGCTTGCGGACGCCGGCCTGGTAGTCGTCCTCGGTCGCCTCGCGGTTCTGGGTGATGACGGAGAGCTTCGCGTCGGCGTCGGCCTTCTGCGCGCTCTGGTCCTCGAGCGCCTGCTCGAGGTCCATCTGCGCCTGCGCGGCCTCCTCGAGGAGCTGCTCGGCCTTCGCGTTCAGCGCGTCGAGCTCCTTCAGCGCGACCTGGGCCTGGTCGCTGAGGGACTTCGCGGCGTTGCGGTCCTGGAGGGCGATGGCGTAGATCTGGTCGGTCTTCTCGGCGACCTTGCTCATGGTGCCGAGCTTGTCGAGGAGGTCGTCGCTGCCGTCGCCCTCGCTGAGGAGCAGGGTACCGGAGAGGTTCTGGCCGCCCGACCGTATCAGCTGCTTGGCGAGGCCGGCGGCCTGCTCCTGGGACTTCGTGGCCTTCGCGTCGGCTGCGTCGACCTTCTGCTGCAGCAGCTCGGTCTCGGCGTGCTTGTCGTCCGCCGCCTGCTGCGCCTTGTCGTGCTCGTCGCCGCGCTGGACCACGAGGGCCTGCGCGTCGGTGACGCGCTGCTGGAGCGACGCGATCTCGTCGTTGATGCGCTGCACGAGCGCCTGCTGCGCCTGCTCGTCGCCGCGCGCCTTCTGCACGTCGTCCCACGAGGCGAAGGTGTCGGCGTGGGCGGGAGCGGCGATCGATCCGGTGAGGAGCACGGCGGCGATGGCGACGATGGCCTGGAGGCTGCGGCGTCCGCGGGGGCGCGGTCGTCGCGCGCCCGAGGGGCGCGAGCTCCGGAGGAGGTCATGGTGCATGGTGATCCCGATCATCGTGTCGCCCGGCTGGCCGGCTGTGCCTCCCTGCAGGGCCGGCGGGGAGCGCGGATCACATCCGTCACGCCTTCACCGGCTCTCACAGTAGCAACGGGGGTGCGCGGCGCACAGCGCGCCGATGCGGGGATCCACGCTGGGGATCCCCTCCCCGGGAGGGTCGTGCGAAGGCTAACCCCGCGGATGGGGCACATCGGGGCAGCGGGCTGGCCGTGTCGCGAACCTGCGAGGAGGCCGTGCCGGGTGTCGACGGGCAGGGCTCGGGGCCCTGGTGCGAGGAGCCGACACGCCGCCCGATCCGCATGCCCACGCGGGCAGGACGCGAACGGGGACGGCCGATTTGAGTCCTCGCCCGGAGTGCGGTTATGCTGACGTGTCGGTTGCTGCGAGACCTGGTCCGCCAGGGCGAGCGGCCCCATCGTTTAGTGGCCTAGGACGGCGCCCTTTCACGGCGTTAACACGGGTTCGAATCCCGTTGGGGTCACCAGGCAATGTGATCGACATGCAAGGCCCTGTAGCGCAGCTGGTTAGCGTGCCGCCCTGTCACGGCGGAGGTCGCGGGTTCAAGTCCCGTCAGGGTCGCCACGGATATGAGCCCTCTCTCACGAGAGGGCTTCTGTCCGATGTGGGCGTCTTCTCGCAAGCCGCCCGCTCGCCTGGGTAGCTCAGTTGGTAGAGCGTTCGACTGAAAATCGAAAGGTCCGCGGATCGACGCCGCGTCCAGGCACCATGTGCCGGTCCCCGTCACAGACGGCAGGGCCGGCGCCTCTCTTTCTCCTGGCCCGCTCAGGCGTCGGACGCGAGCGCTGCCTCGAAGGCCGCGAGCACCGCGTCGGAGAAGAGCACGAAGCGCACCAGCTCGATCCCGTCGGCCGCGCCCTCGGCGAGCGGACCCCGCACCGCGGCCACCGCCACCGCCACGCCGCATGTGGCAATGACGCCTCTGCTGGTACATCAGTCGGCTTCGCCCGGTCAAGCGTGCCCACATCCTCAGCCGTGGAGCGTTGGCGCGATCGGGTGTGAGCCGACGGAATCAAATCGGGGCCCAATGCCTTGCCTCCCGCCATTAGCGGGGAAGAGGGTCAGGAAAATCCCTAAACTCGACACCCAGGACGGCACCAGTAGAGCGCGTATGAGCATGCCCGCCCTGACCAATCACGACGCACGTCCGCCGTGACAACCTGACGCTTTCTCAAGCAAGATGCTGACTCACGTCCGTCGCCCGCTTTAGCGAGCGGCATTCGCATTCGCGAGAGTAGTAGCAGTTCTCGCACGAGTGTATGCGCGTCCTGCTCATCGTGCCCGAAAATCCGGTTATCGACATCCACAGCGTCAAATGAGCTGAGCGAACATCTCCTAGGCTCAGCTACAGCCGCAAAGCCGCCAATGGGAACGCTAACCGGCGCAATGCCTAGCCACGAAAGGCAATCACGCCTCCCGATCTGCCGATTCCTCGTTGCCCTCTTCCTCGAAGGGACTCATCTCAGCCGGCGGCGCCTTGGCTGGCGCTTGAAGGTCAATATCTAAAGTGCCACAGACACTCATGAATGTGGTCCGCGCAAAGTCATACACCGTTTCGAGAGCAGTCGACTTCGCGATGGATGTAGCAAGCTCTGCCGAGTCCGTTAGCTCCTCTCCCACTGCAGTGAACAGGGCCCCGACCGTCACGTCGACGCGCCCTTGCTCCCTAGCCACATGCATGGTGGCGATGATGATCCGTCCAGGATCTATCGTCTCCAAGTCGTAAGAGACCACCCATGTAGCATGCGCGTCCGCCACCCCACCACTGTCACCGTGCATGCTGAGCACTTTGAGGTCCTCAGCAAAGTAAGTATTGGCAAGCTCGTCGGTCACGACGCCTTCTGCTTACGGTAGGCCGACACCGATGTTACCGAGTGATCGCAGGCGCGCGTACGCGGCACCCGATTAGTGACCTGTCTCGCAGTCCGACGACTCCATTCCGATCGAACAATCTCATGACCGCTCGGAGACGATGCCCCCGTGAGGCTGAGATTGAGATGAGAGCCAAGAGCGTGCAAAGTCGCAGCAAGAGTACGCACGGTGATATTTCGTTCGCCACGAAGACGGGCCGTTATCTCACTTTTGCTGACGCCGAGTTCCGCGGCGAGATCAGTGCGTGATTTCCCCGAAATCTCGAGCGCCTCCGCTATCAGCTCGCTCGCCTTAACCATGGCCGCTTCTTGCGCGTATGTGCTTCTAAACTCACCAGTGTCAGGAAATACCGACATAATTACTTTTCCTTAGAGTCCATATAGAAGTAGAAGATATCAAAGGCCTTGGTGATTTCCGCAGGAACGCGCTTGTCGCTTACTTTCTTTGTACCGTGCGTCGCGTACCACACGCCATCACTCAAAATGAGGTACAATCGGAGCCCGCCAGCGGCATGAACCTTTAGTTCATGTAAGGCATTTCCGCCGGAGTCGGTGTGCAAGTGCCGCATGTTTTCAGGGCTCTTGACGCGATGACCGTCGCGAAGGCACTCCAAGAAGTACTTGAATCTCGCTTGATGCGCAACACTTAGCCCCCTTAGAAAAATGACGGCATCGGCACGTCCGCTCGAGCGGACGATGGCTACCACCGGCTCCGACTCCCCGAGCATAGGGATCAGAGACGGTTCTGTCATAACTTAACACGCCTCCGGGTCCGCGACAAGCTGCTTGCAGCTCTTGTGGAGGGAGCGTAGTCGAGCTCATGACGGTCGACTACCCCTGGCTCCAGCCGCGCCCCTCCTTCAGTGGGCACACCCATCGCCTTCTACACCCCGCTTCGTGCCGGCGTTCTGCCCAGAATCAGCGGGCGCGACCGGTCATTCCGAGAAACCCCGGGGATAGAGGAGGGCCGTGGGGCCACGGACGCCCCCCGCTCGCTGCCCTGCTGAGAGCCCTCGCGTGACTGAAAATCGAAAGGTCCGCGGATCGACGCCGCGTCCAGGCACCATCCGCCGGTCCCCGTCCCAGACGGCAGGGCCGGCGTCCTCGTTCCCGGGTCGGCTCAGATCTCGGATGCGAGCGCCGCCTCGAAGGCCGCGAGCACCTCCTCGGAGAACAGGACGAAGCGCACCAGCTCGATCCCGTCGGCCGCGCCGTCCGCCATCGCCCGGCGCACCGCGGCCACCGCCACGCGCGCCGCGTCGTCGACCGGCCAGCCGTAGACGCCGGCCGAGACCGCGGGGAAGGCGACGCTGCGGATCCCGAGGGCGGCGGCCTCCTCGATCGACCGGCGGTAGGCGCTCGCGAGCGTCGCCGTGCGGTCGTTCGACGCCGACCAGACCGGGCCGACCGTGTGGATCACGTGGCGCGCGGGGAGGCGGAAGCCGGGCGTCGCGATCGCGTCGCCCGCGGGCAGGCCGTCGGGCAGCTCCTCGGCGCGGATGCGGCGGCACGCGGCGAGCAGCTCGGGGCCGGCCGCGCGGTGGATCGCGCCGTCCACTCCCCCGCCGCCGAGGAGCGACGAGTTCGCGGCGTTCACGATCGCGTCCACGTCCTGCCGGGTGATGTCGCCGCGCACGGCCTCGAGGAGCGTCATGGATCCAGCCTGGCCCGGATCGCGAGCGGGAGGAGACCCGCGCGGACGACGCTGTCCGACGGGCGCGACCGGAACCGTTCGGGTGGGCTCCGGGCACATCGGCGGTATTCGGAGCCCGGGGAAGAAGGGATTGGCCGGCCCGCCGTGTCCGCGTCCGGTCGGCGGCCCGGTCGCGCGGAGGCGTCCCGGGGATACTGGAGGGGTCGGTGCCCTCCTGCCGGCGTCGACAGGAGTCCCATGGCCACGTCCGCATCCCGCCCCGCACCCGAGCGCATCGACGGCTACGTCGCGCTCCGCAGCTATGCCGCCATCGGGGACGGGCGCACCGTCGCGCTCATCGCCGAGGACGGGGACATCGACTGGCTGCCGCTGCCGAACCTGCACACGGCGCCCGCGTTCGCCGCGATCCTCGACGCTCCGCACGGCGGCCGGATCACGCTGCGGCCCGACGAGGACTTCGAGGTGACGCGCGCCTACGTGCCCGGCACCAACGTGCTCACCACCACGTTCACCACCGCGTCCGGCAGCGTGCGCGTGACCGACGCGCTCGTCACGGGCGTCGCCGGGCGTCTGCCGTGGTCCGAGCTCGGGCGACGCATCGAGGGGCTCACGGGCGAGGTGGCGATGAGCTGGCTCGTCGCGCCCGGGACCGCGCTCGGCACGTCGTCGCCCTGGGTGCAGGCGACGCACAACGGCCCGGTCATCCGCGTGGACGGCGTGACGCTCGCGGTCGTCGGCCTCGACCACGGGCCCGCCGAGCCCGGGACGCAGTCGCTGGCCGGCGCGTTCACCACGAAGGAGGGATCGCGCCACGTCCTCACGATGGTGGGGACCGAGCGGGAACCCGTGCGGATCCCGAACCCCGAGATCGTGGACGAGGGCATCAACCGCACCATCCGCAACTGGGAGGGCTGGAGCGCCGAGTTCCGCTACGAGGGCGAGTGGGCCGAGGCCGTGCAGCGCAGCGCCCTCGCGCTCAAGCTGCTCGTGCACGCGCCCACCGGATCCATCGCGGCGGCCGCGACGACCTCGCTGCCCGAGCGGATGGGCGGCGGCAAGAACTGGGACTACCGCTTCGCCTGGGTGCGCGACCTCGCGTACACCGTGAACGCGCTCGTGCGGTTCGGCTTGCGCGAGGAGACGCACGCGGCGGTGTCGTGGATGCTCCGCACGATCCGCGACAACGGACCCGACCTGCACGTCTTCTACTCGCTCGAGGGCGGCGTGCCCGAGGGCAGCTCCAACCCGGAGGTGCCGGGCTGGCGCGGCGTCGGGCCCGTCGTCGACGGCAACGACGCGCAGTCGCAGCTGCAGCTGGGCGTCTTCGGCGACCTGTTCGACGTGGTGCGCACCTACGTCCGCGACGGCAACGTGCTCGACGCCGACACCGGCCGCCTCCTCGCGACCTTCGCCGACCGCACGTGCGACATGTGGCAGAAGCGCGACGCCGGGATGTGGGAGCTCGAGGACGAGCAGCACTACACGACCTCGAAGCTGGGCTGCTGGCAGGCGCTCGACTGCGCCGTGGAGCTCGCGGAGCTCGGACAGATCCCCGGCGTGCCGGACCGGTGGCGAGCCGAGCGCGACCGGATCCGCACCTGGGTCGAGGAGGAGTGCTGGGACGAGGGGCGCGGCGCCTACGTGATGCACCCGGGCAGCCAGCGGCTCGACGCGAGCATCCTGCTGCACGCCGTCTCCGGCTTCGACCGCGGCGAGCGCATGTCCCGCACCCTCGACGCGCTGCGCTCCGAGCTCGGTCGCGGGCCGCTGCTGTACCGCTACTCCGGCATGCCGGAGGAGGAGGGCACGTTCGTCGCCTGCGGGTTCTGGATGGCGGGCGCGCTCGCATGCGTCGGCCGGATGGACGAGGCGCGGGAGCTGATGGACCAGCTGGTCGACCTCGGCAACGACGTCGGGCTGTACTCCGAGATGATCGACGCCGACGACCACGCGTTCCTCGGGAACCTGCCGCAGGGGCTCAGCCACCTCGCGCTGGTGAGCGCGGCGCTGACGATTGACGAGCTGTCGCACGGGCGGAAGCGCTCGACCCGGACGCCGCGCGCGAAGCGGTAGGCGCGGGCCGGCCCGCGCCGGACCGAGCGCTAGGCGCGCGGCCGGAGCGGGCCGGCGAACTCGGTGCGGACGCCGCGGGAGAACAGCACCGAGTCGGGCGCGCGGTCGACGATCCCGGGGAGGCCGGCGGCCGCGACCAGCTCGTCGTCGAGGTCCACGAGCTCGGCGCGCTCGAGGGTCCACGCGTCGTGCGTGTTCGGCCAGTAGCGCGTGACGCCGCCGCGGGCGACGTGCATGCCCCAGCGGGCGGTGAGGAAGTCGGCGAGCGGATCCCCCTCCACCTCCTCGCCGAGCGGGCGCACGGAGAGGCGCGACGACGGGCGGGCGCCCGTGTGCCGGCGCGACGTGTAGGTGACGACGCCGTCGCGCTCCTCATGCGTCATCGCCGCCCACATGTAGGGCAGGCCGAGGCCCACGCGCGCGCCGATCACGGGCAGGAGCTTGGCGGCCTCGAGCGAGCGGAAGACCACGCCGCGGCGGCCGTCGTCGCCGACGCTGTAGAGGCGCACGTTGAGCTCGGCGAACGTGCCCGCCCACGGCACGGCGGGCAGGGGCGGGAAGGCGCTGCGGGACAGGACGAACGGGATGAGGCCGACCCAGCTGGATCCGTCGTGGACGTCCGGGCACGTGCCCGGCGGGAGGAGCGGGGCGACGAGCGCGGGATCCACGCGCCAGTGCACGAACGCGAGGTCGCTCCAGACCTGGCGGATGACCGCGCGGCCGGGGAGGTCGGGGGCGGCGGCGGAGATCGGATCCGCGGGGCGGCTCATCGGGCGCGCCCGGGTGATGCCGTCGCGGCGGCGGGCGCCGGCGCACCTGGCGCGTCGTCGGCCGGCGTCGGGCGCCCGGCGGCGCGGATCACGTCGATCAGGCCGCGGCGCATCTCCTCGGAGCGGGCGAGCTCGGGGACGACGTCCTGCTCGAGCGCCTGCGCGCGCTCCCACGCGTCGGCGCCGGCCGCGGTGCGGGCGACGACGTGGCGGCGGCGGTCGTGGGCATCCGGCGCGCGCGACACGAGCCCCTCCCGCTCCAGCCGCTCCAGCGTGCGCGACATGGTCTGCGTCTCGACGTGCGCGGAGCGGGCGAGCTGGATCTGGCTGAGCGGCCCGTCGCGGAGCAGGTGCAGCGCGATGAGGCCCGCGTGCGTGACGCCGAGGCCGGCGAGCGCCTCCGACCACGCGTGCTCCACCGCGCGCGCGGCCGTGGACAGCAGCCGCCCGGTGGGCCAGCTGGCGAGCTCGTCGTCCTGCATGGGCGCCCTCCTGCTACAGTGATCGTCAGCAGGCTTACTATCCGCCTGCTGACATTCCCATCGTAGAGGAGCAGGCCGCATGGGCACCGTGAAGGACATCGTCCGCCAGATCGTCGTCATCTCGAGCATGGCGTTCGCCGTCATCGGCTCCGCGTTCGGCTCGGGCGCGTTCAGCGACCAGAGCATCCAGAACGCGTCGAGCGGCGCCCTCAGCGCGAGCTACACGCCCGTCGCGCCGGCCGGCCCGGCGTTCTCGATCTGGAGCGTGATCTACCTCGGGCTCGTCGCGTACACCGTGTGGCAGGCGCTCCCCGCGCAGCGCGCCGACGAGCGCCAGCGCCGCGTCGGCTACCCCGTGGCCGTGACCCTCGTGCTCAACGCCGTGTGGATCCTCACGGCGCAGGCCGGGCTCCTCGTTCTCAGCGGCGTCGTCATCGTCGCGCTGCTCGCGACGCTGATGTGGACGTTCCGCGCGCTGATGGCGACGCGGCCGCGGAACCTCGTGGAGGGCGTCGTGCTCGACGGCACCATGGGCCTCTATCTGGGATGGGTGAGCGTCGCGAGCATCGCGAACATCGCCTCGATCCTCACGGCGTCGGGCCTCCAGCCGGGCACGGCCGGGCGCGACGCGTGGGCGGTGGCGCTGCTGGCGGTCGCGGGCGTCGTCGGCGCGGTGCTCGCCCTGAGCGACGGCGGGCGGCTCGCGCCCAGCGCGGCGATCGCGTGGGGCCTCGCGTGGGTCGCCGTCGGACGGCTCACGGGCGAGCTGCTCTCGACGCCCGCCGCCGTGGCCGCGCTCGTGGCGGCCGCCGCGGTCGTGGTCGTGACGCTCGTCGCCCGCGCTCGTGCCGGGTGGACCGGGCGGGTCGCCGTGCGTCCCGCGGTCGCCGCCCGCTAGCGCCGCGCGTCGGCCGGCCGCGGGTCGGCCGGCCGCGCGTCGGCCGGCCGCGGGTGGGCCGGCGCCGGATCAGCCCGCCGCGGCTGCGCGGTAGGCGGCGTCTGCCGCGTGCTTCGCGTCGACGAGGCGCTGGATCCTGCGGTCGGTGTCCGCGTCCGGCCGCGTGAGCTCGGGGTGGGCCGCCCGCCACGCGACCACGCCGCGGACCGCGAGGTGGAACGGGATCCGCGGCTGGAACGCGGGGACCAGACGGCGGATCCGCGTCGTGTCGAACACAGCGCTGTGCGAGAGGTCGCCCAGCACGAGCTCCGACCACCCCCAGTCGGGCTCGACGATCGGGAACTGCTCGGCGGGCACGTGCACCAGCCGCGCCTCGACGCCGAGCGCGTCGGCGACGAGGTGGTGGATCCGGTCCCACGTGGAGACGTCGTCGCTCGTGATGTGCAGCGCCTCGCCGACCGCGCGCTCGTCGCCGAGGATCCCGACGAGGCCGACCGCGAAGTCGTCCGCGTGCGTGAGCGTCCAGAGCGAGGTGCCGTCGCCCGGGACGACGACCTCCTCGCCGTGCGCGATGCGGTCGACGACCGTCCAGTCGCCCGCGAGCGGCGGGCTCGCCTCGTCGTAGGTGTGCGACGGGCGCACGATGACGACGGGGAAGCCGCTCTCCCGGTGGTGGCGGAGGAAGGCGTCCTCCATGGCGATCTTGTCGCGCGCGTAGGAGAGGAACGGGTTAGCGCGCAGCGTCGACTCGGTGATGGGCGTCTGCAGCGCGGGCTTCCGGTAGATCGACGCCGAGCTGATGGCGACGAACTGCCGGGTGCGGCCGGCGAAGACCTCGACGCGGCGATCGGCGCCCGCGGCGTCGAAGGACAGGAAGTCGACGACCGCGTCGTAGGTGCGGTCGCCGATCGCGGCGAGGAGGGCTTCCGGATCCTGGACGTCGGCGACGCGGGTGGTGACGCCCGCGGGCGTGCCGCGCCCCTTGGCGTCGGCACCGCGGTTGACGACCGTGACGTCCATCCCGGCGGCGACGGAGGCCCGGACGCACGCGGCGCTGATGGTGCCCGTCCCGCCGAGGTAGAGCACGGACAGGCGGGCGGCGTCGTGGGTCACAGGGGTCCTCGTCATCGAAGCGGGGGCGCCGGTCGGATCCGCGCCCTGCGTGCACGCTACGCCCGCGGCCGCCCCTCCCCACCCGTCGCGGAGGGGGAAAGGTTGCGGACATCCGGGGCGCGGTGGACCCCCGTCGCGGCGCCCGCGTAGGTTCCTCGCGACCGCACCGCCGCATCCGCCCGCGGCCCGCCTCGCCTGCCGCTCGTCGACGGACGCGCGCCGGGACCGTGGCGCCCACCCCCCGAGAGGGACCCATGCCCGCCACCCCATCCGACCCGTCCACCGCCTCTCGCCGCCCGACCGCCATCCCCGACCCCCGCCGCGCGGAGGCCGTGATCACAGTCCTCGGCGCCGACGGGCAGCCGCTCGCGGACGCGGACGTCGTGGTCGAGCAGGCCACGCAGGACTTCGCGTTCGGCAACATCGGCTTCGACCTCATCCCGCTCGCGAACGGCGAGACGGATCCCGGGGCGGCAGGCGTCGAGTCCTTCGGCGGCGCGCGCCTCGAGGGGCTGGAGCGGCTCGCGGAGCAGTGGCTCGACGTGTTCGACACGGCCACGCTCCCCTTCTACTGGGGCCGGTTCGAGCCCGTGCGCGGGAAGCCGGACACCGAGCGGCTGCTCACCACGGCGCGCTGGCTGCGCGAGCGCGGCGTGGGCGTGAAGGGGCACCCGCTCGTCTGGCACACGGTCACCGCGCCGTGGCTGCTCGACCTGCCGCTCGACGAGGTGGAGCGCCTGCAGCGGGAGCGGATCCGGCGCGACGTGGGTGCGTTCGCCGGGCTGATCGACACGTGGGACGCCATCAACGAGGCCGTGATCATGCCGGTGTTCGACCGCGAGGACAACGGGATCACCCGGCTCGCGGCGGCGCGCGGCCGGCTCGCGATGGTGCGCATGGCCTTCGAGGAGGCGCGCGGCGCGAACCCGGCCGCGACGCTCGTGCTCAACGACTTCGACCTGTCGCCCGCCTACGAGGAGCTCATCGAGGAGGTGCTGGGCGCGGGGATCCCGGTGGACGCCATCGGGCTGCAGACGCACATGCACCAGGGGTACCGCGGCGAGGAGCAGGTGCTCGGGATCGTCGACCGGTTCGCGCGCTTCGGCCTGCCGATCCACATGACCGAGACCACGCTGCTCTCGGGCGACCCGATGCCGCCCGAGATCACCGACCTCAACGACTTCCGGGTGACGAGCTGGCCCTCGACGCCCGCGGGCGAGGAGCGGCAGGCGGACGAGATCGAGCGCCACTACCGCTCGCTCGTGGGGCACCCGGCCGTCGCGGCCATCACCTACTGGGGACTCACCGACGACGGCATGTGGCTGGGCGCGCCCGGCGGTCTGGTGCGGGCGGACGGCACGCCGAAGCCGTCGTACGAGGCGCTGCGCCGGCTGATCCGCGAGGAGTGGCGGCTCGCGCCGACCACGCTGCGGACGGATGCGGAGGGCCGCGTGCGCGTGACGGCGTTCGCGGGCGGCGTGCGGGTGGCGAACGCGGGGCGCGAGACCGTGGTCGCCGTGGCGGCGGGCGCGTCGGAGGCGGAGGCGGCGCTGGGCTAGGAGGGGACGCGGGCCGGGGTGGGGGCGTCCACCCGGTCGGACGCCGGGCCGTCGGCGGGAGCGGGCGCGGGGGCGGCCGCCGCGCTCCCGCGCCGGGCCTTCGGCAGCACGCGCGCGAGGTCGAGCACCCCGCGCACGTCGCGCCGCACGGCCGGGACGAGCGCGACGGCGAGCGCGTACAGCACCGCGGTCGTGCCGACGCCCGCGAGGAGCTGCAGCACGTCGGATCCGGTGTCGACCATGGCGAGCAGCGCGCCCGTCGCGACGCTCACCGATCCCACGACGCCGATGATCCGCAGGGCGCCCATGTAGAGCCGGCGCGTGGGGATCGGGGCCTTGCGCGAGAGCCACCAGAGCGAGATCGGCCAGCAGATGGCGGGCGCGGCGGCGTACCCGGCCGCGATGCCGACGATGCCGAAGGAGGATCCGACGAGGATGCAGCTGACCTTGATCACGGCGCTCAGCAGCGAGAAGCGGAAGAGGTCGCCCGTGAGGCCGCGCGACACGTAGACCCAGTAGCCGACGAAGGCGAGGGTGTCGAAGATGCCCGCGATGGCGAGGAGGCGGAGGATCGGCGCGACGCTGTCCCACTGCGGCCCGAGGAAGACCGCGGTGATCGGGACGGCCGTGGCGGCGACGAGGCCGAGGCCGGCGCCGAGCGTGTAGCCGAGGGCGAGCTGGCCGCGCGCGACGTAGTCGGCGAAGCGGCGCTGCTCGTCGGCGAGGCGCGAGAGCACGGGGATCGCGACGGTGGTGAGGGGGCTGCGGATCTGCGCGAGCGGCGTCATCAGCAGCTGGAACGCGCGGTTGTAGATGCCGAGCGAGCCGGCGCCGAAGCGGAGGCCCACGAGGAACGTGTCGATGTTGTTGCTGACGTAGCCGACCATCTGGCTCGAGACCATGTTCCAGCCGAAGCGCAGCAGCGGTCCCATGGGCTCGCCGCGACGCGGGAGGCGCGGGATCCACCGGGCGAAGCCGACCGCGAGTCCGAGGAGCACGAGCGTCTGCGTGAGCTGCTGCGCGACGAGCGCCCAGTAGCCCCAGCCGAGGAGCGCGCCGCCGATGGCGACGAGGAGCGCGACCGCGGGCGCGGTGACGTCGGCTGTCGCGAGCGCGCGGAAGCGCAGGCTGCGCGTGAGGCTCGCGCGGTACTGGGTCGCGAGGCCGTTGAAGACGAAGGTGAGGCTGAGGGCGTGCGCGATGGGGATCAGCTCGTCGTGGCCGAAGACCGCCGCGAGCGGCCAGGCCGCGCAGAAGACGAGCGCCGCGAGAACGAGGCCGATGCCGGCGTTGATCCACCACAGGTTGTCGCGCTGGGTGCGGCTGAGGTCGCGCGCCTGGATGGCCGCGTTGGAGAGGCCGAAGTCGCGGAAGATCTCGCCGACGCCGATGATCGCGAGCACCATCGCGAGCAGGCCGTAGTCGGTGGGCGTGAGCAGCCGCGCGAGGACGACGACGGACGCGACCTGGATGAGGATCCGGACGAGCTGCGCGCCGATGGTGACGATCGCGCCGCGGGCCGCGCGGGCGCCGAGGCCCTGCGTCGCGGCGGGCGGCGTCTCCGGGGCGGGAGCGGTCGCGGGCGACAAGGGCACGCCGGCCGGGGCGGCGGCGCGGGAGACGGCGGCGTCGGCCACGGGGTCGGCGGCGGGGTCGCGCGGGTCGCCGGGCAGGGCGGAATGCATGGGGCTCCGTCGTCGGGTCGAGGAGGGGGTGGCGATCGGGTCGGCCGCGGGTGACGGCCGGATCACCGCGAGCTCGGGTGTCGGCGGGACCGCCGGGTATGCGGGCCCTGTCCGATGCTATCCGCGCGGGCGCGGGGATCCAGCCCCCGAACGGGTGGGGCGACTCAGCCCCGCTCGACGCCGCGGCGGATCCGGAGCGCGCGCCGGTACGCGGAGGCGTGCGCGATGCCGGCCCGGTCCCAGTCGCGTGCGGCGAGGTCGGGCGATGCCGCCCGCGCGCCCGTGCGCACGGCCTCGGTCGCGCGCAGCAGCCCCTCGGGGGTGAGGTCGCCGTCGAAGAGGTGGATCCAGCCGGGGCCGACCTCCTCGACGAGCGCGCGGTTCACGGCGTTGTCGGGCACGAGCACGGGCCGGTCGAGCGACAGGGCCGCGAGCGCGCCGCCGGAGTTGTGCATGAACCGGTACGGCAGCACGACGAGCTCGGACGAGGTGACGATGTCGACGAGCTCCGCGTCGGACTGGAAGCGCAGGTCGAGGCGGATCCGGTCGTCGCCCGCGGCGAGCGCGCGGATCGTCCCGGCGAGCTCCTCGGAGGACGGGTTGCCGCCGATGCGCAGCGACAGGTCGGCGCCCGCGTCGCCGGCGCCCCGGAAGGCCGCGACGAGCTGCTCGACGCCCTTGTACCGGCGCACGAGGCCGACGTAGCCGAGGCGGCCGGGCACCGCGTCGGCGCGCGGCTCGTCGCGGAACCAGTCGCGGTAGTGGCCGTGCAGGATCGTCACGTGCGGCTGTTCGGCGGGGATCTCCGTGATCGGGTTCACGCGCACCCGCAGCGTCGTCATCCGCTCCATGAGCGCGAGCAGCAGCGACTCCCGGCGGCTGATGCCCTGCGGCCGCTCGAGGTTGTGCACGGTGCGGACGATCGGGATCCGCCGGAGCGTCAGCTTCGCGAGGAGGGCGACCGTGAACGCCTGGCGGACGGCCTTCTTCAGCGGGCTGTGCCCGTCGACGAGGATCTCGGGCCAGTGCACGTGGAACACGTCGTAGCGGCCGAGCAGCGCGGTGCGCCAGCTGAAGTGCAGCGGGCGGACGCCGGGCGTCGCCGCGAGCGCGCGCCCGAGCATCACGATGTACGGGTTCGTCGTGGGGCGCGGCGCCTGCGACGACTGGAGGACGACGAGGTCGCGGCCGGGCGGACGGGCGGGGAGGGTCATGGCGCTCCTGAGCGGGATGACCGGCGGCGGGTCGTCGGGCACGACCACGGGGTCATCGGTCGAGGAAATAGACTATGCCACCACCCGCCCGCACCCGAGGGCGGCCTCCGCCGGCGACGCTGCGCCCGCCGCGCGCCCGACCGATGGGACCCGCATGCCCCGCCCCGCCCTCCTCGCCGTCGTGGTCGTCAACTACGGATCCGCCGACCTCGTGCGCGAGAACGTGCTGCCGCTCGTCGAGCGCCTCGACGACGCGCTGCTCGTGGTCGTCGACAACCGCACCACCGACGCGGAGCGCGAGCGCGTGCGCGAGCTCGCGGCGCACCCGTCGACGCGCGTGCACGGCGTCTACCCGGACGCGAACACGGGCTTCGGCACCGGCATGAACATCGGCGTGGACGCGGCGCGCGGGCTGGGCGCGCGCGAGTTCCTGCTGCTCAACCCGGACGCGACCATGGAGCCCGACCAGCTCGCGGTGCTGCGGGACGTCGTGGCGGCCGATCCGCTCACGCTCGCGGCGCCGACCATCCTCCGGCCGGACGGCAGCACGTGGTTCCGCGGCTCCGACCTCTACCTCGCCGACGGCCGGATCCGCTCGGCCGCGCGCCGCGCGCAGCACCCCGGCCAGGCGACCGAGCCGTGGCTCACGGGCGCGTGCCTGCTCGTGACCGACGAGCTGTGGACCCGGGTCGGCGGCTTCTCGGACGACTACTTCCTGTACTGGGAGGACGTGGACCTGTCGCGGAAGGTCGTGGAGGCCGGCGGATCCCTGGCGGTCGTGGAGGAGGCCGTGGCCGTGCACGCGGAGGGCGGCACGCAGAGCGCCGGCCACGCGAGCGCGGGCCAGGCGAAGTCGGGCACGTACTACTACCACAACATCCGGAACCGGCTCCTCTACGGGGCGCGCCACCTCGACGCCCGCGCGCTCCGCCGCTGGCGGCTGCTCACGCCCGTGATCGCCTACGAGGTGCTGCTGCAGGGCGGGCGGCGGCAGTTCGCGCACCCGGTGGCGCCCCTCTCGGCGGCAGTGCGCGGGATCCGCGACGGGTACCGGCTCTCCGGCGGCTGGCGCGCGGTGCCGTCCCCCGCGCCGACGACCGCGGCGCCCGCCCGGCCGGTCGCGCCCGCGGCCTCGCTCGTCGTCGCGATCCTCACCTACCGGCGGCCCGACGACATCCGCGCCGTGCTGCCGCTCGTCGCCGCGCAGGCCGCCGACCTGCGCGAGGCCGCGGAGGCCGACCCCGCGCTCCCCCGCGCCGTGCGGATCGTCGTGGTCGACAACGACCCGGACGGCGGCGCGGGCGCGGCCGTGGAAGACGCCGCTGCGGACTCACCCGTGCCGATCGCCTACGTGCACGAGCCGACGCCCGGGATCTCCGCCGCCCGCAACCGCGCGCTCGACGCCGCGGCCGACGCCGACCTCCTCGTGTTCCTCGACGACGACGAGCGGCCGGATCCGGGCTGGCTCGCCGCCCTGGTCCGCGCCCGGCAGTCCACGGGTAGCGCGGGCGTCGCCGGCCCGGTGCGCAGCGAATACGAGGTCGAGCCCGACGCCTGGGTGCGCGCCGGCGGCTTCTTCGTGCGCCGCCGCCCCGCCACGGGCACGCGCCTCGAGGTCGCCGCGACCAACAACCTCCTGCTCGACCTCCGCGCCGTGCGCGCGGCGGACCTGCGCTTCGACGTCGACCTCGGCACGCAGGGCGGCGAGGACACGCTCTTCACCCGGCAGCTCGTCGCGTCCGGCGGGCTGCTCACCTGGTGCGCCGAGGCGGGCGTCGTCGACGTCGTGCCGCGCGCCCGCACCACGCGCCGCTGGGTCGTGCTCCGCGCCTTCAGCAGCGGGAACTCGTGGAGCCTCACGTCGGTCGCGCTCGCGCCGGCCTCCCCGGCCGCGCGCATCCGGATCCGCGCCGAGGCGACCGCGCGCGGGCTCGTGCGCGCGCTCGGCGGCACCGGGCGGATCGCGGTGGGCGCCGTCACGGGCAGCGTCGCGCACCGCGCCAAGGGCACCCGCACGCTCGCGCGCGGCGCCGGCATGGTGGCGGGCGCGTTCGGCTGGTCGTACCAGGAGTACGCGCGGCGCGACTGAGCGGATCCGCGCGGCCCGTCCGGCGGCGGCCTCCCCTGGACGGGGGACTCGTCGGCGCGCGGTGCCGGACGTACTATGCGAGGGCAGAAGACCCGGAATCCTGCGTCGGTCGACCACCCATCGCCCGCCCGCCCCGCGCCGCCGACCCGCCCTGGTCGTCGGGCCCGTCTTCCGCCGTACCCGACGAGCGAAGAAGGCCATGCCCGCACCCGAGAGCACCCCGTCCGACCTGCGTCCGCGCCGCGAGCGTCGCGCCCGCAGCCGCCGCACCACCGTCGCCGTGATCGGCGCCGCCTCCGTCCTCGCCGTCGCCGCCGTGGTCGGCACGGTCGTGGTGAACGGATCCGGATCCGACGCCCCCGCGGCGGCCGCCGACACGAAGGACTGGTCGGAGGTCGCCCCCACCGCGGGCGCCACCGAGGCCCCGGCCCCGCTCCCCGACGGCGACACCCGGGCGCTCGGCCAGGAGGTGGCGACCACGGTCGGCCTCGACGAGACCGCGACGTTCCCCGGCTCGATCCAGGCCCGCATCGTCTCCGTCACGCCGACCAGCACCGACGGCGGACGCGTGGGCGAGCTGAGCGGCGACGCGGTCGACGTGCGGCTCGAGCTCGTGAACGTCACAGGAGAGGCCGTCCCGGTCGACTCCGTGGCCGTCAACGTCTTCTACGGCGCCGACCGCACGCCCGCGACGCCCGCCGACTCCGACACCGTGATCCGCGGCTCCCTCGAGCCCAGCGCCTCCGCGACCGGCGACTACGTGTTCAGCGTGCCGGCGGCGTCGGCCGACGCGATCAGCGTGGTCGTGGCGCGCGACGCCGGGTCGCCGGTGGTCGTGTTCCAGTAGGGGGCGACGCACCACCCGCTGCCGACGAGAGGGGCGCGGCCGGATGATCCGGTCGCGCCCCTCTTGTCGTACCCGCCCCTCACCCCGCGACGTGCGCCTTCCCCGCCGCCCGCCCCGCGCGCCCCGCCTGCTCGGTCTCCGCGCGGTAGTACGCGCGCTTGTCCTTCGTGGGGCGCACCTTGTTGAGCACGACGCCCAGCACGGATCCGCCGGACTTCTCGACCGCGTCGAGCGCCTCGGAGAGCTGGGCGCGGTGCACGCGCGTCTGGTCGGCGACGACGATCGCGCCGTCGGTCATGCGCGCGACGAACGCGGCGTCGGCGACCGCGATGAGCGGGGCGGTGTCGATCACGATGACGTCGTAGGTCGCCTTGGCCAGGCCGACCAGGTCCTCCATGCGGGATGACGCGAGCAGCTCGCTCGGGTTCGGCGGGATCTCGCCGCTGGTCAGCACGTGGAGCGTGCCGTCGCCCCAGGGCTGCACGACGTCCTCGAGGAGCGCCTGGCCGACGAGCACGGTGGTGAGGCCCGCGTCGCCCTCGAGCCCGAGGTACTGCGCGACGACGGGCCGGCGGAGGTCGGCGTCGACGAGCAGCACGCGGCGCCCGCCCTCGCTGAGCGACATCGCGAGGTTCGCGGCGACCGTGGACTTGCCCTCGCCGGGGATCGAGGACGTGACGACGATGCTCGACGACCGGTCGCCGAGGAGAACGAAGCGCAGGTTCGCCTTGAGCTGGCGGAAGCCCTCGGCCGCGGTCGACAGCGGCCGGACCGCCATCGCGAGGCCGGTCACGCCGCGCTCGCGCTCGAGCGCCCCGAGCAGCGGCGCGGTCGTCAGGTGCGCGACGGCCTCGGCGGAGCGGACGCGCGTGTCGAGCAGGCGCACGAGCGCGAGGCCGAGCAGGCCCGCGAGGAGGCCGAGCAGCAGGCCGGCGAGCGTGTTGGTGCGGCCGTTCGGGGCGGACTGGTTCTCAGGCTCGGGGGCCTCCTGGATCACGCGCACGGAGACGGTGGGCGAGCCCTCGGCGCCCGCCGGCGCGTACGCCTCGGCCGTGTCGCGGAGGCTGGTCGCGACCGCGTTGGCGATCTCCGCCGCGTCGGACGGCGACGGCTCGGTGACGCTGATCTCCATGATCACGGTGTTCTGCGGCGTCGTGACGGTGACGGCGCGCGCGAGCTCCTGCGGCGTGACGTCGAGGCCGAGGCGCGTGATCACGGGCTCCAGCACCGCGGGCGACTCCGCGAGCTCGCCGAACGACAGCATCTGGCTCTGCGTGTAGGTGGCGCCCTGGTTGAGGTCGCTCGCGCTGGATCCGCTGCTCAGCGAGAAGTAGAGCCGGGACTGCGCGGTGTACACGGGCGTCGCGAGCTGGGACAGGCCGAACGCGACCGCGCCGCCCGCGAGCGTGGCGGCGACCACGACGTACCAGAGTCGGCGGAGCAGGGCGGTGAACTCGTGGAGCGTCATCGTGAGGGGGTTCTTCCGGGTAGGAGCGGCGGGGCGGTGATGCGGGCGGGATCGGGGTGGTCGGCGGCGCGGGCCTCGACGGGGTCGGCCGCGACGGGGTCGGGCGGCGGCGCGGGCAGGGGCATGGCGTCGCGGCGGAGGATCTGGCTGGTCGCCGCGACCCCCGCGAGGAACCACACGAGCGTCGCGTACTGGGTGATCAGCGCCACCGAGGCGAGCGCGGGGATCTGCGCGACGAGCGCGATGGTGGCCGCGGTCGCGTGCCCCCGCAGCACGAGCCAGACGCCGATCGCGAGGGCGACGAGCACGGCGCCCGCGACGAGCAGGCCGAACGTGAGCCCCGTGAGCACGAGCTGGCTGTCGATGGAGCGGAACGGCCCGTAGAAGACGCGGCCGTCGCTGCCGCGGTGCGCCTCGGGCGTCGTGCCGAGGATCCCCATGCCGGGCACGAGGCTGTAGAGGTCGCCGCGGTAGTCGGAGCTGGCGCTCGCTTCCGTGCCGGCGTCGTCGAACACGGACTGCACGAAGGGGGCGACCGCGGCCGCGACCACGACGACGCCCGCCGTGACGGTGGCGCGCACGCGGAGCGAGATGGCGTCGCGGAGGAACACGATGGACAGGACGAGGCCGAGGACGGCCCCGAGCATGCCGACGCGGCTGAAGGTGAGGACCGCCGCGAGCATCATCACGGCCGTCATGCCGAGGCGCACCGGGAGGCCGAAGCGGGACGCGAGCGTGAGCGGGATCGCGATGGCGAGCGCCGAGCCGAGCGCGATCGAGTGACCGTACGCGCCCTCCGCCCGGACGATGCCGCCGCGCCCCTGCAGCGTCGCCCACGTCTCACGCAGGCCCGCGTTCCCGGGCAGGAGCACGAACGGGTTCCAGCCGGTGACGAACTCCACGATCGCGAGCGCGGCGACGACCGTGAAGACGACGGCGACGATCGCGTGCAACGACGCCATGCCGATCCGGTGCGCCGCCATGCGCCCGAGCAGGTACCCCGGCAGCGCGTAGGTGAGGAACGTCACGAGCGTGGACATGCCGATGCCCGCGCCGCCGCCCACGACCACGCCGGCGAACCCGGCCGCGGTCATCAGAACGACGAGCACGTCGAGCGGCGAGACCCGGAAGCCCGGCACGGGCACGATCGCGAGGATCACGAGGACGGCCGCCACCGTGGACGGCGGGAGGTAGTAGCCGCCGAGCGGCACGCCCGACCAGACGGGCACGAAGGAGAGCACGACGAGCCAGAGGGCCACGGCCGTGCGCGGCAGGCGCCGCAGGACGAGCAGCAGGAGGGCGCCGCCCGCGAGCGCGATTCCGAGGAGGAGCAGGGTCTGGAGGCCGGATCCGGCGAGCAGGGCGCTCATCGCGTCCCCTTCCCCGGGAGCGCGCGCAGGCGTGGTGCCGCCATGTCTCCCCCTCTCATTCCCCCGGCCGCGGAACGGCCCTGTCGATCATGTCAGGACGACGCCCCGGCGGGCGGGTCCGCGTGGGACCCGCCCGCCGGGGCGTCGTCATCCGGCTGCTAGCTCATCGGGCGGTGCCGTCCGTCACCAGCAGGTCGTCGAGCGTGAACGCGACGGGTCCGGCGGCCGAGCTCGACAGGTACGTCTGGATCCCGAAGGTGCCCGCGGTCTGCAGGGCGGCCAGGGTCCCGGTCGTCGTCGACTGCCACGCCGTCGGCTCGGCCTGGGCGACGGGCCAGACCTTCGCGTTCATCGTGGTGGGCGACGTGCCCGTGACCTGCACGCGGACCCGCAGCTGCTGCCCGGCCGTGTACGTGAGGTTCGGGACGACGACCGACTTGAGGTTGGTGCCGTTCTCCGACTGCACGATCATGACCTGGCCGGTCGACCGCACCCAGACCTGCGTCTGGTAGGTCGACGTGCCGACCTGGCGCGAGTTGATCCGCACGTACGCGCCGCCGCCCGTGGGCACCTTGTCGAGCGCGAAGGAGACCTGCGCGTCCGAGGTGGTGGTGCTCACGGCGTCGAGGCTCGCGGTGCGGGTCTCGCCGGCGGGGCTCGTGACCTGCGCCTTCCCGTCCTGCACCTTGAGGATCGACGCGTTGCCGGTGATGCGCCAGGCGCCCCCGGTCTCCGCCGTGCCCCAGCCGTTCGCGGCGGTGCGGGTGAAGGTATCCTGCGCGAGGATCCCGGCGGCGGGCGGCGTGACGACCGGCGCGGTCACCGTGACCGTGCCGTCCTTCTTCGCCGAGACCAGGCCCTTGTCGTCCGTCACCGTGAGCGACACCGCGTAGGTGCCGGCCGTGGCGTAGGCGTGATCCACGGTGCGACCGGTGCCGGTCGTCCCGTCCCCGAACGCCCAGGCGTACGAGGCGACCGTGCCGTCCGCATCGGTCGACGTGGATCCGTCGAACGAGGCCGTCAGGTCCTTGGCCGTCGACGTGAACGCGGCGGCCGGGGCCTGGTTGGCCGGCGCGACGACCGGCGCGGTCACCGTGACCGTCCCGTCCTTCTTCGCCGAGACGAGGCCCTTGTCGTCCGTCACCGTGAGCGACACCGTGTACGTGCCGGCCGCGGCGTAGGCGTGGGTCGCGGTCCTGCCGGTGCCCGTCGTCCCGTCGCCGAACGCCCAGGCGTAGGACGCGACCGTGCCGTCGGCGTCCGTCGACGTGGATCCGTCGAACGACGCCGTCAGGTCCTTCGCGGTCGACGTGAACGCCGCCGTCGGGGCCTGGTTGGCGGGCGCGGGTGCGGGCGCCTGGCCGTCGCGGGCGACGACCAGGTCGTCGATCCGCGTGGTCACGGGTGCCGTCGCCGACCCCGAGAGGTAGGTCTGGATCCCGACGGAGCCGGCGGTCTGCAGCGCGGCGGTCGAGCTGGTGACGCTCGTCTGCCAGGCGGCGGGCTCGGCCTGGCCGGCGACCCACACCTTCGCCTTGACGGTGGTCGGCGAGGTGCCGGTCGTCAGGACGCGGACGCGGAGCTGCTGGCCGGCCTGGTAGGTCGTGCCGGGGAGGATGTACGACCCGAGGGTCGTCGCCCCCTCCGACTGCACCAGCTGGATCTGCCCGGTCGCCTTGATCCAGACCTGCGTCTGGTAGAAGGCCGAACCGACCTGGCGGGAGTTGACCCGGGTGTAGGAGCCGCCGCCCGTGGGGACGGCGTCGAGCGAGAAGGTCGCGCTGACGTCCGACGAGGTGGTGGAGACCGCGTCGAGGGTCATCGTGCGGGTCTCGCCCTTCGGCGAGACGACCTGGCCCGTGCCGTCCTGCACCTTGACGATGTTGGTGCCGCCGGTGACGCGCCAGGCGCCGCCGAGGTCGGCCGTGCCCCACCCCGTCGCGACCGTGCGGCCGAACGAGTCCTGCGCGAGCACGTTCGACGCGGGCGCCTGGACGGTCACCTGCGAGGTGCTCGTCGTGGCGAGGCCCTTGTCGTCCGTGACCGTGAGCGACACCGCGAAGGTGCCGGCCGCGGCGTAGGCGTGGGTCGTGGTGCGGCCCGTGCCGGTGGTCCCGTCCCCGAAGGCCCAGGCGTAGGACGCCACGGTGCCGTCGGGGTCGCTCGACGTGGAGGCGTCGAGCGAGGCGACGAGGTTCGCCTGGGTGCTCGTGAACGCGGCGACGGGCGCCTGGTTCACGGGCGGGGCGGTGACGGTGACGCTCGCGGTCGTGCGACCGGTCGCGCCCTTGTCGTCCGTCACCGTCAGCGCGACCGTGTAGGTGCCGGCCGTCGCGTACGGGTGGGCGATGGAGGCCCCGGTGCCGGTCGTGCCGTCGCCGAACTCCCACGCCCACGACGCGATGGTGCCGTCCGGGTCGCTCGAGGCGCGGCCGTCGAGGTTCGCGACGAGGTCGGTCGTGGTGGACGCGATGACCGCGGCGGGCTCCCGGTTGACCGGGGGCGCGACGACCGTCACCTGCGTGGACGCGCTGCCCGTGAGGCCCTTGTCGTCCGTGACCGTCAGCGTCACCGTGTAGGTGCCGCCCGCGGCGTAGACGTGCGTGGGCGTCGGGCCGGTGCCCGTGCTGCCGTCGCCGAAGTCCCACGCGGAGGAGGCGACGGTGCCGTCGGGGTCCGTGGAGGCGGATCCGTCGAGCTTCGCGGTGAGGTCGGTCGCGGTCGCGGTGACCACGGCGGTGGGCGCGATGTTGACGGGAGCCGCCTTCACCGTGACGTCCTGCTGCGTGCGGTTCGTCGTGCCGCGGTCGTCCGTCACCGTGAGCGTCACCGGGTAGGTGCCGGCCGCGGCGTACGTGTGCGACTGGGTCGCGCCGGACGCCTGGACGCCGTCGCCGAAGTCCCAGGCGTAGCCCGTGACCGTGCCGTCGGCATCCGTGGATCCGGTCGCGTCGAACGAGGCGGTCAGGAAGTCGGCGGTCGGCGTGAACGCGGCCTTGGGGGCCTGGTTCGGCACGCGGCCGGTCGTCCCGAGCGAGAAGTGCGTCGCGATGGTGCTGGGCGCGAGCACGGTCGGGTAGACCGCGACCTCGTCCATGCGGCCCTCGAAGGTGCCGCTGGAGGAGCCCCACGTGTTGTCGCCGCCGATGCGCCAGTAGCCGTCGTAGGCCTGCGCCTGCGTCTGGCCGTTCTGGCCGACGAGGTCGCCGTCCACGTAGAGCTTCAAGCCGTCGGATCCCTGCGACGCGACCATGTGGTGCCACTGGCCGTCGTTGTAGGCGCGGGGCGAGGTCGCGAGGTTGGTCTGGCCGGTCCACGTGCCGAACTGCAGGCGTCCATCGTCCTGCATGTAGACGTGGCGGTCGTAGCTGCCGGAGAAGGCAAACGGATCCGCGTTGTCGCCGAACCCGATCAGCTTGCCGCCGCGCGTGGTCGTCGTCTGGAACCACATCTCGAGCGAGTAGGCGGTCGGGTTCGCGACCCGCTGCTGGCTCACCGCGATGCTGTCGGAGAACGCCGCCGCCTGGCCGACCGGCCCCGAGAGGGCGCCCGCCTGGCCGAACCGCACGTTGCGTCCGACGTTGGCGCCGACGTCGTTCTGGCCGGCGTCCTTGAGCGTCGACGAGCCGTCGGCGTCGTCGAGGCGCCAGTAGGAGGACGGGTCGGCCGCGTAGACCGCCTTGCCGTAGGCGTCCGCGGGCGCCGGCGGGATGGGCGAGGTGCGGCCGGACGCGACCAGGTGGTCGACGACGTCGGCGCGCGTGAGGGCGGTCGGGTAGACCGCGACCTGGGCGATGTCGCCGGCGAGGTAGTAGCTCCGGGGTTGGTTGGGCCAGCCGCCGAGGTTGTCGCCGCCGACGCGCCAGTAGCCCGTGTAGTCCTGGCCGCGCGTGGTGTCCGCGCGCTGGCCGGCGAGCTTGCCGTCGACGAACAGCTTCATGCCCTCCGCGCCCATGGTGGCGACGATCTGGTGCCACTTCCCGTCGTTGAAGCCGGGGGCCGAGCTCAGGGTCTGGGTGGCCCCGGTGTAGACGCCGAAGAGGATCCGGCCGTCGTTGTCGAGGTAGACCATGCGGTCGTAGTTGTTCGACGTGCCCGTGCTGCTGCCGCCGAAGCCGACGACCTTGCCGCCGTTCGTCGAGGTCGTCTTGACCCACGATTCGACGCTGAACGTGTCCGGCGCCTTCACGGCCTGGGGCGTGACCGCGAAGGACCCGTCCTGGCCGGAGAAGGTGGTGGCGGTGGATCCGTCGATCGGGCCCGCGGCGCCGCGCGTGGCGGCGTCGACGCGGAGGTCCTCGAACGCGACGTGGTCGAGGCCGGCGGTGCCGTCCTTCTCGTCGAGCGGGTAGTACGCGGTCGCGCCGTCGTCCTTCACGCTCGTGGCGTACGCGTCGCTGCCCGACTGGTCGGTGATGGTGACGGGCGCGGCGCCGTTGCGGTCGGTGGAGTTGCCCGAGGAGTCGGTCACCACGACCTTGTAGGTGTGAGAGCTGCCGGGCACGAGGCCCTTGTCGATGAAGCCCATCGACGGCCGGTTCCAGAAGGTCGAGTCCTGCGTGACCTGGTAGACGGGCGTCGCGGTCTTGCCGTCGCGGATCACCTTGTAGGTGAGGCGCGCGTTGTCGCGGTCGAAGGTGGCCTGCCAGGAGACGCGGGCCTCGCCCTTCGTGTAGGAGATCGACTTCGGGACGAGCTGGTCGTTGCCGTTCGGGCCGACCTTGTTCGGGGCGTCCTTCGCCATGGCGTAGCGGACGAGGCCCTGCTGCGCGGTGGTGTTCACGAACGGGAACTCGCCGCCGACGACGATGTAGTCCTCGTTGCCGTTGACGCTCCAGGCCGCCTGGCCCTGGCCCGTGAAGGATCCCGTGACGTACTTCGGGAACCAGTTGAGCAGCGACGGGGACGGCGTGCCGGCCCAGTTGGCGTAGCCGTACGGGTCGGCCGTGGCGGTGCCGGTCGCGGTCTTGGAGAACGCGAGGCTGTGCTGGAAGGTCCAGGGGTCGGTCTGCGGGAAGCCGCCGATGTTGCCGCAGTAGTGCGGGTGGCCCGCGACGTACGCGACCTTGCTGGTCGCGAAGACCGAGTAGGTGTCGCCGTGGCAGTCCTCGACCCAGTTCACGACGCCCGTGTTCGGGTCGGCCGAGAAGGCGCCCTCGAGGTTGCCGCCGGCGCCGAACGTGTAGCCGGATCCGTAGACCCGGTCGTCGGTCGCGTACAGGCTCGTGATCGACGACTCGGCGCCGGCGTTCTTGACCTGCTGGTTGGCGGCCCACGGGAGGGAGGCGCCCGAGGCGGGATCCACCGCGCCGAGCCCGTAGGTCGGCGTGCCGCTGAGCTGCGTGAAGCGGCCGCCGACGATGAGCTTGGACGCGTCCTTCGTGAGGGTGAGCGCGTCCACGACGGTGTCCGCATCCGCGACGAAGGCCGTGTTCTGGCCGTTCGTCGCGGACACCGCGGCGAGGTACTTCCGAGCGGCGCCGTTGACGCTCTGGAAGGTGCCGCCGAGGTACACGGTGTCGTTCGAGGCGCTCACCGTGCGGGTCTGGCTGCCCATGATGGGGCGGAAGGTCGGGATGATCTTGCCGGTCGCGGTGCTGAACGCCGCGGCGCGGTAGTAGCCCTGGCCGTCGATGTCCGTGAAGTCGCCGACCACGTAGATCCGGGATCCGTCGGGCGACGCGGTGACCGACAGCGCCTGGGCGTTGAGCTTCGGCGCGAAGGACGTGATGAGCGCGCCCGTGCGGATGTCGTACGCGAGCAGGTTGCTGCGGGGCGTGAGGTTCGTGCCGGCGGCGGCGCCCGCGGGGCGCGCGTTCTGGAACTTGCCGGCGACGTAGACCGTGTTGCCGACGACGACCTGCGACCAGGCGACGCCGTCGATCTGGGTCGTGGGCAGCGGGTCGGCGGTGACCGTCACGGGGGTCTTCGGGTCGGTCGGGTCGACCGGCGCGGAGTCCGCCATCGCGGGCTGCGCGATCACGACCGCGGACAGGATGACCGCGGCGGCCGCGGTCATCGCGGCCAGCCGGCGTCCCGCGGTGGAGATGATGCTCATGGTGTCCTTGCTTCGGGTGGGTGGAGCGGGTGAGGGGTGCCGGTGGTCAGCGGTCGCTGGCCGGTCGGGGGCTGCCGACGCGCCTCGTGGGCGTGAGCATCGTGCCCACCGACCGCGCGATGCGCTGCCGGTAGAGCTCGGGTCCGTGCCGGTGCTCGGCGCGGAAGCGGTCGCGGGCGGCCCGGGCGCGGTACGCGTCCCAGTCCGTCGCGATGGACTGGAGGGCGTCCGCGAGGGCGGCGGGATCCGCGGGCGGCACCAGCTGCGCCGACTCGTACCCGCCCGCGGCCTCGCGGAGGCCGGAGGTGTCGCTGACCACGACGGGCCGCGCGGCCAGCAGCGCCTCGACGGCGGTGTTGCCGAACGGCTCGTCCACCCGGGAGGGCACGACGCACGCGTCGGCGGCGGACACGAACGGGGTCACGTCGGCGTGGAAGCCGTGCAGCGTCACCCGCTCCTCGAGGTCGAGCACGCGGATCGTCGTGCGCAGCTGCTCCTCGTAGGACTCGTAGCCGGGGAAGACGGCGCCCACGATGTCGAGGGTCGCCGGCACGCCGCGGTCGCGGAGCTCGACGATCGCGTCGACGGCGACGTCCACGCCCTTGCGGTCGGAGAGCCGGCCGACGTAGAGGACCCGGAGGCCCCCGTCGAGCGCCTCGCGCGCGGGCACGACGTCGGCGGGGCCGGGCACGCCGTTGTAGACGACCTCGGCGCGGCGCGCGACCCTCGGGAGGGCGCGCGCGAGCACGTCGACGCTGTAGCGGCTGTTCGCGACCACGCTCGTGGCGAGCGCGAGCGGCAGGGCGAGCGCGGTGCCGACGGTGCGCGACGCGGATCCCTCCGCCTCGTGCACGTGGGCGAGGACCGGGCGGCCGGCGAGGCGGCCGACGAGGATCCAGAGCGGGATCGTGACGGTGTTGACGTACACGGCGTCCGGGCGCGTGCGGCGCACGAGGCCGAGGCCCGCCGACAGGCCGCGGACGGACTGGCCGACGAGGGCCGCGAAGCCGCGCGGGCGCAGCATCGACTTCCGGAGCACGGGCGTGGGCGCGTGCTGCACGGTCGCGCCGACGCCCGTGAGCGCGGCGACGAGCGGGCCGTCGGACGGCAGGGTCACGACCGTGCGGGCGCCCGCGGCGACGAGGCCCGCGACGCTCTCGAGCAGCACGCGGTCGGATCCGTAGAGCTCGGCGCTCGGGTGGGCGACGAGGATCGTGCGGCCGCGGAGGTCGGCGCCCTCGTCGTCGGCCCGGGCGATCGCCTGCTCCGTGCCGGCGAACGCGGTCACGCAGGCACCCGGGCGGAGGCGGACGACGCCGCGGCCTCGGCGCGACGCGCGTCGAGCGCGCCCATGTCGCGGAACCACTTGACCGACGCGAGGGCGAGGTGCCCCGCGTTGGCCAGCATCATCAGCGCGTAGACCGCGAGGAACACGACGGGGGCGCCGAGCAGCGAGAACACGATGCAGAGGAAGCCGTAGTCGGTGGGGATCACGAGCAGCGAGCGGAGCAGGGTCGAGCGGCCGGCCTCGGGCGCGGGGGCGCCCGAGATCTGGTGCACGCGCTTGAGCTGGTCGTTGAGGATCATCGCGAAGAAGCTCGCGGCCGCGACGACCGCGTACACGATCGGCACGAGCAGCCACGCGTCGGAGTCCGTGGCGGGCCAGCGGAACATCGACACGAGCACCGCGAGGTGCAGCGACGAGATCTTGATGCAGTCGACGACGTGGTCGAGCCACTCCCCCGAGAGCGAGCCGCCGCCGCGCAGGCGCGCGACCTGGCCGTCGGCCGAGTCGAAAGCGTAGCCCACGGCGAGCAGCAGCCACACGGCGATGCCGAGCCAGGCGGCGGGCTCGACGAGCGCGATCAGGGCGATGCCGGTGAACGTGAAGGCGGCGCTGATGGCGGTCACCTGGTTCGGGGTGAGCCCCGCGCGGTAGGCCCACGCGGCGAGCAGGCGGCCGGCCGGACGGTTGACGCGGATCGAGTACGCGGGCGCGCCACGGGCGGCCTTCTTCTGCGCGGAGGCCAGGCGGCGGACGACGCCGGCGTACGACTCGTCGCGCGCCGGCGCCGTGGTGTCGGCGGTCGCGGTCATCGGCTCTCCTCGAGCAGGAAGGAGGTGCGGCCGGCGTCGCTCGCGCGCAGCTCGGGCTCCCAGCGGGTGGCCGAGCGGATCCCGCGGCTCATGCCGTGCGTGGAGTAGCCGCGCGTCATGCGGGCGGCGAGCTCCTCGTAGCCGTCGGCGATGGCGTCCCAGTCGTAGGTCTCCTCGGCGCGCTCCTGCAGGCGGCGGCCGATCGCCGTGGCCTCGTCGGCCGCGGCCTCCGCGCCCTCGACGAGCGCGGCGACGCCGGCGGCGTCCGACCAGAAGCGGCCGTCCTCGCCGAGCACGTCGCGGTTGAAGACGTTGTCGTTGGCGAGCGTCGCGGTCGCGGCGCCCATGGCGCGCAGCAGCGACGGGTTCGTGCCGCCGACCGAGTGGCCGTGGATGTAGGTGAGCGCGTGGGCGTAGAGCTGGTCGAGCTGCTCCTGGTCCCACACGCCGCCGAGGCGCTGGATGCGCGGGTCGGCGGTGGCGACCTGCTCGATGCGGTCGGTGTACGCGGCGGAGTACGGCGCGGATCCGACGACGACGAGCGGCAGGGTCGCGTCCGACGCGGTGTACCCGTCGACGATGACGTCGACGTGGTTCTCCGGCTCGAAGCGCGCGACGACGAGGTGGTACTGGCCGGGCTCGAGGCCGAGCTCGGCGAGGCGGTCGCTCGCGGGGTCGCGCAGGATGTTGGCGCCGTAGGTGAGCAGCTCCGTGGGGATCCCGAACTCGTGGTCGTAGTAGTCGGCGATGCCCTGGGCGTCCGAGATGAGCGCGTCGGCGTTCTTCACGGCCATCTGCTCGGCGATCCGGTAGTACTTCTTCCCCATGCGGCCCCACTTGCCGCGCTTCCACTCGAGGCCGTCCACGTGCACGGCCGTGGCCGTGCCGCGCGAGCGGATGAGGGGGACGAACGGCGCGTTGGCGGCGTTGAACACGAAGGCCGCGTCCTGGCGCTTGCCGAGGGCCAGGTGGATCGCGGACAGCGCGGTGTGGCTGAGCGTCTCGATCGACTTGGTCTTGAGCGCGGGCAGGTGCACGAGCGTCATGCCGAGGTGGGTGCGGGGGCGGGCGCGGTTCGCCGAGCGGCAGTAGACGGTGACGTCGTGGCCGCGGGCGGCGAGGCGCTGCCCGATCTCCTCGATGGCGGTCTCGAATCCGCCGTACGCGGCGGGGACCCCCCGGGTCCCGACCATGGCGATGCGGAGTCGACGCGGTTCGATCACAGACATTTCAGTAAGCCCCTACGGGTCGGGTGAGCACACGGAAGGTGCGCCACATGATCATCACGTCGCCGGTCAGAGACCAGTTCTCGACGTAGTACAGGTCGAGCCGGACGCTCTCGTCCCAGCTCAGGTCGCTCCGGCCGTTCACCTGCCACATGCCCGTGAGGCCGGGCTTGATGAACAGACGGCGGTGCACGTGGCTCTCGTAGCCCTGCACCTCGCGGCGCAGCGGCGGGCGCGGGCCCACCAGGCTCATGTCGCCGACGAGGATGTTCCACAGCTGCGGCAGCTCGTCGAGCGAGTAGCGGCGGAGCACGGTGCCCACGCGGGTCACGCGCGGGTCGCTCCGCATCTTGAACAGCGGGCCGGATCCCTCGTTCGCCTCCGCCAGCGCCGCGAGCTCGGCCTCGGCGGTGACCCGCATCGACCGGAACTTGAGCATGTGGAACTCCTGGCCGGACTTCCCCACGCGCTCCTGGCGGAAGATGGCGCCGCCGGGGCTGTCGATGCGGACGATGCACGCGATGACGAGCATCACGGGCGCGAGCACCACCAGCGCGAGGCCGGCCACCGCGATGTCGAGGGCCCGCTTCATCACGTGCTTCCCGCCCTCGAACTGCGGGATCTCCACGTGGATGAGGGGCAGGCCCTCGACCGGGCGGAAGTGGATCCGCGGGCCGGCGACGTCCGTGAGCCGCGACGCGAGCACCAGCTCGATCGACGAGCCCTCGAGCTCCCAGCCGAGCGTGCGGACGGCGTTGCTGCCGGCGCGCGGCTGGCTGGCGACGATGACGGCGTCGGCGGCGGTGCGGGCGGCGGCCGCCGCGACGGATCCGAGGTCGGAGACGACGGGGATCGTGCGCCCGGCGACCTCGAGGCCCGCGATGTGGTCGTCGATCGCGACGCCCACGACCGCGTAGCCCGATGCGGGACGCAGCAGGATCTGCGCGGCCACGTCCTCGACGTCGGCCCGGGATCCCACGACCACCACCCGCGACAGGTGCGCGCCCTGGAGGCGGCGGCGGATGAGCCACTGGCGCCAGGTCCACCGGCTCACGAGCAGCACGACGACGCCGAGCGGGAAGGCGAGCACGACGTAGCCGCGGGCGATGTCGACCTTGAGGAGCAGGAAGCCGATCGCGAGCGCGCCGAACGTGATGGCCGACGCGTTGACGACGCGCTTGTACTCGGAGACGCCGACGCCGACGATGCGGGCGTCGCGGGTGCGGAAGGCGCCGAGCACGGCGATCCAGGCGGCCACCACGACCACCGAGACGATGCCGTAGTCGAGCTGCATCGAGCCGGCGTCGACGGCCGCGTCCCCCGTGCCGAAGCGCGTGAGCTGGGCGACGAGGACGGTGGCGACGATGATCGCCCAGTCGCTCGCGATCAGGCGGGTGCGGTAGTCGCGGGCCCAGCGGCGGCCCGAGGGGACGACGGGGACGGCGGGCGCGACGCCGGATCCGATGATCGGGCGGTGCGCCGAGCGGCGCTCGGTGCGCAGGCGGGTGCGCTCGCCCCGGGTCGCGGGACGGTTCCTCGTGGTGCTCATCGCGTGCCGGGCAGCGCGTCGAGCGGTCGCGGGGTGTCGGAGGGGCGGGTGGGCGCGTTCGGGCGCGGACGGCGGGTACGGTCCAGCGCCGATGACGGGTTCATCGGGTGTGTTCCTGCGTTTCGGGTTACAGGTGGGTGATGCGGGGTGCGACGCGGTCCGGGAAGACCTCGTCCGGTCCACGGCTCCGGGATGGACAGGCTGGGTGGGCCTCGTCCGGGAGCGTCCATCGCGGGTACGACGGGTGAACAGCGGGTGGTGACGGTGGCAATGCTAAACGCACCCTGTGCCCCGTCGCCCCTCCCCCTTCGGGGGACGGATGTCCCCCGCCCCCGTCCGTCCGCGCTCAGCCGGCCGACGCGCCGAGCACCCGGGCGCCGGTGGCCACCCCGCGCAGCGTCGCTACCGCGGCGGGCACCGCGACCGCGACCGTCGCCTGCTGCGCCTGCACCTCGGTCGTCAGCCGCCAGCCGGATCCGAGCACCTTCCGCCCCACGACGTCGAGGCTCGTCCGGTCGTTGCCCGTGGCCTGGGCGAACGCCCCGACCGTGTCGTGGACGGCCGGGTCGCCGGGGCCGCGGGCCCACACGATCGCCCACCTGGGGCTCGAGGCGACGTCGCGCTGGTAGACGTTGCCCGCGGTCGTGATCCCCATCTGCGTGGCCGAGCGCTCGTGCGAGTGGTCCTCCACGGCGAGCAGCGCGTTGCCGGTGCTGCCCTGCATCACGTTGTCCGCGACCTGGATGTCGGTGACGATCCACGTGACCGTCGGGTCCGGCAGCGCCTGCCGCGGGTCGTGGCCCGCCTCCCAGAGGTTCGCCGCGCGCCGGGTGCCCTGCGCGATGTCGACGTCCCGCCTGTTGGCGGAGAACGCGTTGGCCCACACCTGCGCGTGGCCGGAGTCGTCGATCCAGAGGCCCGCGGCGCCGTTGCCCGCCGCGACGTTGTCGACGAACGCGAGCTGAGCCGAGAGCTCGAACACGACGCCGTTGCCCGTGTTCGCCAGCACGTCGTTCCCCGCGACCGTCGCGTCGAACACCGACTCGTCGAACCAGAGGCCGTTGCCGGCGCTGCGGAGGAACGCGCTGTCGACCACGTCCACGTCGCGGCTGCGGGTGATCTTGAACCCGCCCGAGACGGGCGCCCGGTTGAAGCCCTCGGTGTTGTCGTCCGCGACCAGCAGCTGCGAGGCGCGGAGCCGGTCGGCGTAGTTGGCGTGGATCCCGAGCATGCCGTTGCGCGCCGAGGTCACCGCGCGCAGGGTCACGTCCGTGGCCTGGACGGAGAGGCCCGTGGTGGCGGTGTCGGTGATCGCGACGTCCGCGATGGTCACGTCCCGGCCGCTGACCACGACCGCGCCCATGTCGGGCACCGACGGCGCGTACCGGCGGATGCCGATGCCGCGCACGGTGCTGCCGTCGCCGCGGACGGCCAGGGCGCTGACGCGGTCGCTGGCGCGCACGGTCTGGCCGGCCGGATCCGAGCCGAGGTAGAGGCGGTCGGCGGCCGTGTCGACGAAGAACGTGCCGGCGGTCACCTGCCCGAGCGACGCGACCTGGCGCTGCGCCGCCTGGCCGATCCACACCTGGTCGGGGTGCGCGGCCATCGGCCGGGCGGGGTCGACGAACGCCCAGCCCTCGCGCGTGCCGTCCGGCGCGCCGCGCGTGTAGGTGGGGCTCGCGTCGAAGGTCACGTCCCAGCCGGCGGCGTAGCGGGTGGATCCGGACGCGGTCCACGAGGTCAGCGTGCGGCTGCCGTCGAGCCACACCGCCTCGCCCGGGTACGACTGCAGCGTCAGCGCCTTGCCCGCGGGCATCACCACGGTCTCGCGGTAGGTGCCGGCGCGGACGACGATGGTGCGTCCCGACGGCGCCGCGTCGACGGCCTTCTGGATGCTCGCGTACGGGGACGCCTTCGTGCCCGCGCCGGCGTTCGAGCCGGTGGGCGACACGTAGACGCCGTCGGCGGGCGCCGGGTAGGTCGTGGTGCCGACCGGGGCGGCGCCGGATCCCGTACCTGGCCGCGCGTCGCCGCGGGGCACGGTCTGCTCCGGGTCCGACGCGGTCGGCGCGGGGGCGGTCGGGGGCGGAGTCGGGGTCGGAGTCGGAGTCGGCGTCGGCGTCGGCGTCGGCGTCGGCGCTGCGGCCCTCGTCAGCGGCCGGACCGTCACGTCGTCGAACGCGACGGCCTGCGTGGGCGACGACGAGGAGAGGTACGACCAGACGCGGGTCGCGGATCCGGAGACGAGACGGGCGGCGCTCGAGTCGGCCGCGGCCGCCTGCCACGCGGGCACGGCGGCGCCCAGCGGCCAGACCCGGGCGTCCACGGCGACCGCGGACGAGCCCGAGACGCGGGACTGCACGTTGAGCACCTTCCCGGGCACGAGCCCGCGCGCCACGACGACCTCGGCCGCCACGGTGGTCTGCGCGGCCGTGGATCCGTTCACCCGCACGACGGACAGCCGCGCGTCCCCCGCCGGGTCGACGCGGACGCTCGTCTGGTAGTACGACGAGCCGGTCACGCGCTGCTGCAGCCCGGCGTAGACGCCGCCGCCCGCGGCCGGGATCCGCGGCAGCATCACCTTCATCGTCGCCTCGGCGTCCGCGGAGACCGCGGCCGGCAGCGTGGCGGAGACGGAGGCACCGGAGCGCGGCAGGTCGACGACGCCTTGCGTCCCGTTGACCCGGAACGCCGACGGCAGGTCGTACGCGTACGCCGCGGATCCGGGGGCCGTGCCCCAGCCGCCGGTCGCGCTGCGCGTGAACGCGTCCGAGAAGGCGGCGGTGCCGGCGACCATGTCCTGGCCGCCCGCCGCGGTCGCGGGATCCGCGACGACGAGCGCGGCGGGCAGGACGAGCCCGGCGGCGACCGCGAGCGCGATCGCGTGCCGGGGGCGGGCGGAGCGGGACGAGCGAGGCGAGCGTGGCGTGCCGGTCATGGGACGGTCCTTGCGTGAGCGCGACGGCGGATGGCGGTGGATGCCCGTCCGGGGACGGGCTCGTGGTGCCATCCCAGGCTCCGTCCCGGCCGCCCGCCGGTCAGCTCGCGGCGGCCAGTAGTCGTACTCATCCGCCCGCCCGGCGCACTGGTTCCCGCCCTGGCGCCCGCGCCCCGACCACCGGCGCCCGCGCCCGGGGGCGCGGGGACGACCACTGCGGGGGCGCGGGGGCGACCACCCGGGCACGGGGACGACCGGGCCGCGCACGACAGGACGGGCCGACACCCGAGGGGATCGGCCCGTCCTGTCACGCGCGCGGGATCAGCCCACGTCGGCCCCGAGCTCGCGCGCTCCGGTCAGCCAGCCGATGAGACCCGCGACCGCGCCGATGAGCGGCACGGCCACCTGGGTCTCGACGCGGCGCACCTCGTCGGTCAGCCGGAAGCCCGAGCCCACGACGGGGCGCCCGTCGATCGCGAGCGAGGTGCGGTCGTTGCCGGTCGCGGCGCTGAACGCCTGCACGGATCCGTACACGGCCGGGTCCCCGGCGCCGCGGGACCAGATCACGGCCCAGCCGGGGCGGTTCGCGGCGTCCCGCTGGTACACGTTGCCGGAGGTCGTGATGCCCATCTGGCCGGCCGAGCGCTGGTGCGAGTGGTCCTCGACGGCTAGCAGCGCGTTGCCGGTGGATCCCTGCATCACGTTGTTCGCGATGTCGATGTCGGTCACCACCCACGTCACGGTGGGGTCCGGCAGCTTCTGGCGCGGGTCGTGGCCGGGCGTCGAGAGGTTCGACGCGCGGCGCGTGCCCTGCGAGATGTCGATGTTGCGGTCGTTGGCGACGAACGTGTTGTTCCAGATGTCCACGTGGCCGGTGTCGTCGATCCAGACGCCCTCCTCGCCGTTGCGGGCCACCACGTTGTCCACGATCGCGATGGTCGCGGAGAGCTCGAAGGCGACGCCCGATCCGGAGTTGTCCATCACGTCGTTGCCCGAGACGTTCGCGTCGTAGACCGACTCGTCGAACCACAGGCCGTTGCCGGCGTTGCGGAGGATCGCGCTGTCCTTCACGTCCACGTCGCGGCTGCGGGTGATCTTGAACCCGCCGGACACGGGCGCCCGGTTGAAGCGCTCCGTGTTGTTGTCGGCCACCAGCACGCGCGAGGCGCGCAGCCCGTCGGCGTAGTTCGCGTGCATCCCGAGCATGCCGTTCCGGGCGACGGTGAGCGCGGTCGCCTTGGCGCCGGTCGCCGTGATGGAGATGCCCGTCGTGGCGTTGTCGGTGATCACGAGGTTCTCGACCGTGACGTTCCTGGCCTGCACGACGACCGCGCCGAGGTCCGGCACGGAGGGCGCGTAGCGGCGGATCCCGATGCCGCGCACCGTGCTGCCGTCGCCGCGGACGCTGAGCGCCTGCACGAGGTCGCTCGAGCGCACGGTCTGGCTGCCCGGGTCGGATCCGAGGTAGAGGCGGTCCGCCGCGGTGTCGACGAAGAACGTGCCGGCGACGACCCGGTCGCGCGACGCGACCTGCTTCTGCGCCTGCTGCCCGATCCAGACCTGGTCGGGGTGCGCGGCCATCGGGTACGCGGGGTTCACGAACTGCCAGCCGGTCGCGGTGCCGTCGGGCTTGCCGCGCGTGTAGGTGGGGCTCGCGTCGAACGCGACGGTCCAGCCGCTGGCGTAGCGGGCGGATCCGGAGGCCGTCCAGGAGGAGACCTGCCGGCTGCCGTCGAGCCAGACCTTCTCGCCCGGGTACGACTGCAGCGTGAGGGCCTTGCCCTGCGGCATCACCACCGACTCGTGGTAGCTGCCCGCGCGGACGACGACGGTGCGCCCGGCGGGGGCGGCGTCGACGGCCTTCTGGATGGTGGCGTACGGGGACGACTTCGAGCCGGATCCGCCGTTCGAGCCGGTCGGCGCGACGAACACCGCGTCGGAGGGGACGCCGTAGGAGGTGGATCCGACGGGCGCGGAGCCCGCGCCCGTGCGCGCGTCGCCGAGGGAGACGCCCTGCTCGGCGTCGGAGGAGCCGGTGCCCGATCCGGTGCCGGGCGCGGGGGCCGGGGCGGGCGCCGGCGTCGTCGGGGCCGGCGTCGGCGCGGGTGCCGCGGCCGGCGTCGTCAGCGGCCGGACCGCCACGTCGTCGAACGCGATGGCCTGCGGCCCGGAGGACTTCGAGAGGTACGACCACAGGCGCGTGCCCGTGCCCGAGGCGAGGCGGTCGGCGCTCGTGTCCACGGCGGCGGCCTGCCAGCCGGGGACGGCCTGGCCGTCGACCCACGCGCGCGCGTCGATGGCGACCGCGGAGGAGCCGGAGACGCGCGACTGGATGTTCACCACGCGGCCGGGCACGACGCCCCGGGCCACGACGGTGTCGCCGACCACGGTGGCCTGCGCCGCGGTGGACCCGGTGACGCGCACGACCGAGAGCCGCGCGTCGCCCGCGCTGTCGACCCGCACGCTCGACTGGTAGTAGGAGGAGCCGGTCACGCGCTGCTGGACGCCCGCGTACACGCCGTTGCCCTGCGCGGGGACGCGGGGGATCAGCACGCGCACGGTGGTCTCGCTGTCGACGGGGGCGGCGACCGGCACGGCGGCGGACGCGGCGGTGCCGGCCCGGGAGAGGTCGATGACGCCCTGCCCGCCGTTGGCGCGGAACGCGGAGACGCCGTCGTAGGAGTACGCGGCGGTGCCGGCGGCGGCGCCCCAGCCGCCGGTCGCGCTGCGGGTGAAGGAGTCGGAGAAGACGGGGGTTCCCGCGGTGAGGTCCTGCCCCGTCGCGGCGCCCGCGGTCTGCGGGGCGACGAGCGCGGCGGGGACCGCGAGGCCGACGGCGACGGCGAGCGCGACGAGGTGGCGGGCGGGGCGGGGGCGGGACGCGGGTGTGGCGTGCTTCGCGGTCCGCGTGGGGATCGATCGGGTGGATGGGGTGCGGTGGCGCATGCGGGCGGGTCCTCGCTCGGATCGGTCCGTCAGACAGGCTGATGAAAACCCACCAGACAGGTGGGGTTCGTTGAATGTAACCCAGCAACAGCCTGTTGTGCCCCCCGAAAGGAGGTCATGGCCGCCGGGACGGGGGCTCGCCCCCGGATCCAGCGGGATGCCCCCCGTTCGGGTATCCCGCTTCCGCGGCGAGCCGGGTCGCCCGTAAGATCGCCGGAGGTCCACCCGCCCCGCCGCCCCCACCCAGGGCGGCCGACGTACCCGCGTCGCCGGACGAGGAGGACCTCGCCCGGCGTACCCGCACCGGGCTGCACCCGATCCCGCTTCCGCGCGTCCCCGCGCCCGGACGCGGACGACCCGAGACACGTGTGCCATGACCCGAATCGGCTACGCCGCCGGTGCCTTCGACCTCTTCCACGTCGGACACCTCAACATCCTCAAGCACGCCAAGAGCCGGTGCGACTTCCTCATCGCGGGCGTCGTCTCCGACGAGATGCTCGAGCTCAACAAGGGCATCACGCCCGTGGTGCCCCTCGCCGAGCGCCTGGAGATCGTGAGCCACATCAGCTACGTCGACCAGGCCCGCGCGGAGACGCTGCCGGACAAGGTCGACACGTGGCGCGAGGTCGGCTTCGACGTCTTCTTCAAGGGCGACGACTGGCGCGGCACCCCGAAGGGCGAGCGCCTGGAGGCCGAGTTCGCGGCCGTCGGCGTGGAGGTCGTGTACTTCCCGTACACGATGCACACCTCCAGCACGCGGCTGCGGCGCGCGCTCGACATCCTCAGCGGTGTCGGCGCACCGGCCGCGGCCCCCGCGGCGACGCTCGCGCAGCCGGCCGCGCACGGCTCCCCCGCGCTGGTCGGCCGCTAGGCCGCCGGGAGGTCAGCGCGCCAGGCGGTCGGCCGCGCGCTCGGTCGCCTGGATCAGCGCGTCGAGGATCCCCGGCTCGTCGAACGCGTGCCCGGCGTCCGGCACCATCGTGAAGCGCGCCTCGGGCAGCGCCCGATGCAGGTCCCACGCGGTGACGGCCGGCGTGCACATGTCGTAGCGGCCCTGCACGATCTCCGTGGGGATGTCGCGGATGAGGTGCGCGTCGCGGATCAGCTGGCCGTCCTCCATCCAGCCGCCGTGCATGAAGTAGTGGTTCTCGATGCGGGCGAAGGCGAGCGCGTAGGCCGGCTCGGCGAACCGCGCGACCACGTTGGGCTTCGGCAGCAGGGTGATGCCCGAGGCCTCCCAGGTGGACCAGGCGACCGCGGCCGGGCCGTGCACCGCGGGGTCGGGATCCGCGAGCAGGGCCGCGTACGCCGCGATGATCCCGCCGCGCTCCACCCCGGGCACGGGCGCCGTGAACGCCTCCCAGCCGTCGGGGTAGACCATGCCGGCGGAGCCCTCGTAGAACCAGTCGAGCTCCGTCGCGCGCAGCGTGAAGATGCCGCGGAGGATGAGGCCGGTGACGCGGGCCGGGTGCGTCTCGGCGTAGGCGAGCGCGAGGGTCGAGCCCCAGGATCCGCCGAACACGAGCCAGCGCTCCAGCCCCAGGTGCTCGCGCAGCAGCTCGAGGTCGGCCACGAGGTGCCACGTGGTGTTGACGGAGAGATCCGCCTCGGGGGTGGAGACGTGCGGCGTGCTCCGGCCGCAGCCGCGCTGGTCGACGAGCACGATGCGGTAGCGGGCCGGGTCGAACAGGCGCCGGTGCGTCGGGCTGGTGCCGCCGCCGGGCCCGCCGTGCAGGAACACGACGGGGATGCCGTCCGGGTTCCCCGACACCTCCCAGTAGAGGAGCTGCCCGTCCCCCACGTCGAGCATGCCGGTGTCGTGCGGGTCGATCTCGGGGAAGAGGCTCTGCATGCGACGAGCCTACGGGCGCCCGCGGGCGCCGCACCCCCGGACGGGGGTCGGCGCACCGGCCTCCGCCGCGTAGCCTTCCAGGGAGCCGCACGCATCCCACCCGGAGACGAGGACCCATTGCCCGCCCTGCCCGTGAGGCGACCGTCGCCGGGGACCGTCCCCCGCGCGGTGCTGCAGCCGCTGGTGCCCCTCGCCCACGGTGCCGTGGCCGCCGTGGCGCGGCCCACGCTGCGCCTGCACCTGCACCTCTACATGCGCGAGATGGAGGCGGGGATCTTCCCGCAGCACGACGGCGTCTCCGCCGTCACGGGTCCGGATCCCGAACGCGTCCTGTTCATCGGCGACATCGGCGTCGCCGGGTACGGCGTGCTCCTCGCCGGGATGGCGATGCCCGCGCAGGTCGCCTCCCGTCGCACGGCGGTGACGGGCCGCGGCATGGAGTGGGAGAGCATCGCGGCGTACGACATGACCGTGCGCAAGGCCGCCGCCGCCCTCGCCGACCGCGCCGCGGCGCCCCTCGACCTCGCGGTGGTCGCGCTCGGCATCCCCGACGTGCTCGTCGCGACGTCGGTCGAGGAGTGGACCGAGCGGCTGACCGGCATCGTCGCCACCATCCGCGCGCAGGCGGGCGACGGCTGCCGCATCGTCGTCACGGGCATCCCGCCCATGGACAAGTTCCAGCCGATCCCGATGATCGCCCGGAAGCTCCTGCAGGCCCAGGTGTCCCGGCTCAACCGCGCGACGACGCTGCTCGACGACCCGGAGCGCGGCGTGATCCACGCGCCCTACCCCGACATCTCCGGCACGCGCCTGCACGTCCGCGACCGCTTCTCCTACCGCGTGATGCACGCGCACTGGGCCGAGGCGATCGTGCCGTTCCTGGGCGACCCGCAGCCCGTCGACCGCTGACGGGCGCGCGGCCGTAGCCTCGTCGCATGAGCGACTCCCCCGCATCCGACCACGACCTCGCCGACGTCCCCTGGATCCGGGGCACCTGGACCACCCCGCCTGCGGCCGTCCGGATCCACGACGGCGGCATGGACGTGACCGCCCGCGAGGGCAGCGACGCCTGGCGGATCACCTCCTACGGCTTCGTGCACGACACGGAGCACGCCCTCGTCGCGCCGCTGCCGCAGGGGTCGGCCGTGGAGGTGGCGTTCACGCTCGACCTGGCCGAGCAGTTCGACCAGGCCGGCGTCTTCGTGCGGGTCGACGCGGAGACGTGGATCAAGGCGGGCGTCGAGCGCAGCGACGGCGAGGACGGCCTCGGCGCGGTCGTCACGCGCGGCGTCTCCGACTGGTCGCTCGCCCCGGTGCCGGGCTGGTCCGGCCGCCTCGTCACGATCCGCGCGAGCCGCTCCGGCGACGCCCTCACGGTGCGCGCGCGGGTCGACGACGAGCCGTGGCGGCTCGTGCGCGTGGCGCCGCTGGACCCCGACGCCTCCGTGACCGCCGGCCCCTTCTGCTGCGCGCCCACCCGCGCGGGCTTCACGGCCCGCTTCGCGTCGTGGCGCACGGGGCCGGCGGACCAGGCGCTGCACGGCTAGGCGCGCCCGGCCCTACCCCTTCTTCTTCTCGCTCTTCTCCATGCGCGGGGCGGAGCCGTCGGCGATGCGGGCGTCGCGGTACGCGCGCGCCTCGTCCTGGCGGTCCCGCTCCTCGCCGGAGGCGACGGGCGCGCGGACGTGCGCCGCCGTGTAGCCGAACGCGTCCACGAGGTCCTGCGCGTGCGGGCGCAGGCGCGCGACGAGCCGGTCGATGTAGGCCGTCACGGCGCGGGCGCGCGGCGCGCTGAGGCGGCCGTGGATCAGGAACCAGGCCAGGTCCTCCTCGATGAGGCGGAGGCCGAACAGGTCGCGGGTCCAGGTGAGGATGCGACGGGTGCCGTCGTCCATCGCCCGGCCCGTCTCCGACGCGGGATCCAGCGCCTCGGTGAACGCCTCCCACTGCAGCAGCTGCGCGTGCGCGCGGGCCGCCTCGATGAGCGCGTGCTGGTGCCGGTTGAAGAGCGCCGCGGCCTCGGCGGGCGGCATCTTCCGGGTGGCGCGGAGCGCGGTCGCGATCTCGCCGACCATCGTCTCGACGCGACCCGTCAGCAGCGCGCGCTGCGTGTCCGGCTCGCGGAGCTGGCCGACCGAGCGGGCGGTGGATCCGCGGTCCGCGAGCGCCTGCCCGAGCGTCCGCAGGCCGGTCGAGCGCAGCGTGCGATCCGCGGCCTGCTCCACGGCGTACCGCGCGAGCACCCCGAAGTCGGCCTTCGCGAAGCGCTTGTTCACGTCGGTGAGCAGGCGCTTGGCGACGAGCTGCAGGAGGACGGTGTTGTCGCCCTCGAAGGTCGCGTAGACGTCGAGGTCGGCGCGGAGCCCGACGAGCCGGTTCTCGGCGAGGAAGCCCTGGCCGCCGCACGCCTCGCGCGCCTCCTGGATGGTGTCGAGCGCGTGCCACGTGCTGAGCGGCTTGAACGCGGCCGCCAGCGTCTCGAGGTCCTGCCGGTCGGCGTCGGTGTCCGACCTGCCGGAGAACACCGCGTCGAACTGGCCGAGCAGCTTCTCGTGCGCGAAGGACGCGGCGTAGGTCGTCGCGATGCGCGGGATCAGCCGGCGCTGGTGGCGCTGGTAGTCGAGCAGCACCTCCTCGTCGGTGCCGCCCGCGACGAACTGGCGGCGCTGGTTGCCGTAGGTGATCGCGATCTGCAGCGCGATCTTGGCGGCGGAGGTCGCTGCGCCGTCGAGCGAGACGCGGCCCTGCACGAGCGTGCCGAGCATGGTGAAGAAGCGGCGGCCGGGGCTCGAGATCTCGGACGTGTAGGTGCCGTCCTCGGCCACGTCGCCGTAGCGGTTGAGGAGGTTCGCACGCGGCACGCGCACGTGGTCGAAGTGGAGGCGGCCGTTGTCGATCCCGTTGAGACCGCCCTTCAGGCCGTCGTCCTCGCCGCCGACGCCGGGCAGGAACGCGCCGGTCTCGTCGCGGAGCGGCACGTAGAAGCAGTGCACGCCGTGGTTCACGCCCTGCGTGACGAGCTGCGCGAACACCGTGGCCGCGCGGCCGTCGACCGCGGCGTTCCCGAGGTAGTCCTTCCACGCCGCGCGGAACGGGGTGTGCAGGTCGAACTCGCCCGTCTCGGGGTCGTAGGTCGCGGTCGTGCCGATGCTCGCGACGTCGGATCCGTGGCCGGTCTCGGTCATCGCGAAGGCGCCGGGCGTCGCGAGCGTCATGATCCCCGGCAGCAGCTCGCGGTGGTGGCGCTCGGTGCCGAGGTGCATCACCGCGGAGCCGAACAGGCCCCACTGCACGCCGGCCTTGATCTGGAGCGACGGATCCGCGGCCACGAGCTCCTCGAAGCCCGCGATGTTGCCGCCGTGGTCCTCGAGCCCGCCGACGGACACCGGGTAGGCGCGGTGCACGCCGCCGTGCTCGACGAGGATCTTCAGCTGCTCGCGCACGCGCGCCCGGTGCTGGTGCATGTCGAGGCCCTCGACGCGGTGCAGCTCGGGGCGGCTGGTCAGCTCGCGGGACGAGCGGCGGACGTCGGCCCAGCGGCCGAGGAGCACGCTGCCCAGGCCCGCGACGTCGACGCGGGGGCCGGTGCCGGTCCCCGCGTCGCCGTCGGTGCGATCGAGATCGCGCGCGACCTCGGCGTCCACGTCGCCGGCGACCGGGACGCCCGCCTCGCGGAGCGCGCCCTCGGGGGCTGCGCCGTCCCGGCGCGCGCCCTCGTGGAGAGAGCCCTCGTCGGCTGCGCCGCTCTGCGGACCCGCGGCGGGGCCTCGTCCCCTCGTGCCGCGGGTGGTGCGTCCTCGTGCCGCCGTGTCGACCATGGATCCTCCGTGCCGTCGCCTGGACCGGCGTCCCTGCCGGCATCGGCCACGCTATGCACGGATCCCCCGGGTGCCGAAAATCACGTCGCGGGCCTCCAACGTGCTCCCGCGACAGGCGGTCGCGGCTTGTGGGAACCCTCAGCCGCGGGCCGCCCGGGCGACCCGGGCGGCCGTGTCGCGCGTCAGGCGCGGGCGCCGCGCGCGCTCACCCGCTGGGGCACGCCCCACGGGTTCGCGGTGCGCAGCGGCTCGGGCAGCAGCGCGTCCGGGACGCCCTGGAACGCGACGCCGCGGAGCAGCCGGTCGAGCGACGCGGTGCCGACGCTCGTGCCGCGGTCGAGGGTGGTGGCGGGCCAGGGTCCGCCGTGCTGCTGCGCGTCGGTGACGGAGACGCCCGTGGGCCAGGCGTCGACGAGCACGCGGCCGGCGCGGGCGGCGAGCACGCGGATCAGCTCGGCCGCGGCCGCATCGGCCTCGCCCTCGCCGAGGTGGACGCTCGCGGTCAGCTCGCCCGGGAAGGTGCGGGCCGCGAGGGCGGCGAGGTCGGTGCCCGCGGGGTACTCGACCAGGAGCGCGAACGGGCCGAACACCTCGTGGCGGAGCACGTCCTCCGCAGCCTCGAAGTCCGTGAGCGACACGGCGGCGATGGTGGGGGTCACGGATCCGTCCTCGGCGGCGGGCGCGCGGCCCTCCGCGACGAGCCGCACGCCGTCGACCGCGATGGCGGCGGCGCGGCCGCCCGCGTAGCCCTCGGCGATCCTCTGGTTGAGCATGCCGTGCGGGGCGACGGCACCGGCCTCCTCCGCGAGCACGGCGTCGAGGCCGTGGCCCGCGGGGATCAGCACGATGCCGGGCGCGGTGCAGAGCTGCCCGGCGGATCCGGCGGCGCTCGCGACGAGGGCGGACGCGATGTCCTCCCCGCGCTCGGCGGCGGCGCGCTCGGTGATGACGACGGGGTTGACGCTGCCGAGCTCGCCGAAGAACGGGATCGGGTCGGGGCGGGCGGCGGCGACGTCGGCGAGGAAGCGGCCGGCGCGGAGCGATCCCGTGAAGGTGGCGGCGCGGATGCGCGGGTCGCGCAGCATGGCGAGCCCCGCCTCCTCGCCCTCGATGAGCTGCAGCGTGCCCTCGGGCAGGCCGGCCTCGACGAGCGCGGCGGACGCGGCCGCCGCGACGAGGCGCGACAGCTCGGGGTGCCCCGGGTGCGCCTTCGCGACCACCGGGCAGCCGACCGCGAGCGCCGACGCGGTGTCGCCGCCTGCGACGGAGAACGCGAACGGGAAGTTCGACGCCGCGAAGTTGAGGACCGGGCCGACGGGCACGAGGTACCGGCGGATGTCGGGGCGCGGGGCGGGAGCCGCGTCGGGATCGGCGTGGTCGATGCGCGCGTCGAGGTAGCGGCCGTCGCGCACGGCGGCCGCGAGGATCCGCAGCTGCACGGTCGTGCGCGTCAGCTCGCCGGCGAGGCGGCCGGGCGCGAGCGCGGTCTCCCGCTCGGCGACGGGCAGCAGCTCGGGACGGATCGCCTCCAGCGCGTCGGCGACGGCCTCGAGCGCGCGGGCGCGGGCCGCGGGCGCCAGGGCTGCGAGGGGCGCGGCGGCGCGGGCGGCGCGCGCGGCGACGGCGTCCACGGTCGCCTCCACGGACGGGTCGGTGGTCGTGTCGGTCTCGTGCGGGGTCATGTCTCTCCTCGGTGGGGGCTCGCGGTTCAGAACCGGAAGCCGCTCGGGAACGGGTCGGTGGGATCCAGCAGGTACTGTCCCATGCCGGTGATCCACGCGCGCCCGGTGATGGCGGGGACGATCGCGGGCCGGCCGGCGACGGTGGTCTCGCGCAGGATCCGGCCGGTGAAGCGGCTGCCGATGAACGACTCGTTGACGAAGTCGTCGCCCACCGCCAGCTCGCCGCGCGCCCACAGCTCGGCCATGCGCGCGGACGTGCCGGTGCCGCACGGCGAGCGGTCGAACCAGCCGGGGTGGATCGCCATGGCGTGCCGCGAGAGCCGCGCGTCGGATCCCGGCGCGAGGAACTCCACGTGGTGGCAGTGGTCGACCCCGGAGATCTCCGGGTGCGACGGCGCGTCCTGGTCGTTGATGGCGCCCATGATCGCGAGCCCGGCCTGGAGGATCTCCTGCTGTCGTCCCCGGTCGAAGGGCAGCCCCAGCGCGTCGAGCTCGACGACCGCGTAGAAGTTGCCGCCGAACGCGAGGTTGTAGGGCACGGTGCCGTAGCCGGGGACCTCGATGGAGGCGTCGAGCCGCTCCACGTAGGAGGGGACGTTCTCGATCGTGACCGAGGCGGCCCGGCCGTCCTCCACGTCGACGCGCGCGATCACGAGGCCGGCCGGGGTGTCGAGCCGGATCGTGGTGACCGGCTCCTGCACCTCGACGAGCCCGGTCTCCACGAGCACGGTCGCGACGCCGATGGTGCCGTGCCCGCACATCGGCAGGCAGCCGGACACCTCGATGTAGAGGACGCCCCAGTCGCAGTCGTCGCGCGTGGGCGGCTGCAGGATCGCGCCGCTCATCGCCGCGTGGCCGCGCGGCTCCGTCATGAGCAGGAGCCGCAGGTGGTCGAGGTGCTCGATCAGGTGCAGGCGGCGCTCGTTCATGGTGGAGCCGGGGATCACGCCGAAGCCGCTCGTGACGACGCGGGTCGGCATGCCCTCGGTGTGCGAGTCGACGGCGTGGAAGACGCGGGAGGACCTCATCCGTCGATCATCGCCCGGCGAGGTGGTCGAGCGCGCGGCGCGTGTCGCGCGTGACCTGCTCCGCGACGGCGGCGGGCAGCGGCGCGCGCGGCGGACGCGTCGGGCCGCCCGTGCTCTCGCCGGCCACGTCGATCGACAGCTTGATGGCCTGCACGAACTCGGTGCGCGAGTCCCAGCGGAACACGGGCACGAGGTGCTGGTACAGCGCCTTCGCCTCCTCGATGCGGCCGCTGGTCGCGAGCCCGTACAGCTCGACGGCCTCGCGGGGGAACGCGTTCGGGTAGCCGGCGAACCAGCCGACGGCGCCCATGATGAGCGACTCGAGCAGCAGGTCGTCGGCGCCCGCGATGACGTCGAGGCCCGTGAGGTCCTGGATCTCCGTCACGCGCCGGATGTCGCCCGAGAACTCCTTGATCGCCACGACGTTCTCGAGCGCGTCGAGGCGCTGGAGGAGCTGCGGCGTGAGGTCGACCTTGGTGTCGAACGGGTTGTTGTAGGCCATGATCGGCAGGCCCACCTCGTCGACGCGCGCGTAGTGCTCGACGACCTCGTCGTCGCTCGCCCGGTAGATGGTGGGCGGGAGGAGCAGCACGCCGTCGGCGCCGTCCTCGGCCGCGATCTCGGCCCACTTCTTGGCCTGGTGCCAGCCGACGCCGTGCACCCCGGCGACGACGATCCCGCGGTCGCCCACGGTCTCGACCGCGACCTGCACGACCTTGCGGCGCTCCTCGTCGGTGAGCGAGGAGTACTCGCCGAGGGATCCGTTCGGGCCGACGCCGCGGCAGCCGTTCGCCATGAGCCAGTCGCAGTGGGCGGCGTACGCGTCGTAGTCGACGGCGAGGCCGGCGGGGGCCGACGCGTCCTCGCGGAACGGCAGCGTGGTGGCGACGACGACGCCTCCGAGGTCCAGGGCGGGTGCGGTCATGGCAGGTCCTTCCGGTCGGTGGTGCTCAGGGGTGCGGGGGTGGTCGGGGGCGCGTGCTCGCGCGGGTCGTCGGCGCCGGGCGCGGCCGCGGCGAGGGACGGGGGTCCGGCGTCCCGGCGCTCGTAGGCGGCGGCGAGCTCGCCGAGGCGCACGGGCGAGGCGATGGGACGGCGGTCGGATCCGGGGCCGGCCGGTGCGGCGGGTGCGGCTCCGCACGCCGGCGCCTCCGCCGCGAGCAGCTGCTCGACGGTCCGCCCGCAGACGCGACCCTGGCAGATGCCGAGGCCGGCGCGCGTCGCGAGCTTCATGGAGCGGAGGTCGGTGGATGCGGCGGCGCGGGCGGTCGCGCGCAGACGCCCGACGGGCACCTCCTCGCAGCGGCAGGCGAGCGTGTCGTCGCGGAGCCAGCCGGTCCAGCCGGGGCGGATCCCGTGCGCGGCCTCGATGCGCCCGGCCACGTCGTGCGCGACGGCCCGGCGGCGGACGGCGGGGGCGATCGTGGCGTCGGTCGGGGATCCGCCCGCCGCGCAGTGCCCGGCGACCTCGCCCTCCGCGAGCGCCTGGTCCACTCCCCCGATGCCGGTGATCTCGCCCGCGGCGAAGACGCCAGCGGGTCCGGCGCCCTGGTCCGCGTCGACCTCGACGAAGCGGTCGGCGCCGATGCGGCAGCCCGCGGCGATCGGCAGCTCGAGCCGGGGAGTGAAGCCGTGGCCGACGCACACGGCGTCCACGGCGATCCGCCGCTCGGTGCCCGGGATCGGCGCCCACGACGCGTCGAGGCGCTGCACGGTCACGGCCTCGACGCGGTCGGTGCCGTGCGCGGCGACGACCGCGCTGCCGGTCGTGTAGCCGATGCGCTCGCGCGCCAGCACGGAGACGTACCCGGCGAGCTCGGCGGCCTTGTGCGGCGCACGGGCGAGGCCCGCCGGACGCCGCAGCCAGCCGCGGGCGAGCCCCGGCACGCGCGCGGCCTCGTGGATCCCGACCACGCGCGCCCCCGCCTGCACGAGCGACACCGCGACGGGCAGGAGGAAGGGGCCGGCGCCCGCGACGATCACGCGGTCGCCGACGCGCACGCGCTCGCCCTTCGCGAGGGCCTGCGCGGCGCCCGCGGTGAAGACGCCCGGCAGGTCCCAGCCGGGGAAGGGCAGCGTGCGGTCCTGCGCGCCGGTCGCGAGCACGAGCGCGTCCGGGCGGAGAGTCAGGGGCTCGCGGCGGGATCCGTCGACCTGGCCGACGAGCACGTGGACGACGGCGGCGGGCGGCGCGGCGGCGGCATCGGCGGTGTCCGCGGCGGCGCTCGCGTCCGGCGCCGGCCGCTCGATCGCCCACACCTGCGCGCCCGTCACGATCGCGCAGCCGTCGTCGGCGGCGAGCCGGGAACGGAGCGCGGTGAACGCGTCCCAGCCGTGGTGCAGGATGCGCTCGCGCGCCGCCGGCCGCGACTCCGGCAGGTGCCGCCAGTACTGGCCGCCCAGCTCGTCGGTCGCGTCGAGCAGCGTGACCCGCGCCCCGCGTCCGCGCGCGGCGACCGCGGCGGCGAGCCCGGCCGGGCCCGCGCCGACGACGACGACGTGGCGCCGGTCGTCCGCGGCGCTCACGACGCCTCCCCCGCGCGCTCGGCCGATCCGGCGTCGGGCACGGTCGCACCCGGCCCGGTCTCCACCACGTCGCCCTCGACGGCGCGGCGCTGGCAGGCGCGCACGTCGGGCAGACCGTTCACGGTGACGGTGCAGTCGAAGCACACGCCGATCCCGCAGAAGACGCCCCGCGGACGGCCCGCGCTCGCGGTCGTGCGCCAGGCGAGCGTGCCGGAGGCGAGCAGGGCGCCCGCGATGGTCTGGCCGCGGACGCCCTCGACGGGATCCCCGTCCACGGTGAAGCGCACGGCCGCGGCCGGCTCCGGGCGGATCGGGTCCCGCGCCGGATCCACGCGCCGCGGCGTCACGCGCGCACCCCGGCGGCGTCGGTCGGCATCGCGGCGTCGGGCATGCGCAGCCCGAGCGAGGCGCGCGCCACGGAGAAGGGCCGCACGTCGAGCGGGGTCGCCTCGCCCGTCATCTGCGCGGCGATGAGGTCGGCCGTCGCGATCGACAGCCCGATGCCGGCACCCTCGTGCCCGCTCGCGTGCCAGAGGCCGGGCAGCCGCGGATCCGGTCCGACGACGGGCAGGTGGTCGGGCAGGTACGGGCGGAAGCCGCCGTACGAGCGCATCGCGTTCGCCTCCACGAGGAAGGGGAAGAGCCGCACGGCCTTCGCGGCGAGCTCCTCGAGCACGGCCACGCGCAGCGAGGCGTCGAAGCCCACGCGCTCGCGGCTGGATCCGATGAGCACGGTCCCCGACGGCGTCGACTCCACGACGCCCGAGGTCTGCAGCGCGCCGTCGCCGGATCCGACCGCGCCCACGTAGTCGCCGTCGTAGACCTTGTGCCGGATGCGGTGCGGCATGCGCGTCGTGACGAGCACGACGCCGCGCCGCGGCAGCACCGGCAGCTCGACGCCGAGGGCGCGCGCCACCTCGCCCGACCACGGGCCGGCGGCGATCAGCACGTCGTCCGCCGCGATGTCGCCCGCGCTCGTGCGCACGCCGCGGAGAGCGCCGTGCGCGTCGAGGATCGGGCCGGTCACCTCGACGCCCGTCCGCACGACCGCGCCTGCCCGCCGGGCCGACGCGGCGAGGGCCTCGGTCGCGATGGCGGGCTGCACCTGCGCGTCCTCGGGGTAGTGCACGGCCGCGGTGATCGCCGGGTTCAGCCACGGCTCGAGCTCGAGCGCCCGGCGCACGTCGACGGGGATCGCGTCGACGCCCGCGGAGCGCTGGTTGGCGGCGAAGGCGAGGAGCGGATCCGCGCCCTCGTCCGTGGTCGTCACGACGAGCCCGCCCTTGGGCTCGTACTCGATGGAGGGCAGCGCGTCGCCCAGCTCGTCCGCGAGCTCCGCGGCGACCTCGGGCCAGCGGCGGGCGGCCAGCTGCGCGAGCTCGAGCTCCGCGCCCGGGCCCTTGTCGGAGACGAGGATGTTGCCCTCGCCCTGCGCGCTCGTGCCGGAGGCGACCGCGGCGCGCTCGACGACCGTGACGCGGATCCCCGCCCGGGCGAGCGAGCGGGCGCACGCCGCGCCCACGATGCCCCCGCCGACGACGACCACGTGACGCGTCATGGTGTCCCTGCTCTCACGGGTGGATGCGCCTCGGGAGGCGGAGTGGCGGTCGGCGGTGACAGTAATATGTCACACATCGTGCGGGAGGGGAAGCCCGGCCCGCGTTGGGCGGATCAGGCGACGGGATCCGCGTGCACGGGTTCCGCGACGCCCGTGGCCTCGTCCTCGCCGCGTCCCGCCCACCACCCGGTGGCGTGGCGGATGTGCCGCACCATCAGCTGGTGGGACCCCGGGCCGTCACCGGCGACGAGCGCCCGCAGCAGCTCGTGGTGCTCGGCCGCGGACGCGTCGAGCATCGCGCTCTCCTTCATCGACGCGAGTCCGACGAGGCGCGTGCGCGAGCGGAGGTCGGCGATGGCGTCCGTGAGCACGGGGTTGCCGAGCATGCGCGTCAGGGAGAGGTGGAACTCCTGGTCGGCCTCGAGGTACGCGCGGAGGTCCCCGTCGCGCGCGCCCTGTTCGATGCGGTCGGCGAGCGCCTCGAGGCCCGGGAGCGCGCCGTCGGGCAGCCGCCCGGCGAGCCGCTCCATGGCCGGCGCCTCGAGGAGCTGGCGCACCTGCACCAGGTGACCGAGCTCCTCGTCGCTCACGGCGGTGACGCGGAATCCCTTGTTGCGGACCGTCTCCACGAACCCGCGCTTCTCCAGCTCGAGCACCGCCTCGCGGACGGGCGTGGCCGAGACGTCGAAGCGCACGGCGAGCGTGGGCACGGTGATGAGCGTGCCCGGTTCCAGCTCGCCGGACACGATGGCCGCGGACAGGGCCTGGTGCACGTGCTCGCGCAGGCTCTCGCGCGGGGGTGCGGGTCGCAGTGCGGAGAGGCTCATGCGGATCCTCCTCCTCGGGTCAGGACGGGGACCGCTGCTCATGCATCCAGGACTCCAGGCCCCGGGCGTCGATCGGCAGCGCGTCCGACAGCACGTCGGACCCCGTCTGCGTCACCACGATATCGTCTTCGATCCGCACGCCGATGCCGCGGAGCTCGGGCGGCACCATGCCGTCGTCGGGCGGGAAGTACAGACCGGGCTCGACCGTCAGCACCATGCCCGCCTCGACCGCGCGGTCGTAGCCGGCGACCCCGGCTCCCGAGCAGTCGTGCACGTCGAGCCCGAGGTGGTGGCCGATCCCGCAGACGAGCCAGCGCCGGTGGTGCTGCCCGGCGGGCGAGAGCGCCTCGTCGACCGACACCGGCAGGATCCCCATGTCGTGCAGGCCCTGCGCCACCACCTCCATGGACGCGTGGTGGAAGTCGACGAGCGGGCGTCCGGGCGCGACGGCGTCGAGGCCCGCGCGGTGTGCGCGCTCCACGACGTCGTGCACGAGCCGCTGCTCGGGGGTGAAGGCGCCGTCGACGGGGATCGTGCGGGTGACGTCGGCCGTGTACAGGCTCCTGGCCTCCACGCCCATGTCGAGCAGCACGAGCTCGCCGTCGCGGAGCGGGCCGTCGCAGCGCACCCAGTGCAGCGTCGTCGCGTGCCCGCCGCCGCCCACGATGGTGGCGTAGCCCGGGCCGTTGCCGACCGTGCGCGCGTGACGGTCGAAGGTGCCCTGCAGCCAGCGCTCGCCGCCGTCCGCGCGCGCCCGCGGGATCTCCCGCACGACCTCCGCGAAGCCCTCGACGGTGTCGTCGACCGCACGACGCAGCTCCGCGATCTCCCACGCGTTCTTGATCACGCGCAGCTCGCCGAGCGCCGCCACCAGCGCGGGATCCCGCGGCACGTCGGCGAGCGCCGAGGGCACGCCCGTGACGGCCCCCGCCCGGCGCACGTCGCGGACGCCGGCGAGGTCGCGCGCCAAGCGGCCTGGGTCGCGCACGGGTATGCCGAGCGCGGCCTGCCAGTCGGCGTGCGCGGGCGCGGGGCCGACCCAGAGCTCGCCGTGGTCGGCGTCGGAGAAGAAGCGCGGATCCCCCGGGTGGGCGGGCGCGGGCACGTGCAGGACGGCGTCGTGGCCGCCCGGCACCGCGTGCATCACGAGCACGGCGCCCTCGATCTGCACGCCCGTCAGCCACACGAAGTCGCTGTCGGCGCGGAACGCGTAGCGGCAGTCGTCGTTGCGGGTCGGCGCGTAGCCGCTCACGACGGCCATCGTGACGCCGGGCATCGCGGCGCTCAGCCGGGCCCGGTGCGCGGCCGCGGCCTCGACCGCGCCGGGCACGGTCGTCGGCGTGCGGTCGGGCGTGATCCAGCCGCGCGCCATGAGGTCCTGGAACGCGGGCACCTCCGCGAGGCGCGGCGGCCGGCGCTCGTCCGGGGTGACGGACGCGGGGGTCGTGGGCGGCGTCGTGTCGTGGGTCGTGTCGGTCATCGGGGCAGGGCTCCTCCGTCGCGGGCGATCGTGTCCATCAGCCGCCCGAGCACGCCAGGCGCTCCGAGGCCGTCGTGCTCGTGCTCGTTCGTGATCCACGCGCGGGCGTTCCCCACGCGCGCGACCGTGTCCTGCTGCAGGCCCGCGTCCACGTACATGTCGTCGTGGTAGATCGCGGCGGCCAGCGGCACCTCGTTGGCCGCGAGGCGGGCCGGGTCGTAGAGCTCCGGCCAGTCGTCGCGGCGGGCCATCTCCTCGACCGCGCCGCGGAACGGGCGCAGCAGCCGGATCTCCTCGAACATCCAGGGGTACATCATCTCGCCGGTGAGCAGCAGCGGCCGGGCGGTCGGCGCGAACGCCGGGTGCCGACCGCGCTCCCGCTCGGCGGCCCATGCGGTCGCGGGCCGGGTGCCGGACGCGTAGATGCTCTCCTGCATCGCCGCGAACAGCGGGTTCGCCGCGTACGAGGTGAGGCGCAGCGCCTCGGCGAGCAGCACGTCGGTGGGCTCGCCGCGCTCGTCGAGCGCCTCGTCGAGGAGGGCGTGGATCCGCTCGCGCCCGGGCGCCATGCCGAGGTCGATCCCGATGGTCTGCAGGCGCTTCACGGTGAGCACGTCGCCGTCGGGCAGCGTGACGTCGCCGACCTGGAGACGGTCCGCGAGGCGGGACAGGATCCCCACGTCGCCCGGGTAGCGCGCGTGGTAACCGGCGTTCTTCCGGACCGTGCGCGGGTAGGTCCGGCGGTAGACCTCCTCGGCGTCGGGATCGAGCGACGCGAGGCCTCCCGTCACGTAGCAGGCCGACAGGGCCTCGGGCGCGAGCGACAGGTAGGTGAGCGTGAGGAACCCGCCGTAGCTCTGGCCGAGCGTCGACCAGCGGCGCCCACCCTCGAGGTGCTGCCGGAGCGCCTCGGCGTCCTGCACGATCGCGTCGGCGCGGAAGAGCGCGAGGTACCGGGCGGCGGACGCGTGGTCGTCGCCGAACCGGATCATCGTGCGCGCCGTGACGGGCGTGCTCCTGCCGGTGCCGCGCTGGTCGAGGAGCACGACGCGGTGCGTCCGGAGGGCGTGGCCGATCCAGCCGCCGTCGTCCAGCACGCGCGGCGACTTCCCGCCCGGGCCGCCCTGCAGGTAGAGGAGCGCGGGCAGGTCGTCGCCGCGGCGGTCGGGCGCGACGAGCTCGCGGGCGAACACCGTGATCGTGGCGGTGGGCTCGCCGTCGCGCGCCGCCGCCCAGTCGAGCGGGACCTCGATCTCGTGGTCGGTGACGTGGACGCCGGGGACGGTCGCGGATCCGACGATCAAGCGGCCGACCCGCCCGCCGTCTCGATGGCGGTGGTGTCGAGCCCGGCCGCGGCGCGCGCCATCCGGCGCTTGCGGTCCCACTCGGGGTCGATGCGCGGCACGGCGTCGAGCAGCGACCGCGTGTACGGGTGCTGCGGGCGCTCGAACACGTCGTCGCGCGTGCCCTCCTCCACGACCTTGCCCGAGCTCATCACGGCGACGCGGTCGGAGAGCTGCCGCACGACGGCGAGGTCGTGCGCGATGAAGACGTAGCTGAGGCCGCGCTCGCGCTGGAGGTCGCGGAGCAGCGCGATGACGCGCGCCTGGACCGTCACGTCGAGCGCGGAGACCGCCTCGTCGCAGACGATCAGGCCCGGGCTCACGGCGAGCGCCCGCGCGATGCCGATGCGCTGGCACTGCCCGCCCGAGAACTGCGCCGGGTAGCGCTGCGCGTGGTCGGGGTCGAGGCCCACGCGGTCGAGCAGGTCGCGCACGAGTTGCCCGTGCCCGCCCGGCGTCGTGATGCCCTGGTACCGCAGCGGCGCGCTGATGATCTGCTCCACCGTGTGCCGCGGATTGAGCGACGACGCCGGATCCTGGAACACCACCTGCACCTGCCGCCGGAACTCGCGGAGGGCGGCGCCCTTCGCGTGCGTCATGTCCTCGCCCTTCAGCGCGAACGTGCCGGAGGTGGGGTCGAGCAGGTGCGCGATGATGCGCGCGGTCGTCGACTTGCCGGATCCGGACTCGCCCACGATCGAGAGCGTCTGCCCGGTCGGCACGTCGAGGCTCACGCCGTCGACCGCGAGGAAGCGCCGCACGGGCGGCCGGAGCCCGCGGCCGCCGCGCGTCACGTACTCCTTCGTGAGGTCGCGCGCGGAGAGGAAGGGCTCCGGCGTCGCCGCGGCGGGCGCGGTCGAGGGCGCGGAGGCGTCGTGGGGGCTCATGAGGCGGATCCCGTCGTCGGTCGGTCGTAGGCGGCGTCGATGCGGGGGATCGCCTCGAGCAGGGCGTGCGTGTACGGATCCTCCGGCGCGGTGAACACGCGCTCGGTGGTGCCGCTCTCGACGCGGTGCCCGCCCTGCATGACGAGCACCTCGTCGGCGAGGGAGGACACGACGGCGAGGTCGTGGGTGATGACGAGCATGCCCATCCCCGTCTCCGCGCGGATGGAGCGCATGAGGTCGAGGATCTGCGCCTGCACCGTCACGTCGAGCGCGGTGGTCGGCTCGTCGGCGATGAGCAGCTCGGGCTCGAGGCACAGCGCCATCGCGATCATGATGCGCTGGCGCATGCCGCCCGAGAACTGGTGCGGGTAGTGGTCGACGCGCGTGCCCGCCTCCTTGATCCCCACCCGCTCGAGCGCCGCCACCACGGTCGACCGCACGGCCTTCCGGGAGCCGGAGCGATGGGACCGGTAGGCCTCCTCGATCTGCAGCCCCACCGTGTAGTAGGGGTTGAGCGAGGAGAGCGGGTCCTGGAACACCATCGCCATGCGGTCGCCACGCATCGCGCGCAGCTCCTTGTCGCTCCGGCCGACGAGCTCCTCGCCGGCCAGCTTGATGGATCCGGTGACCTTCCCGCCGCGGGGCACGAGCCCCATGACGGCGAGCGAGGTCATCGACTTGCCCGACCCCGACTCCCCCACGATGCCGAGGGTGCTGTCCGGCTCCACGCGGAAGGAGAGGTCCTTCACCACCTCGACCGGTCCCCGGGAGGTGGGGAACGCGATGGTGAGGTGGTCGACCTCGAGGAGCGGCGTCCCCGGGACGGCCCGGGCGGGCGGGCGGTGCGTCTCTGTGGCGGTCACGCGGTGATCCTCACTCGGGGGTCGAGCACGGTGTACAGCACGTCGACGACCACGTTCCCGACGACCACGAAGGCCGCGGCGAGGAGCGTGACGCCCATGATGACGGGCTGGTCGTTCTTGGCGATGGAGTCGGCGGCGAGCTTGCCGACGCCGTTGAGGCCGAACACGGTCTCGGTGATCAGCGCCCCGCCGAGCAGCCCGGCGAAGTCCATGCCGAACAGCGTCACGACCGGCGTGAGCGACGGCCGGAGCGCGTGGCGGCGGATCACGAGCGCCGCCGACAGGCCCTTGGCCCGCGCGGTGCGCAGGTAGTCCTCCTGCAGCGTGTCGATCACGTTGGCCCGCACGATGCGCGCGTAGACGGCCGCGTAGCCGAGCGCGAGCACCATCCACGGCATGATGTACGACTCCAGCCACACGACGGGGTCGTCGCCGAAGTCCACGGACTGCGGGAACGGCAGGATCTGCAGCTGCACGACGAGCACGTACTGCAGGAGCAGCGCCGCGAAGTAGGTCGGCACGCTGATCCCCGTGAGCGCCGCGGCCATGGCGGCCCGATCCCACCCGGTGCCCTGCTTGATCGCGCTGACGAGGCCACCGGCGACGCCGAACACGACCCAGAGGACGCCGGCGCCGATCGCGAGCGTGGCGCTGACGGGCAGGCGGGTCACCATCATGTCGAGCACGGACTGCTGCGTCTGGAAGCTGAAGCCCAGGCACGGCGCGGCGCACTGGATCGCCGTCGGACCGTCGCCGTACGTGCGGCCCGTGAAGATGCCCGCGACGAAGTCGCCGTACTGCGCCCAGAACGGGCGATCGAGCCCGAGGAGCTGACGGATGGAGTCGATCTTGTCCGGCGTGCAGGTCTTGCCGCAGATGGTGACGGCGGGGTCCGGCTGGAGCAGGAAGAAGATCATGTAGGTGAACAGGCTGATGAGCGCGAGCACCACGAGGGCCGCGCCGGCGCGGCGGACGAGGTAGCCGATCATGCCGCCTCCCCCTGCTCGAGCGCGGTGCGGAGGTGGTCGCCGAAGACCGTGAACGACAGCACCGTGAGGAAGAGGAACGAGCCCGGCACGATGAAGTACGCGGGGTCGACCGTGTACCACGCCACCGAGTCGGCGATCATCTGGCCCCACGACGGCGTCGGCGGCAGCACGCCCACGCCGAGGAAGGACAGGCCCGCCTCCGTGCCGATGTAGCTCGGCACCGACAGCGTGGCCAGCACGATGATGGTGCCGCGCAGGTTCGGCAGCACCTCCCGGAAGACCACCCGCATCGACGAGGCGCCGGATGCGCGCGCGGCCTCCACGAAGTCGCGCGTGCGGATCGTCATGGTCTGGCCCCGGACGATGCGCGCCGTGTACGGCCAGCCGAAGATGCTGAGCACCAGGACGAGCAGCGCCGGGCGGTTGCCCGCCGGCAGGGCCGAGAGGATCGCGATCATGAAGATCAGGGACGGGAAGGCCATGAGGAAGTCCATGACCCGCGACACGACCTGGTCGACGATCCCGCCGAAGTAGCCCGCGACCATGCCCGCGATCACGCCGACCGTCGTCGTGACGACCGTCGCCGAGACCGCGATGAGCATGGACACCCGGGCCCCGTACGCGATGCGCGCGAAGATGTCGCGGCCGTTCTGCGGCTCGACGCCGAACCAGTGCGAGGCGCTGACGCCGCCGAACGGGCCGATGGGGAGGCCGCCGAGCACGGGGTCCACGGCCGTCGCGTCGAAGGTCGTGGGACCCCAGCCGGTGATCCCGGACAGGAGGGGCGCGAAGACCGCGAGGATCATCACGAGCACCACGAACCCGGTGCTGAGGATCACGGACGGCTTCGACCGGAGGGCCGCGACCACGCGCTTCGTCGGCGTGACGGCGGGCGGTCGTCCCGTCGGGTACGGGGAGGCCGAGTCGGGCGCCGAGGCGCCCTGGAGGGTGGCGGTCACCGGCTACTTCCCCGTGTGGAGGCCGAGGGTGGCGAAGTCCGGGGATCCGTTGTAGACCGGGGACGCGTACGCGTTCCGGACGTTCTGGCCGAGGACCAGCACGGCCTGGCCGTAGAGGAGCGGCACGACGGGCGCGAGCTGCTGGATCTGCTCGTCGAGGTCGCCCCACGCGGTGTTCGCCGCGGAGAGGTCGGTCATCGCGGAGATCTCGTCGATGCGGGCGTTGATGGTCGCGTCGTTCAGCTGCGCCTTGTTGTTGTTGCCCTTCTCGGTGATCTGGCGTCCGTCGAAGAGCACCGGCAGCACCGTGCTCGCCGAGTTCCAGTCCGGGCACCAGCCCGTCTCCGCCATGTCGTGCTGCTGCGACGGCGTCGCGAGCGTCTCGTTGTACGCGGACGCGTCGAGGATGTTGAGCTGCACGTCGATCCCGACCTTGCCGAGCGACTGCTGCAGCGCCTCGGCCGCCTTCTTCGCGCTCGTCGTGTCGGCCACGTCGAGGGTGACGGAGAAGCCGTCCTGCAGGCCCGCCTCCGCGAGCAGGGCCTTCGCCTTGTCGACGTCGCCGGCGCTGTCGGTGGTCGGGTAGACGTCGAAGTCCTTGTGGCCGGGGACGCTGCGGGTGAGCATCGTCGACGCGGGCTCGGCGATCGAGGGGCCGCCGGCGACGTCGGCGAGCGACTTCTTGTCCACGGCATACTCGATGGCCTGGCGCACGCGGAGGTCGCTGAGGTGCGGCTTGGTCATGTTGAGCGACAGGTAGGTCGTGCAGCCGTTGTCGCCGGTCACGGTGCGCGCCTTGATCTGGGGGGTCTGGATCCGCGCGACCGACGCCGCCGTGATGCCCGCCGAGATGGCGTTCGCGTCGTCGCCCTGGCCGGCGATCATGCGCTCGTCGATGGTGGCCTGGTCGAGGCCGCTCGTGAAGTGCCAGCCGTCGGGCTTCGCGGTGCGCACCTCGTCGGTGGAGGCGTCCCACTCGGGGTTGCGCTCGAGGGTGAGGGAGGATCCGACGGTGCGCTCGGTCACGCGGTACGGGCCGGAGGCGATGGGCTGCTGGTCGATGCTCGTGACCGTCACCCTGTCCTTGTCGGCGGGGAACGGCGTGAACGTGCTCTGCGCCGCGACGCTCGAGAACTCGGGGACGGAGCGGTTGAGGTGGAAGACGATGGTCTTCTCGTCCGGCGTCTCGATGGAGGACAGGTCGCCCGACTCGTACGGGCCCTTGTAGGAGTCGCCGCCCGCGAGGTAGAGGCGCGTGTAGGGCGTGCCGATGGCGAGCGCCGGGTCGAAGGAGCGCTCGACGCCGAACTTCACGGACTCGCTCGTGATGGGAGAGCCGTCCTCGAACTTGAGGCCGTCCTTGAGCGTGAACGTCCACTCGGTCGCGTCGGCGTTCGGGGTCCCGGTGTCGGTGGCCAGGTCGGGCGCCATGGTGGCGCCGTCCTTGCCCGTGGGCGTCGTGAGCGTGCGGTAGATGAGCCGGTACAGGTTCGCGCTGCCCGTGTCGTAGCCCATCTCGGGGTCGAGGTGCGCGAAGTCCGCGACCTGCAGGACCTGGACGACGCCGCCCGTGTCGGCGGGGCCGGTGACGTCGGAGGTGGACTTCGATCCTGCGCCGGCGCAGGACGTGAGGGCGAGGCTGGCGGCGACGGCCAGCCCTACTGCGGTGATTCGTCGGTTCATCGGACTCTCGTTTCGTGGATGGCGGCCGAGGCGCACCGGGTGGGGAGTGACGGACGGGGTCGTGCGATGGAAGGGATGGGAAGCGGAGGTGCGCTCGACCGCCCCGCAACGGGTGGATCCGGGTGGCGTGCGCGCGGGGACGGCTCAGCCGGTGTCGGCGGCGCGGATCCAGACCCGCATCGCGCCCGGCGACCGGTTGCCCCAGAGGGCGTACGGCACGAGCACGGCGTCGACGGGGTCGGCCGACGCGGCGGGGGCGATGGGGCCGGGGACGACCTCGGGGTAGAGCTCGTCCGGCGCAGGGAGCGCGCGGCGGAGGCGCACGGCGAGGGCGAGGCCCGACGCGGGATCGGCGGCGTCCGACGCCGGACCCCACGGCCCGGCGAGCGGGAGCGGCACGGGTCGCGCTGCCGCCAGGTCGCGCGGGTCGAGGAGCAGGTCGTCGACGGGGGCGCCGGCGTCCTCCTGCTCGACCGCGTACACGACCGGTCCGCGCGCCACCGCGAGGGTCCCCCGGGTGGCGTCGAGGTGCGGGTGGGATCCGAGGGCGCGCACGGGCATGTCCAGCTCGACCATGAGCGCGTCGCCGGCGGCCCAGGCGCGGGTGGCGCGGATCCACCGGTCGTCGGCCGCGGCGTCGACCTCGGCGGCGGATCCGTCGGCGCCCCGCACGACCGCGGTCGCGGAGCGGCACCAGCCCGGACGGCGGAGCACGATGCCGCTCTCCGCGCCGGACGCGCGCAGCACCTCGACGCGCACGGCGCCGTCCCACGGGTACGCGGTCGTCACGCGCACGTCGATCGCATCGGTGCGGATCACGCACGCAGCCGGGTGCGCGATCACGAGGTCGTCCCCGTCCTGGACCGCGACGTGGTCCTGCAGCTCGCTCATCCAGCGCACGATGTTGGGCGGGCAGCACGGGCACGTGAACCACGGGCGGCGCATCAGCTCGCCCTCGGTCTCGGCGCCCGACTGCGCGTGGTGGTCGGGGCGGCGCTGGAGCGGGTTGTCGTAGAAGAAGCCCGTGCCGTCGGCGGAGAGGCCCACCGCGTAGGCGTTCAGCAGCACGGTCTCGAACGTGTCGAGGAAGCGCGGCTCGCCGGTCGCGAGGAAGAGCCGCCAGGCCCACTGCATCAGCGCGATGGCGGCGCACGTCTCGCTGTAGGAGCGCTCGCTCGGCAGCTCGTACGCGTCGCCGATCGCCTCGTCCGAGTGGCGGCTGCCGAGCCCGCCGGTCACGTAGAGGCGGGTGCGGACGGCGTCGTCGAAGAGGCGGACGGAGGCGGCGAGCAGCTCGGCGTCGCCCGTCTCCGTCGCCACGTCGGTCGCGCCTGCGGCGAGGTACGCCATGCGGACGGCATGGCCCGTGACGGCCGGCATCTCGCGGAAGGGGTGCGCGTCCTGGAAGTACTCGGCCGGGAAGATCCGCGTCGCCACCGTGCCGTGCCCGCGGCGGTCGACGAACGCGGCGGCGAGGTCGAGGTACGCCCGCTCCCCCGTCTCGCGGTGCAGCTCGATGAGCGCCATCTCGACCTCGGGGTGGCCACAGACCTCGACGCGTCCGCCCGGGCCGAACTCGCGGACCGCGGCGTCGGCGAAGCGGCGGGCCACGGCGAGGAGCCGGCCGTCGCCGCCCTGACGGGAGTCGGCGACGGCGGCCTGGATCAGGTGCCCGAGGTTGTAGAGCTCGTGGCCCCACGCGAGGTCGGACCAGCGCTCGCGGTCGGATCCGGGCCGCTGCACGTACGAGCCGATGTAGCCGTCCTCCGCCTGGACGCGCTCGAGCACGTCCGTCGCCTCGGCGAGGAAGGCGCGCATCTCCGCGCTGGCGGTGCCCCGGCCGACCTCGTAGGCCACGCCCTCGAGGGTCTTGTAGACGTCGGTGTCGAGGAACGGGTAGCGCGGCACGGGCCGCTCGCCCGGCCCGTCGACGGCCGCGCGGAGGTCGTCGAGGTTGCCTGCTGCGGCCATGGACGCGATGGCGTGGGGGATGGTGCGGGCCCGGTTGCGCTCCTGCCACGCCCCGAGCAGGCCGCCCTCGAGGGCGACGGCGTCGGCGCCCAGCGGGCGTCGGGATCCGGTGCTGGGGAGGACGGCGGCGCGACGCGCGCACGTGCGGATAGCGTCCGCATCCGCTCCTGTCACTGCCATGGCGCTCCCTCGTCCGGCCTCGGGTAGCCGGTGGTAGGTGACATATTACAAATACGCCATACGGTGTTGGCAATCCCGATGAAGCGTCTGCGGCCTCCCGTTACACGCTGTTTACACGAGGGGCGGACGACCGCTCGCGTCAGGGCCGACGCGCTACCACGCCTCGCCCGCTCCCCACAGCCCGCATGGAGCCCGCGGCCGGACCAGTACGATCGTGGGCAACGGCGACAGCTCTTCGGGTGAGCTGTCCCGCCAGCGCCGGGCCGGTCTTCGGGTAAAAGTCGGCCGTGTGCGCGGCTCGGTCCCGCAGCCCTCGAGGCTCGGGACCGGGTCTCTCCCCCGCCACTCCGACGCACTCGTCGTCCGCCGCTGCCCTCGTCGGCGCGAGCCCGCGTCGGCGCGAGCCCTGGTCGGCGGGCGCCCTAGTCGGCTGCGACGGATCCGGCGGCGACGACCGCGAGCAGCCCCTGGCCGTACGTGTCGAGCTTCTTCTGGCCGACGCCCGTGATGCCGGCGAGCTGTCCGAGGTCCTGCGGGCGCACCGTCGCGACCTCGCGCAGGGTGACGTCGGCGAACACGACGTACGCGGGCACGCCCTGCTCCTTCGCCTGCTCCGAGCGCCACGCGCGGAGCGCCTCGAAGAGCCCCTGCGCCTCCTCGGGCAGGTCGACCACCTGGCCGCCCTTCGCGCGCGTGGTGCGGGTGCCGCGGCCGCGCACGATGCGCTCGGGCTCCTGCCGCATGGGCACCTGGCGGGATCCGCTGAGCACGTCGCCGCTGCCCGCGGTGATGACGAGGGTGCCGTAGCCGTCGTCGCTCACGCCGAGGAGGCCCTGCGCGAGGAGCTGGCGGACGACGCCGCGCCACTGCACGTCGGTGAGCTCGCCGCCGATGCCGAAGGTGGCGAGCTGGTCGTGCCCCTGCTGCCGGACGCGGTCGGTCTCATTGCCGAGCAGGATGTCGATGAGGTGCGCCGCCCCGAAGCGCTGGTTCCGCTCGCGCTGCAGCCGCACGATGGTGGACAGCAGCTTCTGCGACGGCACCGTGGCGTCCCACGTCTCGACGGGCTCGAGGCACGTGTCGCAGTTGCCGCAGGGACCCGTCTCCTCGCCGAAGTAGCGGAGGAGCTGCACGCGGCGGCAGCCGACCGTCTCGCAGAGGGCGAGCATCGCGTCGAGGTGCTGCGAGAGCCGGCGGCGGTGCTGCGCGTCGCCCTCGGACTGGTCGATCATGCGGCGCTGCTGCACGACGTCCTGCAGGCCGTAGGCGAGCCAGGCGGTGGACGGCAGGCCGTCGCGCCCGGCGCGCCCGGTCTCCTGGTAGTAGCCCTCGATGGACTTGGGCAGGTCGATGTGGGCGACGAAGCGCACGTCGGGCTTGTCGATGCCCATGCCGAACGCGATGGTGGCGCACATGACGATGCCGTCCTCGCGGAGGAAGCGCGCCTGGTTGCGCTGACGGACGGCCGCGTCGAGGCCCGCGTGGTACGGCAGCGCGGTGATGCCCTGCTTGTTCAGCGCCTCCGCCGTCTGCTCGACGGTCTTCCGAGACAGGCAGTAGACGATGCCGGCGTCGCCCGCGTGCTCGTTCCGGATCAAGTCCACCAGCTGCTTGCGCGGCTCGGCCTTGGGCACGATGCGGTAGCGGATGTTCGGGCGGTCGAACGAGGAGACGAAGTGGCGCGCGTCCTGGAGGCCGAGGCGCGCGGTGATGTCGGCGTGCGTGGCCTCGTTGGCCGTGGCGGTGAGCGCGATGCGCGGCACCTCCGGCCAGCGTTCCTGCAGCATCGACAGCGCCAGGTAGTCCTTGCGGAAGTCGTGGCCCCACTGCGAGACGCAGTGCGCCTCGTCGATGGCGAAGAGGGCGATGCGGGCCTCGTCGAGGAGGCGGCCCATCCGGTCGAGGATGAGGCGCTCGGGCGCGAGGTAGAGCAGGTCGAGGTCGCCGTCGAGCAGGGCGCGCTCGACCTCGCGGCTGGTCTCGAGGTCCTGCGTGGAGTTGAGGAACGCGGCCCGGACGCCGACGGCGCGCAGCGCGTCGACCTGGTCCTGCATGAGAGCGATGAGCGGCGAGATGACGACGCCCGTGCCCTCGCGCACGAGGCTCGGGATCTGGTAGCAGAGCGACTTGCCGCCGCCCGTGGGCATGAGCACCAGCGCGTCGCCGCCGCCGATGACGTGCTCGACGATCTCCTGCTGGTCGCCGCGGAAGGCGTCGTACCCGAACACCGTGCCGAGGCGCTCGAGGGCGGGGGCCAGGGCGGTGCCGGACGCGGCGGATCCGGCGGGAGCGGGAGGGGTGGAGGTCATCGGGGCAATCGTATCCGGGGGCCGGTCGGCGGACGGCGGGGCGGAGGAGCGTGGGGACGCGGACGGCCCCTCCCGGATGGGGAGGGGCCGCACGGCGCGGATCAGGCGCGGGTCAGATCGCGGTGGGGTCGGCGCTCGCGCCGGGCGTGGCCTGCGCGGCCTCGGCGGCGGCCTGCTCCTTGAGGGCGGCCACGTCGACGGCGCGCACCTCCTCGATGAGCGACTCGAGCGCCGGGGCGGGCAGCGCGCCCGCCTGGCTGAAGATGAGCGTCTGGTCCTTGAAGATCATCAGCGTCGGGATGGCGGAGATGTTCGCCTGCTGCGCGAGGAACTGCTGCGCCTCGGTGTCGACCTTGCCGTGGACGATGTCAGCGTGCTTCTCGCTCGACTTGTCGAAGACGGGCGCGAACTGCTTGCAGGGGCCGCACCAGTCGGCCCAGAAGTCGACGACGACGATGCCGTTGGAGTCGACGATGCTCTCGAAGTTCTCGGCGGTCAGCTCGGTGGTGGCCATGGTGCGTCCTCTTCTCGTGCTCGGTTCGTGCGGTCTCGGGGTGCAACCGGGCGCGCGGCCCGCGCATTCCGCGTGCGGCGGGCGGCTACCAGACGAGGACGATCGACGGCCAGACGGTGCTCGACCCCTTCGCCTGGTCGTCGCCCGCGTAGCTCGCGGTGATCAGGTGGATCCCGCGGGAGAGCCGCGGCAGCGTGACCGTCGCGCGGCCGGCGTCGGCCGCCGTCACGTCGACGGACGCGATGGCGCGGCCCCGGTCGAGGATCTGCACGCGACCCGTCGGAGCGGTCGCGCCGGCGGCCAGCTTCACGGAGTAGGTGACCGGCTGGCCGCTCCGGACGAGCAGGCGGTCGGCGTACCCGACGAGCGTCGACGCGTCGCGGACGGTGTCGAGGCCGACCTTCACGGGGTCGTGGTCGCTCGAGCGGAAGGCGCTGGATCCGTCGGTCGCGGCGCCGCCGTACTCGCGCGCCGCCCACTCGGGCGCGTTGATGTCCCACACGCCGACGCCCGTGACCGCAGCGGCGCCCGCGCGGGTCGCGAGCACGTGGTCGAGGGATCCGACCTCGCCGTCGAAGGAGTACGTGCGCTCGCCGGGCGCCTTCGCGGCCACGAGGTCGACGAAGCCGGCGTCGCGGAGGGCCTGGATCGGGTCCTCCTCGGAGTAGGCGTTGAAGTCGCCGAGCAGGTAGAGGAGGTCGGATCCGCTCGACGCCTGCAGCTCGGACGCGAAGCGCGCGACGGCCTTCGCCTGCGCGACCCGGTCGGCGTTGAAGAAGCCCTGGCCGTCCGCGGGCTGCGTGCCGGACCCGGACTTCGACTTGAGGTGGTTCGCGACGACCGTGAAGCTCCGGTCGCCGCCGCGGAAGGACTGCGCGATCGGCTCGCGGGCGTTGCCCCAGACGGTCTCGTCGATCTGCGTGGCGGCGGCCCCGACGGGCGTCACCGCGTCCGTGCGGTAGATGATCGCGTTCTGGATCTCGTCGGTCGGCGTCGACTGCAGCGCGGCGGGGGTGCGGACGTAGTCCCACACGGACTTCCCGGCGGCGTCGTTGAGGCCCCGCACGAGGTCGGCCGTCGCGGTGTCGGCCGGCTCGCCGAAGCGGGTGCTGTTCTCGATCTCCATGAGCGTCACGACCTGCGCGTCCAGGCCCGTGATCGCCGTGACGATCTTCGCGCGCTGCTTCCGGAACTCCTCCGCGGTGGCGGCGCCGCGCTCGCCGAGCGTCGTGAAGTAGTTGAGGACGTTGAACCCGGCGATGCGGACGTCGCCGCCGACCTCGGGCGAGGACGCGGGGCGCGGGTTCCCGCTCGTGAAGGTCGGCACGCGGCCGGCCGCGTCGAGCGAGGTGAGGGGCGTCGTGGGCTGGAGGCGCCAGTCGTCGAAGCCGTAGGCGAGCACGTAGGGGGTGGCGGGGAAGACGGGCACGTCGCCGTTCCGCACGACGCGCTCGGCCGAGTAGTAGGGCTGCGTGGCGCCCGCGGGGTACGCGGCGTTGGTGAGCTGGATGTTGTAGCCGTCGTCGAGGAGGAGCCGGCGCGCGCGGTTGTCGGCGGCGATCCGGTCGGCCTCGGCGCCCGGGCGCACGACGTCGGTGGCCTTGACGGGCAGGTCGGCGCCGGCGCTCAGCCAGAGCGTGCCGTAGGTGTCGAGCTGGTGCGCGGATCCGACGCGGTAGTCGCCCGTCGGCGTGACGAGCATGCTCTCGAGCGACTCGCGGTCGGCGCCGCGGAGGCTGTCGGGCAGCGGGGTCGCGGAGGGGACGCCGACGCCCGCCTCGACGAGGTCGGTCGCGGTCGCGGCGAGCTGGGTCTGGCCCTGGCGCTCGGACGCGGTGCCGGTGACGCGGACGAGGTCGCCGATCGCGACGGCCGGGTCCGCGCTCGCGAGGTACACGAAGATGCCGTCGGAGGCGCCGGGCGTCTGGTCGGTCGCGCCGCCCGAGCCGCGGGTCTGGATCACGATCCCGGCGTAGCCGCTCGCCCCGCGGTAGTCGGCCGTGACGACGCCCTCGACCGTGACGACGCGGCCGGCGAACGGGGTCGCGCTGCCGGTGCCCTGCACGTCGGCGATCGCGACCGTCGCGGCCTCGGCGGGCGACGCGATGAGCGCGGAGAGGCCCAGGGCCAGGGCGGTCGCGACGGCGAGCGGGCGGGCGACGCGGCGGGCCGATCCCGGTCGGCGGCCCCCGGTCCCGGGTGCGGTGTCGGTGTCGGTCATGGCGTCGTCCCCCTCGGCGTCGCGGGTTCCCCGCATGGGGGATCTCCCGTCGAGCGTAGGCCGGGCAGCGGCCCGGGCGGCGGGTCGCAACCGGATCGTCACCGGCTCGTCACGCGATCGACGCGGCACGACGGATCGGGGCGCCGAACGATGGCGGAGGACCTCGCCCACGTACTATCGTCAGGACAAACATCCCGCCCGATCGCCGAGGAGCAGTGCGACGACGCATGGTCCAGACCCGCACCACCCCCGCATCCCGCGCCGCTGCGCCGGCCCGCCCGACGGGATCCGCCGCGTGAGGGCGACCGTCGCCGGCGCGCCCGTGAGCTTCGGCGTGTTCGAGCTGACGCCCGAGGGCGCCGAGGTCGTCACGCCCGACAACATGGTGGAGGCGCTGGCCGAGACGGGCTACGCGGGGATCGACCTCGGACCCGTCGGCTTCCTCGGGCGCGGCCGCGAGCTGCGCGACCGGCTCGCCGGCGCGGGGCTGGAGCTCGCGGGCGGCTGGATCCAGCTCCCCCTCTCCGACGACGACGCGTTCCAGGCGTCCCTGCCCGAGCTGGCCACGTCGCTGCGCGTCTTCCAGGAGGCGGCCGAGGCGGGGCCCGCGCGGCTGCCGCTGCCGACGCTCGCCGACGCCGGATCCGCGACCCGGGCCGCCGCCCCCGGCCGCGGCGCCGAGGCCGACCCGCTCGACGACGACGCGTGGTCGCGCCTCGTCCACAACACCGCGCGGGCCGCGGAGATCACGCGCGCCGCGGGCTTCGAGCCGACCTTCCACCACCACGCGGGCACCTTCGTCGAGTCGCCCGCGGAGATCGACCGCTTCCTCGACCAGGTCGACGTGGGCCTCACGCTCGACACCGGCCACCTCGTCATAGCGGGCGGCGACCCGCTCGCGGCGATCGCCCGCTGGGGCGCGCGGATCACCCACCTGCACCTCAAGGACGTCGACGGCGCCGAGCTCCGCCGCGTGCTCGCCGCGGGCGGCGGCATGCGCGAGGTGTGGTCCTCCGGCGCGTTCGTGGCGTTCGGCCGGGGCGACGTCGACCTCGCGAGCGTGATGACCGCGATCGAGGCGCAGGGCTACGACGGCTGGGTGGTCGTGGAGCAGGACGTGCTGAACGCCCCCGACGCCGACATCCGCCGCTTCCGAGCCGAGCGCACGGAGGACCAGCGCGTCAACCGCGAAGCGCTGCGCACCTGGGCCTGATCCGGCACGCGACCCCGAGCGCACCGGCACCACCACCACGACACACGAGGATCCCGACATGACCACGACCCCCCTGCGCTTCGGCCTGATCGGCACCGGCCGCATCGGCCAGGTCCACGCCGCGAACATCGCCGCGGATCCCGACGCCGAGCTGGCCTGGATCTGCGACCCGTTCGTCGACGGCGCCCGCGCCCTCTCCGCGCGCCTCGGCGGCACGGTCACGGAGGACGCCGCGGAGATGATGGCGTCCGGCGGCGTCGACGCGGTCCTCATCGCCTCGCCCACGCCCACGCACGTCGACCTCATCGCCGCCGCGATCGACCACGGCCTGCCCGTGCTCTGCGAGAAGCCCATCGACCTCGACATCGCGCGGGTCGACGCGCTCCTCCCCCGCGTGCTCTCCTCCGGCGTGCCCGTGGCGCTCGGCTTCAACCGCCGGTTCGACCCGGCCTTCGCGGAGGCGCGCGCCCGCGTGGCCGCGGGCGAGATCGGCGCGCTCGAGCAGCTGTCGATCACGAGCCGCGACCCGGCCGCGCCGCCCGCCGCGTACGTGGGGGTCTCCGGCGGGATCTTCCGCGACATGACCATCCACGACCTCGACATGGCCAGGTACTTCCTGCCGGACATCGTCGAGGTGCAGGCGACCGGATCCACCACGTTCGACCCCGGCGCCCGCGAGCACGGCGACTTCGACACCGCTGTCGTGACGCTCCGCGCGTCCAGCGGCGCGCTCGTCGTGATCACCAACTCGCGCCACAGCGCCGTGGGCTACGACCAGCGCATCGAGGCGTTCGGGTCGCGCGGATCCCTGCACGTCGCGAACGCGCTCACGAGCCTCGTGAGCGTCTCGACCGCGACGAGCGTCGAGGGCAAGCCGCCCTACCAGGACTTCTTCCTGGAGCGCTACGCCGCCGCCTACGTCGCGGAGCTGCGCGCCTTCATCCGCCTCGCGCGCGGCGAGGCCTCCGACAGCCCGACGTTCGCCGACGGCCGCGCGGCGCTCGTGCTCGCCGACGCGGCGCAGCGCTCGGCCGAGGAGCGCGTGGCGGTGCCCGTCTCGCTCTGATCCCGGAGGGGCCCGACGAAGGGCCGCCCGACCGCGCGCGCCGCTGTCGGGCGCCGTCGCGCGCGCGGGAGGGCCCGAGCAGGCGGCACACTGGAGGGTCGGATCCGTCGGGGAGACCGCCGGACGACGACGGGTCACGACAGGGATCCGTCTTGTCAGCATGTGTTGACAAAGCACGTCGGGCGGGACGAGGATCACCCCGACGACGACGTCCAGGACCCCGCCCGCGGGCGTCCGCCCGACAAGGAGCATTCGATGAAGAACAGATTCCTCGCCCCCCTCGGCCTCGCGGTCGCGGCCGGCCTCCTCCTCACCTCGTGCGCGGGCACCGGCCAGGATGCCCCGCCCACCGCGGGCGGCGCGAACGGCGGCGGCGGCGACCTCACCTTCGCGGTCGTCACGCACTCGGGCCCGGGCGACGCCTTCTGGGACCGCGTGAAGTCCGGCGCCGAGACCGCAGGCGGCCAGTACGGCGCCACCGTCACGTACAACGCCGACCCGGATCCCGCCAAGCAGTCCCAGCTCATCGACAACGCGGTCGCGCAGAAGGTGAACGGGATCGTCGTCTCGATGGCGAACCCCGACGGCGTGAAGGACAGCGTCGAGAAGGCCGTCGCCGCGGGCATCCCCGTGGTCACCATCAACTCCGGCATCGAGCGCTCCGCCGAGTTCGGGGCCCTCACCCACATCGGCCAGAGCGAGACGGTCGCGGGCGAGGCCGTCGGCAAGCGCCTCGGCGACGCGGGCCTCAAGAACGCGCTCTGCGTGATCCAGGAGGCCGGCAACGTCGGCCTCGAGGAGCGCTGCTCCTCCGCGGCGAGCGCCTTCTCCGGCCAGATGGCGAACCTCCAGGTCGACGGCACGAACGACGCCGACGTGAAGGCGACCATCAAGTCGAAGCTGCAGGCGGATCCCTCCATCGACGGCGTGCTCACGCTCGGCGGCCAGTACGCGATCGACGCGGTCGGCGCGGTCGAGGAGTCGGGCAGCAAGGCGCAGATCGGCACGTTCGACCTCTCGGAGGACGTCGTGAGCGCGGTCGAGGCCGGCACGATCCTGTTCGCGGTCGACCAGCAGCCGTACGTGCAGGGGTTCCTCGGGATCACCGCGCTCGACCTCTACGCCACGAACGGCAACGTCATCGGCGGCGGCCAGCCCGTCTACTCCGGCCCCGCGTTCGTGACGAAGGACAACGCGGCGCAGGTCGCCGAGTTCGCGAAGAACGGCACCCGGTAGGCGGTCGGGCCGGGCGCACCGATGCGCCCGGCCCGCCCCTCTCCCTCCGCACCCCACCGCACCGCACCGCCCGACGCTCACCGAAGGAGCCCCGCGTTGACCACGACGGACATCGTGACGATCGCCACGAGGCCGCGCCTCGAGAACAGGCCGATCCGCAAGATCCTCGCCCGCCCGGAGATCGGCGCCCTCGTGGCCGCCCTCGCCGTGCTGGTGTTCTTCTCCCTCTACACGCCGCAGTTCCTCACCCTCGCCGGCGCGGGCGTGTGGCTCGAGTCGGCATCGACCTTCGGGATCATGGCGGTCGCCGTGGCGATGCTCATGATCGGCGGCGAGTTCGACCTCTCCGCGGGCGTGATGACGGGCTTCTCGGCCCTCGTGGTCGGCATCCTCACGTCGCACTACGGGCTCAGCATCTGGGTCGCCGTGCTGGTCTCGCTCGCGGCGGCGCTCGCGGTCGGCGCGCTGAACGGCTTCCTCGTGATGAAGACGGGCCTGCCGAGCTTCATCGTCACGCTCGGCACGTTCTTCGCGCTCGCGGGCGTCGACCTCGCGGTCACGAAGCTCATCACGGGCCAGGTCGCGATCCAGGGCATGACGAAGGTGCCGTCGTACGACCAGATCCAGCCGATCTTCGGCTCGTCGCTCGAGATCGGCGGCGGCAACTTCTACGTCTCGGTGCTGTGGTGGTTCCTGGTCGCGGCCGTCGCCACGTGGATCCTCCTGCGCACGCGCGCCGGCAACTGGATCTTCGCGGTCGGCGGCGCCAAGGAGTCCGCCCGCCAGGTGGGCGTGCCGGTGTTCAAGACCAAGGTCGGCCTCTTCATGGGCACCGCGGGCGCCGCGTGGCTCGTCGGCATGATCTCCCTGTTCCGCACCTCCACGGTGCAGGCGAACACGGGCGTCGGGCAGGAGTTCATCTACATCATCTGCGCGGTCGTCGGCGGGTGCCTGCTCACGGGCGGCTTCGGCTCGGCCATCGGCGCGGCGCTCGGCGCGCTCATCTACGGCATGGTCTTCCAGGGCATCACGTTCGCCCAGTGGGACACGAACTGGCTCCGCACGATCCTCGGCGTGATGCTCCTCGCGGCGGTGCTGCTGAACAACCTGGTGCGCACGCGGGCGGGAGGCGGACGATGACCACCGAGACGAGCGCGAGCGCGGCGTCCGAGCCCCTGGCCGGCGCGATCCCCGGCGCGGCCGAGGAGGCCGGCGGGCGCCCCACTCCCCCGCTGCCGCCCGCCGGCACGACCATCCTCGAGGTCCGCGACATCGGCAAGTCGTACGGCGCCGTCAACGCGCTCACGGGCGTCTCGACCGTGGTCGCGGCGGGCCAGGTCACGTGCGTGCTCGGCGACAACGGCGCCGGCAAGTCGACCTTCATCAAGATGCTCGCGGGCGTCCACGCGCCGAGCGAGGGCACGATGCTCCTCGACGGCGAGCCCGTGACGCTCGGATCCCCGCGCGCCGCGCTCCAGGCCGGCATCGCGACCGTCTACCAGGACCTCGCGGTCGTGCCGCTCATGCCCGTGTGGCGGAACTTCTTCCTCGGCTCCGAGATCACGACGGGGAAGGGGCCGTTCCGCCGGCTCGACGTGAAGGCCATGAAGGCGATCACGCACGAGCAGCTCGCGCAGATGGGCATCGACCTGCGCGACGTCGACCAGCCCATCGGCACGCTCTCCGGCGGCGAGCGCCAGTGCGTCGCCATCGCCCGGGCCGTGCACTTCGGCGCCCGCGTGCTGATCCTCGACGAGCCGACCGCGGCCCTCGGCGTGAAGCAGTCGGGCGTGGTGCTGCGGTACATCGCGCGGTCGCGCGACCGGGGCCTCGGCGTGGTGTTCATCACGCACAACCCGCACCACGCGTTCCCGGTGGGCGACCGGTTCCTGCTGCTCAACCGCGGATCCAGCCTCGGCACGTTCGAGAAGGACGAGATCACGCTGGGTGAGCTCACGAGCCTCATGGCCGGCGGCGCCGAGCTCGACTCGCTGGCGCACGAGCTCGCGCGCGACCCGGGCCCGGAGGGAGCCGCACCGGCGGGCCGCTGACGAGCCGCATGCCAGGATGAGGCGTTGACCTGACCTACGAGGGAGCGATCGACGTGACGCAACCGGAGCAGATCCTGCCCCCCGACCTGTTCCTCGCGCTCGACCGCTCGGGCCCGGTGCCCCTCTACTACCAGGTGGCCAACCTGCTGGAGACGGCGATCCACGACGGCACGCTGCCGGCCGGCGCCCGGCTCGAGAACGAGATCGCGCTCGGCGCCCGGCTCGGGCTCTCGCGCCCGACCATCCGCCGGGCGATCCAGGACCTCGTCGACAAGGGCCTGCTCGTGCGCCGCCGCGGCATCGGCACGCAGGTCGTGCACGGCCGGGTCACCCGCAACGTCGAGCTCACGAGCCTCTACGAGGACCTCGAGCGGCAGGGCCAGACGCCGCGCACGGAGATGCTGTCGTCGTCGCGGGGCGAGGCCGACGAGAAGGTCGCCGAGGCGCTGGGCGTCGAGGTCGGCAGCCCGGTGCTGCACCTCACCCGGCTGCGCACCGCGGACGGCGTGCCGCTCGCGGTCCTCGACAACGTGCTCCCGGAGCCGTTCGTCGACCTGGATCCGGACGACCTCGCCACCCACGGGCTCTACCAGCTGCTGCGCGGCCGCGGCGTGATCATGCGGGTCGCGAAGCAGCGCATCGGCGCGCGGGCGGCCACGGCGTCCGAGGCGCGCCTGCTCGACCTGCCGCGCGGCGGCGCCGTGCTCACGATGTCGCGCACGGCGTTCGACAGCTCGGGCCGCGCCGTCGAGTACGGGCAGCACTGCTACCGACCCGACCTGTACTCGTTCGAGATCACGCTCGTCGACCGGTAGGCGCGTAGCCGGTCGGACACGGAGAGGTCAAGGGGTCAGGTCGGATCCGATGCGATCCCGCGATCCTCATTAGCGTCATCCGAAGGATCGTGTACCCGCACGTACCCGGAGGAACCCGTCCTCGGCCCATCCCCGTCGGTCGAGGCACGGCTACCCACCCGCGGCGAACCCGGATGACGCCGCGGGAGGAGCCCGGGATGACGCCACCCCCGCGTCGTCCCGGGTTCCCCAGCGCCCGCGCCCCGTCCGCGTCGCGTCCGCCCATGGTCGCCGGATCCAATATCCTATAGGATCTCCTCACGTGCTCGATGAGGAGGACACACGGATGACCCGGCTCTGGAACGACCCCGCCGACTTCGCCGACGACATGACGGCGGGCTTCGTCCGCGCCAACGGGCGATGGGTCCGGCGCGTGCACGGCGGCGTCTCCCGCTCGACCCGCTCGGCGGAGGCCGAGGTGGCGGTCGTCATCGGCGGCGGATCCGGCCACTACCCCGCGTTCGGCGGGCTCGTCGGGCCGGGCCTCGCGCACGGCGCCGCGATGGGCAACCTCTTCGCATCTCCCTCCGCGCACCAGGTCGAGTCGGTGATCCGCTCGAGCGAGCAGGGCCGCGGCGCTCTCCTCCTCTACGGCAACTACGCGGGCGACGTGCTGCACTTCGACGACGCGCAGGAGCGCGTGCGCGGCGACGGGATCGACTGCCGCACGGTCGTCGTGACGGACGACATCTTCAGCGCATCCCCCGACGAGCAGGCGAAGCGCCGGGGCATCGCGGGCGACCTCACCGTGTTCAAGGCGGCGGGCGCCGCATCCGTCGCGGGCTACGACCTCGACGACACGGAGCGCGTCGCCCGGCTCGCGAACGCGCGCACCCGCTCGATGGGCGTCGCCTTCACGGGCTGCACCCTTCCGGGCGCGGACGAGCCGCTGTTCTCGGTGCCGGAGGGGCGCATGGCGATCGGGCTCGGGATCCACGGCGAGCCCGGCATCGACGAGACCGACATCCCGTCGGCCGACGGCCTGGCCGAGCTGTTCGTGACGCAGCTGCTCGCCGAAGCGGAGATCCCGGAGGGCGTCGAGGTCCGCGGAGCCCGCGTCGTGCCCGTGCTCAACGGCCTCGGATCGGTGAAGACCGAGGAGCTGTTCGTCGTGTTCACGCGCGTGGCGGACCTGCTCGAGGAGGCCGGGATCACGCTCGTGGATCCGCAGGTCGGCGAGTTCTGCACCAGCTTCGACATGGCGGGCGCCTCCCTCACGCTCTTCTGGCTCGACGAGGAGCTGGAGCGGCTGTGGACGGCGCCCGCCGACACCCCGGCGTTCCGCAGCGGTGCCTTCGACGGATCCGCGCTCCAGCCGGTCGACGCGCGCGAGGACGACGAGGTCGACGCCGCGATCCCCGACGCGAGCGACGCGTCGCGGGAGGCCGCCGGGCGGATCGCCGCGGCGCTCGACGCCGTGCACGCGGTCGTCGCGGAGCACGCGGACGAGCTCGGCCGCCTCGACGCGGTCGCGGGCGACGGCGACCACGGCATCGGCATGCTCCGCGGATCCCGTGCCGCGTCCGAGCGGGCGGCCGCTGCGATCGCGCAGGGCGCTGGCGCGCGCACCGCGCTCCGGCTCGCGGGCGACGCGTGGTCGGACAAGGGCGGCGGTACCTCGGGCGCGCTGTGGGGGCTCATCCTGCAGGCGGTCGGCGACGCGCTCGACGACGAGGGCGCGGATCCCGTGACCGCCGACCGGGTGGCCCGCGGCGTGGGCGCCGCGCGCGATGCGGTCATGGGCCACGGGAAGGCCGCGCTCGGCGACAAGACGATGGTCGACGCGCTCGTGCCGTTCGCCGACGCGCTCGCCGAGCGGGTCGGATCCGGCGCCACGCTCGCCGACGCCTGGGCCGCCGCGAGCGACGCCGCCCACGGGGCCGCCGACGCGACCGCCGCCATGAAGCCCGGCATCGGGCGCGCCCGCTCCCACGGCGAGCGCTCCGTGGGCACCGCCGACCCGGGCGCGATCTCGCTCGCGCTCATCGCCGCGGCCGTCGGCCGCGCCATCGCCGACCGGTGAGACCCGGCGACACCATCAGCACGTTCAGCACCACCATGAGGAGGACCGGATGACCAGGACCTGGCGCATCGTCGTCGGCGCGGACGACGCGGGATACGAGCACAAGGAGGCCATCAAGGCCGACCTCGAGGCGAGCGGCCTCGTCGCGTCGGTGGTGGACGTGGGCGTCGACGCCGACGGCCACACCGCCTACCCGACCGTCGCGACCACCGCGGCCGAGATGGTCGCGCGCGGCGAGGCCGACCGGGCCGTGCTGATCTGCGGCACGGGCCTCGGCATGGCCATCGCGGCGAACAAGGTGGCCGGCGTCCGCGCCGTCACCGCGCACGACGGCTTCTCGGTGGAGCGCAGCGTGCTGTCGAACGACGCGCAGGTGCTCTGCATGGGGCAGCGGGTCGTCGGGCTGGAGCTCGCGCGGCGGAACGTGCGCGAGTGGCTGACGTACGAGTTCGACACCTCGAGCCCGTCGAACGACAAGGTCGACGAGATCCGCGCGTACGAGGCGAAGTAGGGCCGTGCCCGCGCAGCCGGCGGTGATCGGCGTGAGCCTGAAGATGTACCTCGGGCACGCCGAGACGCTCGCGTGGTGCGAGGCCGTCGCGGCCGTCGCGCGTGCGCACCCGGCGACGACGCGCGGCGAGGCCGAGCTCGTGGTGCTGCCGTCGTACCTGTCGGTGCCGGCCGCCGTCGGGATCCTCGACGGGCTCGCCGCCGTGGGCGCGCAGGATCTCGCGGCCGATGACGCCGGCGCGTTCACCGGCGAGGTCTCGGGCGGGCAGATCCGGGAGCTCGGCGCGACGTTCGTCGAGGTCGGGCACGCCGAGCGGCGGCGGCTCTTCGGCGAGACGGACGAGGTGGTGCGGCGGAAGGCCGACCGGGCCCTGGCGTCCGCCCTGGTGCCCCTCCTCTGCGTCGGCGAGGAGGACGGGCGCGATCCCGCCGACGCGGCCCGGGAGTGCATCCGCCAGCTCGACGACGCGCTCGCCCTGGCCGCCGAGCGCGGGCACGGCGGGCGGATCGTGGTCGCGTACGAGCCGCAGTGGGCGATCGGCGCGGCCGAGCCGGCCTCGGACGCGCACATCCGTGCGGTGTGCCGGGAGCTGCGCGCCCGCGTGCGGTCGCTCGACGCGCACCCGGGATCCGCGGTCGTCTACGGCGGCAGCGCGGGACCCGGCCTCCTCACCCGCATCGGCGACGACGTGGACGGCCTCTTCCTCGGCCGGTTCGCGCACGACCCGCGGGCCGTCGCGGCGATCCTCGACGAGGTGCACGCGCGCGCCGCGGCCCGGCCGGCGTCCGACGCCTCCCGCTGACGGCAGACTGTCCTGGTGACCACCGGCCTCCCGCTCGACGCGACCGCGATGCCCGCCCGGCAGGGCCTGCGCGACCGCGTCTACGACCTCGTGCTCGACATGCTCATGGGATCCGCGATGGAGCCCGGCTCCCGCCTCGCCATCGACCAGATCGCGCGCGACCTGCACGTCTCGCCCACGCCGGTGCGCGAGGCGCTCGTGCAGCTGGAGCGCACCGGGCTCGTCGCCCGCGAGGCGCACAAGGGCTACCGCGTGGCGCCGCCCATCGCGGGCGAGCAGCTCGAGGCGCTGTTCGACGCGCGGATCGTGCTCGAGGGCGGGGCGACGGCGCTGGCCGCCGCGGATCCGGCGCGCCTCGTGCCCGCTCTCGAGGACGCCCTCGCCGCGCATGAGGAGACGACCCGCCGGGTGCGCGCGGCGACGGGCGACGGCGAGATGCCGGTCGGCCTCATCCGCGAGTACTTCGTCGTGGACTGGGACTTCCACCACCGCATCTTCGAGGCGACCGGCAACCCGTTCCTCCTCGACATGTCCGAGGCGATCTCCACGCGCGTCCACCGCATGCGCCAGACCATGCGCACGGGCGTCCACGACGCGGACGACGCCGTGCACGAGCACCGCGCGATCATCGCCGCGGTCGCGGAGGGTCCGGAGGCCGCCGCTGCGGCGATGCGGGCGCACATCGAGCGGGTGCGGGAGCGGTCCAGGCGGGACGCGGACGCGGACGACGCGACGACCGACTAGCCGCAGCCCTCAGGACCGCTCGAACCGCTGCTCCCCCACGACGCCGAGCAACCCCAGCGCCTCCGCCGCCCCTGATCCCGGCAGCGGGGTCAGCACGAGCAGCACCTGCGACTGGTCCTCCGTGAAGAGCGCCTGGCAGTGCACCTCGATCTCGCCCACCTCGGGATGCACCAGGGTCTTCCGCTCGTCGAACCGGTTGCCGACCTCCTGCAGGTCCCAGTAGCGGCGGAACTCCGCGCTCGTGGCGAGCAGGCTCGCGAGCACCTCGGCGGCGAGCGGATCCGGGTCCGCCTGCGACGCCGCCACCCGCAGCTGGGCGACCTGGAGCCGCCCCTGCCGCTCGTGGTCGCGAGCCGGGTAGTGCCCGCGCTCCTCGGGGTGGGCGAACCAGCGGTGCACGCCGCTGCGGTCGAGGCCCGTCCACGTCGTGTCGTCGCCGAAGAGGGCGGAGGCGAGGCGGTTCTGCGCGAGCGTCTCGCCGAGCTCGGTGATGACCAGGGCGGGCGTGTCGTCGAGGCGGTCGAGCACGCGCATCAGGCCGGGGCTGACGTGCGGCGACAGCCGGGCCCGCCGCGGCGTCACATGGCCGGCGAGGCGGAACAGGTGGTCGCGCTCGTCGAGGCCGAGGCGGAGCCCGCGGGCGATGGCCGTGAGCATCTGGTTGGAGGGCTGCGGACCACGGCGCTGCTCGAGCCGCGCCCAGTAGTCGGCCGACATGCCGACCACGGCCGCGATCTCCTCGCGGCGGAGGCCCGCGGTGCGGCGACGGGCGCCCGGGGGCAGGCCCACGTCGGAGGGCCGCAGCGCCTCGCGCCTGGCGCGGAGGAACTCGGCGAGCGCGGGACGGTCCATGGCCCCATCCTCGCCCCTGGTGCGCCGCGCATCCAGGGACCGCCGCTCCCCCGATGCGCGCTCCCTTCCCGGCCGGCCGCGTCCGACGCAGGCTGGACGACGACGGGGCGCACGGCCCCGCAGAGGAGGCACCATGAAGACCAGCGGCAGCACCGTCCTGATCACCGGAGCGACGTCGGGCATCGGCCTCGGCCTCGCCGAGCGCCTGCAGGCCCGCGGCGACACCGTCATCGTCGCCGGCCGCCGCCGGGCGCTGCTCGACGACATCGTCGCCACGCACCCCGGGATGCACGCCGTCGAGCTCGACGTCACGGATCCCGCATCCATCGCCGCGGCCGCAGAACGAGTGACCCGCGAGCACCCCGACCTCGACGCCGTCGTCACGATGGCCGGAGTCATGCTCCCCGAGGACCTGCGCGACCCGGCGCACCTCGAGGTCGCGGAGTCGACCATCACGACGAACCTGCTCGGCACGATCCGCACGGCCGCGGCCTTCGGGCCCTGGCTCGCGACGAAGCCCGACGGCGTGCTCATGACCGTGTCCTCGGGGCTGGCCTCCGTGCCGCTGCCGGCCACCCCGACGTACTCCGCCACGAAGGCCGCCGTGCACTCGTTCACGCAGAGCCTGCGCGTGCAGTGTGCAGCCACGCCCCTGCAGGTGATCGAGCTCGTGCCGCCCGCGGTGCGCACGACCCTCATGGGGCAGCAGGACGAGGAGTCGGCGATGCCGCTGGACGAGTTCCTCGACGAGGTGATGCAGATCCTCGAGGGGCAGCCCGAGGTGGAGGAGGTGCTGGTCGACCGCGTGCGGTTCCTCCGCGACGCGGAGGCCGAGGGGCGCCACGCGGACGTCCTCGCGCTGCTCGCGCAGCGGACGCACTGAGGCAGGGGCGCTCGCGGGCCGGTACCGCACGGCAGCTAGCCGATCGGTGCCGGCCCCAGCTCGTCCATCAGCTGCTTGATCGCGACGTAGGCCTTGTTGCGGTACGCGACGAGCGCCGCGGTGCGCTCGGCGGGCACGTCGAGGTAGCCGGATCCGGTCTTCGTGCCGTACTCGCCCGCGTCCACGTGCGCCTGGAGCGAGGCCGGCGTCGCGAACCGCTCGGGCCAGCGGGTCTGGAGCGACGCGTAGCAGAACGCGTACACGTCGAGGCCGGCCATGTCGGCGATCGCGAACGGGCCGAAGACCGGCAGGCGGAAGCCGAAGGTCGTGCGGACGATCGTGTCGATGTCCTCGGGGGTCGCGATTCCCTCCTCCACGATCTGCGTCGCCTCGTGGAAGAGCGCGTACTGCAGGCGGTTGAGCACGAAGCCCGTGGAGTCGGTGACGCGCGCGGTCTCCTTGCCCGTGGCCGCGACGATCTCCTCGGCCATCGCGACGGCCGACTCGTCCGTGCCCGCGTGCGGGATCAGCTCGACGCCCGGGATGAAGGGCGCCGGGTTCGAGAAGTGCACGCCGAGGAACCGCTCCGGGTTCGTGACGGCCTCGGCGAGCGAGCCGATGAGGATGGTGGAGGTGTTGGATCCGATGACCGCGTCGGGCCGGGCCGCCGCCGAGATCCGCCGCAGCGTCGCGTGCTTGATCTCGAGCTTCTCCGGCACGGCCTCCTCGATGAAGTCGGCGTCGGCGACGGCCTCCTCGATGGACGCGGCGGGCGTCACCGCCTGGCGGATCCGCTCCACGGCGTCGGCGGGGAACAGGCCGTCCGCGACGAACCTCGCCGCCTCCTCCAGCAGGCGCGCGTGGTTGGCGACGGCGATCTCCTCCGAGATGTCGGCGATGCGCACCGTCGCGCCCGCGAGCGCGAGCACCTGCGCGATGCCGCCGCCCATGTACCCGGATCCGACGATGGCGATGCGGCGTGCGGTGCTGTGCTGGCCGGTCATGGTGCCTCTCCCTGTGCGTCGCGCGTCTGCGGCAGCAGCGTGCGGATGTAGTCGCGGTTCTCCGCGCAGACGCCGAGGCTGTCGCCGCCGTACTGCTCGGTGAGGATGATCCCGTCGAAGCCGAGCTCGACCGCGTCGCGGATCACCTGCCGGTAGTCGATGAGGCCGGCCTTCATGGTGGTGGGCACGCTGGTCGCCCAGCTGCCGTCGGCGGCCTCGTCGCGCATGTAGTTCTTCACGTGCCAGTAGTTGGCGTACGGCAGCGTCTTCGCGTACAGCTCGCGCCAGCTCTCCACCGGGCGGTGCAGGCGGATGAGGTTCGCGACGTCGGGGTTGAGCCCCACGTTGTCGAGGCCGATCTCCTCCACGAGCCGCACGGCGCTGTCGGCCGTGCCGAGGTAGGTGTCCTCGTACATCTCGAGCGCCATCCGGAGACCCAGCTGCGCCGCGTGCCGGCCGAGCTCGCGGAGGCGCGTGACGGCGGCGTCCCAGACCTCGGGGTCGTCGGGGTCCTTCGGGCCCTCGGCGGTCCAGAACCACAGCGCCTTCCGCTGCGCGTCGCTGAACGGCTGGTGCAGGCCGGTCGAGAACACCTCCATGCCCATCTCGGCGATCGCGTCGATGGTGCGGTGCGCGTAGGCGAGGTTCTTCTCCTCATGCCCGGGCATGATCACGCTCTGCCGCTGCAGGTGCACAGAAGGGATGCCGACGCCGTGCGCGCGGGCGACGGAGACGAGCTCGTCGCGGCGGGAGGGCTCGAGGTCGGCAGGCCGCACGTGGCTGTCGGCGAGCTCGGCGAGCGTGAAGCCCTCGCGGGCGATGTCGGCGAACATGCGATCCCAGACCGCCGCGTCCGCGTCGTGCAGGGCGGTGCCGTCACGGCCGACGGTGGCGAAGGAGTGCAAGCAGGTGGCGATGGGCCAGTCCGCGGCGGCGAACGCCGGCTCGGGGGTCGTCGCGGGCGTGTCCGGCATGCTGCTCCATCGCGGTCGTCGGGTCCCGGATGCCCGGGATCCAGATCCTATAGGAAATAGCATCCTGGCGCCCGGTCCCCCTCCCGACGCGTGGCGCGGCGCGGCGCGGCGCGGGACGGTCAGCGCCGGGTCGCCGCGGCGGCCTCCCAGACGGCCGTGGTGATGAATCCCCCGTCCGTCGCCCAGCGACCGCGGAGGACCTGGAGGCGGTCGAGGCCGACGAGCGGGCCGGGGACGAGGAGGCGCGCGTCGAAGGTGCCGGCGCGCGCGTCGAGCTCGAGGTCGCACTCCAGGAAGTCCAACCACGAGCGGGCGAGCGGGAACCACGCCTTGAAGACGCTCTCCTTCGCGCTGAACACCACCCGGTCCCACGCGATGGACGGCTGGATGCGGCCCAGCTCCTCCAACCGCCCCCGCTCGGCAGGCGACATGACGAGCTCCGCGACCCCCTCCGGCAGCGGCGCGTGCAGCTCCACGTCGATGCCCAGGGTGAGGATGTCGTCGGAGCTGGCGACGGCGGCGGCGCGACGGCCGCGGCAGTGCGTCATGCTCCCCACCACGCCGGCGGGCCACACCGGCTCGCGGCCCGGCCCGGGGACGATGGCGACTGGCGGATGCCCGAGGCGGGCCAGGGCACGTCGCGCGCAGGCCCGGACGGTGAAGAACTCCTCCCGCCTCACGGGCACGGCCCGCGCGACGGCCGCGCGTTCCGCGTCGAACGGCGAGGTGCTGTCGGCGTCGTCCGTCGCGACCTCCACCTCGACCGCGCTCGGCAGCAACGAGCGGAAGCCGTGCGTCATGCCCGCGGGGTCCTGCCGCGGCGTCGCGCGACGCGGACGGCTGCTCGGCATGGGTGGTGGCTCATGGTCCCTCGGGTGGGTGCCTGCGCACGGGGCGGACGGATCGCGCGCGCCGCCCCGATGTCACGCGGGTCCGCGAGCGGGGTCGGCACGCCGACCGATCCAGGGGAATCTACCGGAGATCCGACGGCCCCTCGGGTCCCTGGCTCCCGGCGACCCCGCGTCAGCCGCGCCGCGGTCGATAGACGACCGTCTGTGGAGACACGCCTCCGCGGGATGGACGCGCTCCTCAGTCTCGAGCCCCACCCGAGAACGGAGCACCATCACCATGCCATCCACCACGCCCTCGACCCGATCCTCGCGTCGCATCCGTCGAGCCGGGACCGTCGCCGCCGCCGCGGCCGTCGCACTCTCCGCCACCTTCGGCCTCGGCATCGGGCCGGCGTCCGCGGCCCCGGCGACCACCCCCATCGACGCATCCCAGACCACCGTCCCGGGGGCCAAGCCGGGACCGGCGGCCAAGTGGCCCGGCCCGCTGTACCGGTTCGTGTTCGGGACGCACTGGACCCCCGGGGGGCAGAACATCCGCTCCTTCCTCGTCCAGGGCTACTCGGTCAGGCCGGGTGGGCTGGCCTTCAACGACGTCGACGAGTGCGTCTCGTACTCCGGCTACAACAACAGGATCGACGACGTCCGCTACGTGGGCGTCGTCCTGCCGCAGATCTACGACACCACCGTCACCAGCTTCTCCGAACCCCACTGCACCGGCTTCGACTACGGGAGGATCGGCGGACGCGGTCCGATCGACAGGGCGACCCTCGACTGGACGCTCTTCACGCGCCACGTGCCGGCTCCTCGGTAGCAGGACCCGCACCGACCGACGGCCGACGCCTCCCCCGCGGAGACGTCGGCCGTCGGCCGTGAGCACGACTCATCGCCGTCAGCCGAGCAGCGGCCGCTGCGCCCTCTTCCGCTCGACGTACTCCGCGTGCGCCGCCTGCGTCGACGGCATCTCGGAGACGCCGGGGACGGGCACGTCCCACCAGCCCTCGCCGTCCGGGCCGTAGACGAGCGGGTCGGACTCGACGTGGATCACGGTGGTGCGGTCGGACGCCTTCGCGCGCCGCACGGCGTCGCCGAGGTCGCGGGTGGCGTCGGGGCCGGGCGCGACCTCGATCACATCCACGCCGTAGCTGCGCGCGTTCGCCGCGAGGTCGACGGGCAGCGGCTCGCGCCCCTCGAAGTTCCGCGTCGCCGGGTCGAGCTGGCGGTACCGGGTGCCGAAGCGCTCGGTGCCGACCGTCTCGGAGCAGCCAGGCAAAGTACGACTTCACACTGCGCGTGGCCTCACCGCTACTGAGAGCAGGTGGCGTACATACGGTCGCTGCTCTTCCCCTGAAGGGTCAGATTGGCCACTCCGGTCGTTCCGATAACGATTCTGTGGTCCTTCGCGGTTGTCGACGCGTTCCAGGAAATTCGATTAGTGACGGGCGCGGTGATAATGCCGCCCTTGAGCTTCGTGGTGACACCTGCCCCCACTTGACGCGATGACCCGCAGTAGCCGCCCGCGACCGACATGGCGCACGTCCGAACGCTGGCGTTCACCTGCGTGCACGAAATTCTGGGGTTCGCGACGGCCTGCGTACCGAAATCTCCGGTGGGTACTGACACGCGCGTCAGGTTGCTCGTCAGATCCCTAGGTCCAGTGAGGGATCCGTCTGCATTGACGTAAACCGGCTGGCGCTGCTCATAGTATTCCGTCGGCTCCGACGATGCGGTCTCACCAGATGCGGCGTAGCCCGCCGCTGGGGCTAACACCAGGAAGAGCGCCACAACTCCAGAGGCGACCATGCCGTTGAACAGGCTTCGATAAGAAATACTAGATATTCTCGTTTCTTCGGGCCACTACGGGTGGCACGATCATATTATGTTGAGATTCCGAGCCGAAGGTCATACTCTCCAGTACGATGAGTTTCCACCTGGAGTTGCGTGGAGGGATGCGCGCGACCATGAGTTGGCCGGAACCGTGGCGGATCTCACGCATTCCACGGATTTGCATGCAGTACTTCCGTGCTTCTTGCTAGGGTGATTGTAGTTCGAGTAAGTAATGGCGGAGGGAGAGAATCCCGTACCATATTGCCACGTTCCGCCTCCGACATTTTTTGTAACGGCGTTCGCTGCGCCGGCGCCGCCGAGCAGGAGGGCGGCGAGCAGGCAGAGCCCAGAGGTAATTCTGAGTGCACGCTTCATCTGATCCAATCCGATTGGTGAGGATTCGTTCGATGTGCAAAGGACTAAGGATTGAGGTGCTCCGAAGATTCAGACGATGTTGACGTCGTTTTCCGCATGGCTTGATGGGCAGGTGTCATGGATCGCTGTTACTACGGTTCCCCGGAGTGGCAACGCTCTGTAGAGAAGGCAGCTACCCACGCATCGTTTCCGTCACCGAGCAAAGCCAAAGCGGTCGAGCACTTCGTCGCGCAGCAGCAGCCGTGGTCCTGGAGAGCGAGCCAGACCAAGGCGCTGCACTGCTACTCGCCTCCGCTCAGGCGATGGGCGGGCGCGCTGAGCGCCGATACGGGCAGCTCGAGGCGATCTAACGCCGCACGTACTCTCCTGGCCTACGCCTATCGCCATACGACGACCGCAAACTTTTTCCGAACCGCCCAGGAGGCGACGAGCCTGGTAGGGATCAGCGGTGAACCATCTGTCCGCGATGGTCCACCGCTGTCGGTCATACCCGCCAGTACGCGGTGTTCCCCCCCGCAGTGGCCTTCACGCGCGCGTACGACCACCTGCCCGACGGTACGGTATCGGATCGGACGCACGCATCGCGACTGCATGCGGTGCTTCCGTGCGACTTCTTCGTGTGGAAGTAGTTCGAGTAGGCGACGCCCGTGTTGAGGTAGTCGACGTCGTAGGTCCACGTCCCTCCTCCCGCCTGCACCGTCGTGGCATTCGCCGCACCCGCGCCTCCCAGGAGGAGGGCAACGGCCAATCCCGTTCCCACCGCAAGCCGGAAACCATTCTTTCTTTTCATCATATTCCTTTCTTCATGGAAGTTGCAGCTCGTGCCCGACGGCTTTCGACGATGTTCGAAGAGATCGGCAGCCTCGAATCACGTGAGTACGAGGTCGGCATCCGCATTTGCCGAGAGCCGCACGTCGTGGGTGGCTGCGATCACCGTTCCCCCGGCTTTGCAATGCTCGGCGACGAAGTCGGACACACGTGCAGCGTTTTCGTCATCGAGCGATGCGGTCGGTTCATCGAGGAGCAGGAGCTGGGGTCTCTGCAGCACGAGCCTCACCAAGGCGATGCGCTGCTGCTCGCCGCCACTCAGGCGGTGAGCCGGCGAGGCGAGGGCCGAGAGGGGGAGCTCGAAGCGATCGAACGCGTCGCGGACATCCCTGTCGTCGGCATTCGCCCTCGCCCCAATGACCTCGAGATTCTGTCGAACCGTCCACGAAGCGACGATCCCGGCATTCTGAAACGCGAACCCCACCGCCGATCGACGGAACGCCCTCCGCTCTTCGCCTCTGATCCTCCCCGGCTCCACGCCGTTGACGCGTAGCGCCCCCGCGCTCGGCGAAGCGAGGCTCCCTAGGCACTGGAGCAACGTCGTCTTCCCTGAGCCGCTTTCCCCCCTGAGCGCGAGGAACTGACCGTCCTCGACGGTGAAGCTCAGCCCACCCCAGACCCGTCTCCCGGGGTAGTCGAATGCGAGCCCGTCCGCCACCACCCCCCCGGCCCATTTCCGCGTCGTTCTCATGACCCACTCCTTTCGTGTGCGTGCAGTGCGAATCGACCGGCCATGTCCCTCATGAGTTCTCCAAAGCAGCACGGGTCAGGTTCCTCGACTGGAACACGACGGCGAACGTCGCCGAGATCGCACAGATGAACGCGCCGACCGCGCCGATCCCCAGCGAGGCGAGCGGTGCCGCGCCGTAGACGAGTGCCATTAGAGCGGCAGGTAGGCCGCAGAGCGCGGCGACACCGGCGAGAAATGAGCCGTGCATCCGCACGAAGGAGGCGCCCGTGATGCTCCGAAGGAAGAGGGCCGCCGAGAGCCGATTGTGACGGATCGATGCCAGGAGCGCAGCGGCCAAGGTCACCGCGATCACGAGCATGAAGATCCCCGCAAATGCCGTGCGTTCCGCAGCGAGCCGCTGTGATGCCGCGGCCTCGGAGAGGTCGGCGATGGTGTTCGTGCCGACGACGAGGTCGTCGAGACCCCGTGACTCGACGTCGCGCTCGAACGCCTCGCGGTCAGTGAAGGTCGCGGAGTTGCCGAGCAGCTCGGGGGACAGCGCCACCGTTCCCGCACCCGAGACGATCACGACCGGATCCACGTCGTAGGTGGGCACCCCCAGTGGCGTGACCTCGTCAACGACCAGGTGGGGGACAAGGCCGAGGTCGACGCCGTCGATGACCTTCAGGTCCACCGCCTGCGGTGCCGCGTTCGGGGACAGGGAGGCCTGGAAGTCGAGGGCCTCCTTGGCGCCGCCGATCAGCGCATCGCGCTCTCCCGCCCGTGAGGTCGGCACCAATAGAGCGAACGACTCCGGTGACGCCGTCGAGTTCGCGACGGCGTCGTAGACCTTGGAGGGGACGCCATCGAGCATCGAAAGGAACGTCCGGTCGACGAGGAGCGATCCCCCGCCGGGCACGTTGCCGCCGGTCGATGTCGGCGTCGGCGCCGACGTCGCGGGGCTGGTCCACCCGTCCAGAAAACCGGGGACGGCGAGGAGGGAGCCGCCCGATTCCTCGGATTGCCGATACACGTTCCCGAGCTCCCCAAGCAACGCGTCGCCGCGTTCGCTCTGGAGCGCCCAGCCCATCAGGGGAATGAACATCTCCGGATGTGATGAGCGGAAAGCGTCTGCTCGTGCGTTGCCATCGGCCACCTGCTTCTGATCGAGTGCGGTCGACGCGCTGACTCCGACTCCGAACCCGGCGACGATGATGACCCCGAACGAGAGGACGGCGAGGAGCCGGAAGGGCCTCGCACCCTTGAGCGTGGCGCCCAGCGTCTGGAAGAGGCAAGTGCAGGCAACCGATGCGGCGCCCGCGAGGCCGGCAGCGAGGGTGAGTCCCGCGAAGGCCGTGCCGACGACGAGGATCGTGCCAGCTCTCCACCCATCAGCACCGAGGTAGGCGGTGGCGAGCAACGCCGCGCATGGCAGCGCGGCGGCGACCGCGGTGGGAAGGAGCACGCGAGCAGATTCCGCGGTCAGCACTCGGAGCCACGATCTGCCGACCGAGCGACGGAGCCCGGACACGAGTAGTCGGCTGCTCACCAAATTCGCGATCGCCAGGGTAAATGCACCCAGCAAGGCGAGCATCGCGGGCCCCCAGCCGGTGCGCAGAAGGAAGAACGGAAGGCGGGCGATCGAGCCTTCTGCCGCACTCGGCGTCGCTTCCACCCCGGAGGCGGCGAGCGAGGATGCGACGCGCCCGGCGGAACCGCGCTCGCCTTGCACGAAGGTGACGCCGACGAATCGGTCTGCAGGTGCGTCAAGGCCGGATGCGAGGTGCTGACGCGGCGCACCGGGGAACGACGGGAAGGAGCCCTTCTTCAGGTCGCCGAGGAGGGCGTCCGGGGTACCGATGAATACCGCGTAGTCCGAGGACCCCACTTCCCCGGAGACGGAGGGGCGGCTGGAATAAAGGTTGACGCGCGCGGACTCTGCGGCGTTCGCAAACGCCTCGCGGAGATCCGAGGCACTCACTGCCGGTGGGAGCTCAGATATGGCGATGGTCTCCGACAGGTCCTCCGGTCCGTAGCGTTCCTCCTCCAGGATGAACGCCGTCAGGGTCGCCGTGGCAACCAGGGCCAGAGCCGCGACACATCCCCATACCGCACTCAAAGCTCCCCGTAGCCTGCTCATCGTGTCCCTTTCACATGCCCAGCGGTAGGCCACATACGATCAGTGACCTACCGCTGGAGCGATTGTCCTTTGAATGCCCCGGTCGTCAGACCCGCCAGTAAGCGGTGTTCCCGCCCGCTGACGCCTGCACGGATGCCCTCGACCACTTGCCGCCAGGCACCGTGTCGGATCGGACGCACTTTGAGGAGCTGCACGCTGTGCTCCCGTGCGCCTTGGACGAGTGGAGATAGTTGGAGTACGAGTAATTCCCGACGACACGTTCTACGCCGTAATTCCACGTACCGCCGCCCACGTATTCGGTGGTGGCGTTCGCGGCGCCTGCTCCTCCGAGGAGTAGTGCTGCGACCAAGCCGACTCCACTAGCGATGCTGAGTGTTCGCTTCATTGTGATCCAATCTGCGTAGTAATTACCTTACACGGGAACACGTCTTTCCCGCGGTTAAAAAGACGGTAGCACGCGGAGGAATTCCGAATGGGTTACAGTTGAGTAACGGAGCGCCTGCCAGGTGGTGGTGTATGCTCCGGGCTAGTCATAGCGTGCCCCAATCCGGGGGCTTTTCACCCTGGGTTTATCAATCATATTATGCCCCAATTCGGGGGCAGTAAGCCTGGCGGTATCGGTCCTATTCGGCTTGCGTCACGTCGTTATGCGGGTAGCAGTCGCTACGCCTCATCGTCCTTCGGCGTCATCATGCCCGCCTCGTGGTCGCTCCGCAGGATGACGTCGGCGCACCTTGAGCACGGCTATCGGCGCATCCAGACCAACGTTTGGCCTGCGCTCGGGTCGTAATGCGCCTTGGCGCGGAGATCGACGACCCGTTGACGTGGCCGTCGTGAACGTAGAAGGCGGTGGTTCCATAGAACAACGGGCCACCGGTGTCGCCGTCGGCGGTGATGGGGCTACAGACACACGAAAGGGACCTCGGAGCAATTATTCAAGGTCCCGTTCCCGATCATTGCTTTTGTAGAACCACCGCTCGAATGGACCCTGCGTCACTACAGAGAGCAGGTAGCATAAATTCGATCGGACCCCTGTCCCTGAAGACTCATGGTCGCACTACCAGTGGTGCCAATAACGATCCGGTAGTCCTTGGTAGTAGACGAGGCGTTCCACGATATGCGCTTATTAAGAGGCGTGACAATGATTCCACCCTTGAGCTTGGTGGAGACTCCTGCTCCTACCTGCCGAGACGACCCACAGTAGCCGCCTGCCACTGTCATGGTGCACTGCCGAATCTGAGGATTATTGTTGTTGCACCTAATGACGGGACTCGGCGCAGCCTGCGTAACAGCGCCTGCCGAGGCCGACGCGGCCGCCGCCGCCGCCGACACCCGCTTGTAATTACTCTTGAGGTCGGTAGCCCCGCTGAGTGTCCCGTCTGCGTTGACATAGACGGGGGCGGTCTGCTCGTAGTACTCGGTCGATGACGACGGCGCCCCCTCCGCCGGTGTTGCGTAGCTCGCTGCGGGCGCAGATACTAAGCCGAACGCAATAACACCGGCGGCCACAGTGCCGCTGAATAGGTTACGATAACGCATAGAAATTCACCCAGATGCAATTAAGCCACGTGTGTGGCGCTGACGATTACACCGCAATGCGATCTAGTCGGTTACTTGGGCCACTTGTTCGATTGGCGGCCGTTGGGCATGGAAAACTTGTTGCCGTCCCACATCAGCATTCCAGCCCCGATAGGGAAGAACAGCAGCGCGGGCAGCCACTGGAATACAACAAGTACTATTAAGCTTGCCATGAGCACGACAATTGCGGAAATTCTTGTCGCTCTTGCCATTACCAGTTCCCCCAACTAATTTCAAGTACCGACGAAGAAGTCACCTGGGCACACAAATCCGACACCACAGACAGCGCGGCGACCATCGTACCAAATGACGTAGCCGGGATCTCGCGATCTAAGGCATTCACCTTGCGTTGCTTCGCATGAGTAAATCAGACTTTTGACAAAAAAGTCCACCCTCGACATATGACCACCACACTGGTAGGTTCTCGCCCGGCAGGGACGCGGTCGCGTCCGCGTCCGCGACGGATATCAGGCCGGGGAGCAGCCTCACGAGCGGCTCCCGGCCGGGGGCCCGTCCCCGATGCTGCCGCGATGTGGTCGGCGATGTGCCACCTGTTGCGGGTCGCGAATATGGCGAGCGCTGCGTCGCGCCCGGGTCCGGGTCCGAAGCAGTATCACGTCTTTGCGCACACGTGGCCTCACGACGACGAGCAGGCAGGGCACCCACCGGGCGACGGCGGAGTAACGAGCCCCGATGCGCGCAACGCCATGGCCGCGCTGGAAGTCGTGCCAGAAGCCTCGGCGCTTCCACCACGTGATCCGCCGAGCGGCAAGGAATCCTGGACACCCTCGTTCTCCAGAGGCGCGATGAGAGAGTCGGCATCACGGGGGCAGGAATCAGCAGCAGGAGCTGAGCCTGTGGTCGATCGTCGGACGATCGGCATCGTCGATCGTGCCCGTGCCCGTGCCCAGCACGTACGCCAACCGGTTGACGTGCGTGCAGTCATATCCGGCGGCCGATGGGAGCGACGTCTCTGGCCCCTTCAGACTTCGCGTCCTTTTTCGGCCCATCGACGGCCTGGAGATCGGTCACGTCGATCGCGAGCCGCTCGCCCCGCTCTCCGGCGCACAACCTGCCACGCATAGCCGAGGGGCACGAGGCGGTCGATCTGCACGGAAAAGCGCTCGTGGCCTTCCCCGGGTGAAGTCGATCCTGCGGCCCGTGTAGGCGTCGGCCCGGTGCCCCAGGGCCACAGTGCAGCCGGGATCCGCCTTCGCGTCGGTGATCACGGCCGACCGCCTCAGCCCAGCAGCGGCCGCTGCGCCCTCTTCTGCTCCACGTACTCCGCGTGCGCCGCCTGCGTCGACGGCATCTCGGAGACGCCGGGGACGGGCACGTCCCACCAGCCCTCGCCGTCCGGGCCGTAGACGAGCGGGTCGGACTCGACGTGGATCACGGTGGTGCGGTCGGACGCCTTCGCGCGCCGCACGGCGTCGCCGAGGTCGCGGGTGGCGTCGGGGCCGGGCGCGACCTCGATCACATCCACGCCGTAGCTGCGCGCGTTCGCCGCGAGGTCGACGGGCAGCGGCTCGCGCCCCTCGAAGTTCCGCGTCGCCGGGTCGAGCTGGCGGTACCGGGTGCCGAAGCGCTCGGTGCCGACCGTCTCGGAGCAGCCAGGCAAAGTACGACTTCACACTGCGCGTGGCCTCACCGCTACTGAGAGCAGGTGGCGTACATACGGTCGCTGCTCTTCCCCTGAAGGGTCAGATTGGCCACTCCGGTCGTTCCGATAACGATTCTGTGGTCCTTCGCGGTTGTCGACGCGTTCCAGGAAATTCGATTAGTGACGGGCGCGGTGATAATGCCGCCCTTGAGCTTCGTGGTGACACCTGCCCCCACTTGACGCGATGACCCGCAGTAGCCGCCCGCGACCGACATGGCGCACGTCCGAACGCTGGCGTTCACCTGCGTGCACGAAATTCTGGGGTTCGCGACGGCCTGCGTACCGAAATCTCCGGTGGGTACTGACACGCGCGTCAGGTTGCTCGTCAGATCCCTAGGTCCAGTGAGGGATCCGTCTGCATTGACGTAAACCGGCTGGCGCTGCTCATAGTATTCCGTCGGCTCCGACGATGCGGTCTCACCAGATGCGGCGTAGCCCGCCGCTGGGGCTAACACCAGGAAGAGCGCCACAACTCCAGAGGCGACCATGCCGTTGAACAGGCTTCGATAAGAAATACTAGATATTCTCGTTTCTTCGGGCCACTACGGGTGGCACGATCATATTATGTTGAGATTCCGAGCCGAAGGTCATACTCTCCAGTACGATGAGTTTCCACCTGGAGTTGCGTGGAGGGATGCGCGCGACCATGAGTTGGCCGGAACCGTGGCGGATCTCACGCATTCCACGGATTTGCATGCAGTACTTCCGTGCTTCTTGCTAGGGTGATTGTAGTTCGAGTAAGTAATGGCGGAGGGAGAGAATCCCGTACCATATTGCCACGTTCCGCCTCCGACATTTTTTGTAACGGCGTTCGCTGCGCCGGCGCCGCCGAGCAGGAGGGCGGCGAGCAGGCAGAGCCCAGAGGTAATTCTGAGTGCACGCTTCATCTGATCCAATCCGATTGGTGAGGATTCGTTCGATGTGCAAAGGACTAAGGATTGAGGTGCTCCGAAGATTCAGACGATGTTGACGTCGTTTTCCGCATGGCTTGATGGGCAGGTGTCATGGATCGCTGTTACTACGGTTCCCCGGAGTGGCAACGCTCTGTAGAGAAGGCAGCTACCCACGCATCGTTTCCGTCACCGAGCAAAGCCAAAGCGGTCGAGCACTTCGTCGCGCAGCAGCAGCCGTGGTCCTGGAGAGCGAGCCAGACCAAGGCGCTGCACTGCTACTCGCCTCCGCTCAGGCGATGGGCGGGCGCGCTGAGCGCCGATACGGGCAGCTCGAGGCGATCTAACGCCGCACGTACTCTCCTGGCCTACGCCTATCGCCATACGACGACCGCAAACTTTTTCCGAACCGCCCAGGAGGCGACGAGCCTGGTAGGGATCAGCGGTGAACCATCTGTCCGCGATGGTCCACCGCTGTCGGTCATACCCGCCAGTACGCGGTGTTCCCCCCCGCAGTGGCCTTCACGCGCGCGTACGACCACCTGCCCGACGGTACGGTATCGGATCGGACGCACGCATCGCGACTGCATGCGGTGCTTCCGTGCGACTTCTTCGTGTGGAAGTAGTTCGAGTAGGCGACGCCCGTGTTGAGGTAGTCGACGTCGTAGGTCCACGTCCCTCCTCCCGCCTGCACCGTCGTGGCATTCGCCGCACCCGCGCCTCCCAGGAGGAGGGCAACGGCCAATCCCGTTCCCACCGCAAGCCGGAAACCATTCTTTCTTTTCATCATATTCCTTTCTTCATGGAAGTTGCAGCTCGTGCCCGACGGCTTTCGACGATGTTCGAAGAGATCGGCAGCCTCGAATCACGTGAGTACGAGGTCGGCATCCGCATTTGCCGAGAGCCGCACGTCGTGGGTGGCTGCGATCACCGTTCCCCCGGCTTTGCAATGCTCGGCGACGAAGTCGGACACACGTGCAGCGTTTTCGTCATCGAGCGATGCGGTCGGTTCATCGAGGAGCAGGAGCTGGGGTCTCTGCAGCACGAGCCTCACCAAGGCGATGCGCTGCTGCTCGCCGCCACTCAGGCGGTGAGCCGGCGAGGCGAGGGCCGAGAGGGGGAGCTCGAAGCGATCGAACGCGTCGCGGACATCCCTGTCGTCGGCATTCGCCCTCGCCCCAATGACCTCGAGATTCTGTCGAACCGTCCACGAAGCGACGATCCCGGCATTCTGAAACGCGAACCCCACCGCCGATCGACGGAACGCCCTCCGCTCTTCGCCTCTGATCCTCCCCGGCTCCACGCCGTTGACGCGTAGCGCCCCCGCGCTCGGCGAAGCGAGGCTCCCTAGGCACTGGAGCAACGTCGTCTTCCCTGAGCCGCTTTCCCCCCTGAGCGCGAGGAACTGACCGTCCTCGACGGTGAAGCTCAGCCCACCCCAGACCCGTCTCCCGGGGTAGTCGAATGCGAGCCCGTCCGCCACCACCCCCCCGGCCCATTTCCGCGTCGTTCTCATGACCCACTCCTTTCGTGTGCGTGCAGTGCGAATCGACCGGCCATGTCCCTCATGAGTTCTCCAAAGCAGCACGGGTCAGGTTCCTCGACTGGAACACGACGGCGAACGTCGCCGAGATCGCACAGATGAACGCGCCGACCGCGCCGATCCCCAGCGAGGCGAGCGGTGCCGCGCCGTAGACGAGTGCCATTAGAGCGGCAGGTAGGCCGCAGAGCGCGGCGACACCGGCGAGAAATGAGCCGTGCATCCGCACGAAGGAGGCGCCCGTGATGCTCCGAAGGAAGAGGGCCGCCGAGAGCCGATTGTGACGGATCGATGCCAGGAGCGCAGCGGCCAAGGTCACCGCGATCACGAGCATGAAGATCCCCGCAAATGCCGTGCGTTCCGCAGCGAGCCGCTGTGATGCCGCGGCCTCGGAGAGGTCGGCGATGGTGTTCGTGCCGACGACGAGGTCGTCGAGACCCCGTGACTCGACGTCGCGCTCGAACGCCTCGCGGTCAGTGAAGGTCGCGGAGTTGCCGAGCAGCTCGGGGGACAGCGCCACCGTTCCCGCACCCGAGACGATCACGACCGGATCCACGTCGTAGGTGGGCACCCCCAGTGGCGTGACCTCGTCAACGACCAGGTGGGGGACAAGGCCGAGGTCGACGCCGTCGATGACCTTCAGGTCCACCGCCTGCGGTGCCGCGTTCGGGGACAGGGAGGCCTGGAAGTCGAGGGCCTCCTTGGCGCCGCCGATCAGCGCATCGCGCTCTCCCGCCCGTGAGGTCGGCACCAATAGAGCGAACGACTCCGGTGACGCCGTCGAGTTCGCGACGGCGTCGTAGACCTTGGAGGGGACGCCATCGAGCATCGAAAGGAACGTCCGGTCGACGAGGAGCGATCCCCCGCCGGGCACGTTGCCGCCGGTCGATGTCGGCGTCGGCGCCGACGTCGCGGGGCTGGTCCACCCGTCCAGAAAACCGGGGACGGCGAGGAGGGAGCCGCCCGATTCCTCGGATTGCCGATACACGTTCCCGAGCTCCCCAAGCAACGCGTCGCCGCGTTCGCTCTGGAGCGCCCAGCCCATCAGGGGAATGAACATCTCCGGATGTGATGAGCGGAAAGCGTCTGCTCGTGCGTTGCCATCGGCCACCTGCTTCTGATCGAGTGCGGTCGACGCGCTGACTCCGACTCCGAACCCGGCGACGATGATGACCCCGAACGAGAGGACGGCGAGGAGCCGGAAGGGCCTCGCACCCTTGAGCGTGGCGCCCAGCGTCTGGAAGAGGCAAGTGCAGGCAACCGATGCGGCGCCCGCGAGGCCGGCAGCGAGGGTGAGTCCCGCGAAGGCCGTGCCGACGACGAGGATCGTGCCAGCTCTCCACCCATCAGCACCGAGGTAGGCGGTGGCGAGCAACGCCGCGCATGGCAGCGCGGCGGCGACCGCGGTGGGAAGGAGCACGCGAGCAGATTCCGCGGTCAGCACTCGGAGCCACGATCTGCCGACCGAGCGACGGAGCCCGGACACGAGTAGTCGGCTGCTCACCAAATTCGCGATCGCCAGGGTAAATGCACCCAGCAAGGCGAGCATCGCGGGCCCCCAGCCGGTGCGCAGAAGGAAGAACGGAAGGCGGGCGATCGAGCCTTCTGCCGCACTCGGCGTCGCTTCCACCCCGGAGGCGGCGAGCGAGGATGCGACGCGCCCGGCGGAACCGCGCTCGCCTTGCACGAAGGTGACGCCGACGAATCGGTCTGCAGGTGCGTCAAGGCCGGATGCGAGGTGCTGACGCGGCGCACCGGGGAACGACGGGAAGGAGCCCTTCTTCAGGTCGCCGAGGAGGGCGTCCGGGGTACCGATGAATACCGCGTAGTCCGAGGACCCCACTTCCCCGGAGACGGAGGGGCGGCTGGAATAAAGGTTGACGCGCGCGGACTCTGCGGCGTTCGCAAACGCCTCGCGGAGATCCGAGGCACTCACTGCCGGTGGGAGCTCAGATATGGCGATGGTCTCCGACAGGTCCTCCGGTCCGTAGCGTTCCTCCTCCAGGATGAACGCCGTCAGGGTCGCCGTGGCAACCAGGGCCAGAGCCGCGACACATCCCCATACCGCACTCAAAGCTCCCCGTAGCCTGCTCATCGTGTCCCTTTCACATGCCCAGCGGTAGGCCACATACGATCAGTGACCTACCGCTGGAGCGATTGTCCTTTGAATGCCCCGGTCGTCAGACCCGCCAGTAAGCGGTGTTCCCGCCCGCTGACGCCTGCACGGATGCCCTCGACCACTTGCCGCCAGGCACCGTGTCGGATCGGACGCACTTTGAGGAGCTGCACGCTGTGCTCCCGTGCGCCTTGGACGAGTGGAGATAGTTGGAGTACGAGTAATTCCCGACGACACGTTCTACGCCGTAATTCCACGTACCGCCGCCCACGTATTCGGTGGTGGCGTTCGCGGCGCCTGCTCCTCCGAGGAGTAGTGCTGCGACCAAGCCGACTCCACTAGCGATGCTGAGTGTTCGCTTCATTGTGATCCAATCTGCGTAGTAATTACCTTACACGGGAACACGTCTTTCCCGCGGTTAAAAAGACGGTAGCACGCGGAGGAATTCCGAATGGGTTACAGTTGAGTAACGGAGCGCCTGCCAGGTGGTGGTGTATGCTCCGGGCTAGTCATAGCGTGCCCCAATCCGGGGGCTTTTCACCCTGGGTTTATCAATCATATTATGCCCCAATTCGGGGGCAGTAAGCCTGGCGGTATCGGTCCTATTCGGCTTGCGTCACGTCGTTATGCGGGTAGCAGTCGCTACGCCTCATCGTCCTTCGGCGTCATCATGCCCGCCTCGTGGTCGCTCCGCAGGATGACGTCGGCGCACCTTGAGCACGGCTATCGGCGCATCCAGACCAACGTTTGGCCTGCGCTCGGGTCGTAATGCGCCTTGGCGCGGAGATCGACGACCCGTTGACGTGGCCGTCGTGAACGTAGAAGGCGGTGGTTCCATAGAACAACGGGCCACCGGTGTCGCCGTCGGCGGTGATGGGGCTACAGACACACGAAAGGGACCTCGGAGCAATTATTCAAGGTCCCGTTCCCGATCATTGCTTTTGTAGAACCACCGCTCGAATGGACCCTGCGTCACTACAGAGAGCAGGTAGCATAAATTCGATCGGACCCCTGTCCCTGAAGACTCATGGTCGCACTACCAGTGGTGCCAATAACGATCCGGTAGTCCTTGGTAGTAGACGAGGCGTTCCACGATATGCGCTTATTAAGAGGCGTGACAATGATTCCACCCTTGAGCTTGGTGGAGACTCCTGCTCCTACCTGCCGAGACGACCCACAGTAGCCGCCTGCCACTGTCATGGTGCACTGCCGAATCTGAGGATTATTGTTGTTGCACCTAATGACGGGACTCGGCGCAGCCTGCGTAACAGCGCCTGCCGAGGCCGACGCGGCCGCCGCCGCCGCCGACACCCGCTTGTAATTACTCTTGAGGTCGGTAGCCCCGCTGAGTGTCCCGTCTGCGTTGACATAGACGGGGGCGGTCTGCTCGTAGTACTCGGTCGATGACGACGGCGCCCCCTCCGCCGGTGTTGCGTAGCTCGCTGCGGGCGCAGATACTAAGCCGAACGCAATAACACCGGCGGCCACAGTGCCGCTGAATAGGTTACGATAACGCATAGAAATTCACCCAGATGCAATTAAGCCACGTGTGTGGCGCTGACGATTACACCGCAATGCGATCTAGTCGGTTACTTGGGCCACTTGTTCGATTGGCGGCCGTTGGGCATGGAAAACTTGTTGCCGTCCCACATCAGCATTCCAGCCCCGATAGGGAAGAACAGCAGCGCGGGCAGCCACTGGAATACAACAAGTACTATTAAGCTTGCCATGAGCACGACAATTGCGGAAATTCTTGTCGCTCTTGCCATTACCAGTTCCCCCAACTAATTTCAAGTACCGACGAAGAAGTCACCTGGGCACACAAATCCGACACCACAGACAGCGCGGCGACCATCGTACCAAATGACGTAGCCGGGATCTCGCGATCTAAGGCATTCACCTTGCGTTGCTTCGCATGAGTAAATCAGACTTTTGACAAAAAAGTCCACCCTCGACATATGACCACCACACTGGTAGGTTCTCGCCCGGCAGGGACGCGGTCGCGTCCGCGTCCGCGACGGATATCAGGCCGGGGAGCAGCCTCACGAGCGGCTCCCGGCCGGGGGCCCGTCCCCGATGCTGCCGCGATGTGGTCGGCGATGTGCCACCTGTTGCGGGTCGCGAATATGGCGAGCGCTGCGTCGCGCCCGGGTCCGGGTCCGAAGCAGTATCACGTCTTTGCGCACACGTGGCCTCACGACGACGAGCAGGCAGGGCACCCACCGGGCGACGGCGGAGTAACGAGCCCCGATGCGCGCAACGCCATGGCCGCGCTGGAAGTCGTGCCAGAAGCCTCGGCGCTTCCACCACGTGATCCGCCGAGCGGCAAGGAATCCTGGACACCCTCGTTCTCCAGAGGCGCGATGAGAGAGTCGGCATCACGGGGGCAGGAATCAGCAGCAGGAGCTGAGCCTGTGGTCGATCGTCGGACGATCGGCATCGTCGATCGTGCCCGTGCCCGTGCCCAGCACGTACGCCAACCGGTTGACGTGCGTGCAGTCATATCCGGCGGCCGATGGGAGCGACGTCTCTGGCCCCTTCAGACTTCGCGTCCTTTTTCGGCCCATCGACGGCCTGGAGATCGGTCACGTCGATCGCGAGCCGCTCGCCCCGCTCTCCGGCGCACAACCTGCCACGCATAGCCGAGGGGCACGAGGCGGTCGATCTGCACGGAAAAGCGCTCGTGGCCTTCCCCGGGTGAAGTCGATCCTGCGGCCCGTGTAGGCGTCGGCCCGGTGCCCCAGGGCCACAGTGCAGCCGGGATCCGCCTTCGCGTCGGTGATCACGGCCGACCGCCTCAGCCCAGCAGCGGCCGCTGCGCCCTCTTCTGCTCCACGTACTCCGCGTGCGCCGCCTGCGTCGACGGCATCTCGGAGACGCCGGGGACGGGCACGTCCCACCAGCCCTCGCCGTCCGGGCCGTAGACGAGCGGGTCGGACTCGACGTGGATCACGGTGGTGCGGTCGGACGCCTTCGCGCGCCGCACGGCGTCGCCGAGGTCGCGGGTGGCGTCGGGGCCGGGCGCGACCTCGATCACATCCACGCCGTAGCTGCGCGCGTTCGCCGCGAGGTCGACGGGCAGCGGCTCGCGCCCCTCGAAGTTCCGCGTCGCCGGGTCGAGCTGGCGGTACCGGGTGCCGAAGCGCTCGGTGCCGACCGTCTCGGACAGGTGGCCGATGGACGCGTAGCCGTGGTTCTGGATCACGACGACGATGATCTTGATCCCCTCGGCCACCGCCGTCACGAGCTCGGTGTGCAGCATGAGGTAGGAGCCGTCGCCGACCATGACGATCACGTCGCGGTCGTCGCCGTACGCCTCCGCGCCGCGCTTCATGCCGAGGCCGCCGGGGATCTCGTAGCCCATGCACGAGAACGCGTACTCCACGTGGTAGCCGAGCGCGTCGCGCACGCGCCAGAGCTTGTGGAGGTCGCCGGGCAGGGATCCGGCCGCCTGCACGACGACGTCGCGCGGGTCGCTCGCGGCCTGGACGGCGCCGATGATCTCGGGCTGGCCGGGCAGCGCGCCGCCCGTGGGCGCGAGCGCGCGGTCGACGGCGGCGTCCCACTCGCGCTTCTCGCGGGCGATGCGGTCGGCGTACGCGACGTCGACGCGCGTGCCGGCGAGCGCTTCGATCAGCGCCTCCAGCGTCTCCCGCGCGTCGGCGACCACGGGCAGCTGCGTGCCGTGCTTGTAGGCGTCGAAGGCGGCGACGTTGACGTTCACGAAGGTCACGTCCGGGCGCTGGAAGGCGGTGCGGCTCGCGGTGGTGAAGTCGGAGTAGCGCGTGCCGATGCCGATCACGACGTCGGCCTCGGCGGCCAGCCGGTTCGCGGCGGTGGATCCCGTGGCGCCGACGCCCCCGACGTACTGCGGGTGGTCCCAGGGCAGGGATCCGCCGCCGGCCTGCGTGGTGCCGACCGGGATGCCGGTGGCCTCGGCGAAGCGCAGCAGCGCCTCCTCCGCCGCGGAGTAGATGACGCCGCCGCCCGCGACGATGAGCGGCGTGCGCGCGCCGCGGATTGCCTCGACGGCGCGGGCGAGCGGCCCGCGCTCCGGCAGCGGCCGGCGCAGGTGCCACTCGCGCGGCGCGAGGAACGCGAGCGGCACGTCGAGCGCCTCCGCCTGCACGTCCTCCGGCAGCGCGATGGTGACGGCGCCCGTCTCCGCGGGGTCGGTGAGCACGCGCATGGCCGCGAGCGCGATCGAGTAGAGCTGCTCCGGCCGCTGCACGCGGTCGAAGAAGCGCGAGAGCGGGCGGAACGCGTCGTTCACGCTGATGCCGGTGTCGTGCGGGTGCTCGAGCTGCTGCAGCACCGGATCCGCCACCCGGGTCGCGAAGGTGTCGCTCGGCAGGAGCAGCGCCGGCAGCCGGTTGGCCGTGGCGAGGGCCGCGCCCGTGAGCATGTTCGCGGCGCCCGGCCCGACCGACGCGGCGCTCGCGTAGGTGGCGAGGCGGCGGTGCATGCGCGCGAAGCCGACGGACTGGTGCACCATCGCCTGCTCGTTGCGGGCCTGGTGGTACGGCATGAGGTCGGGATCCTGCGCGTTGGCCTGCATGAGCGCCTGGCCGATCCCGGCGACGTTGCCGTGGCCGAAGATCCCGAAGACGCCGGGGATGGTGCGCTCGCGGTGGTCGCCGTCGACCGTCCACTGGTTCGCGAGGAACGCGACGAGGGCCTGACTGACGGTCATGCGGGCGGTGGGCTCGGTCATCGGGCGGGTGCTTCCTGCTCGGGTGCGGATGCCGCGGCGCCGGCGTCCGCGTCGGGGGCGAACGGCAGGCGCGGGTCGATCTCCTGCCCGGCCCACGTGCCGCGGATCCAGGCGTGCGCCGGGTGGTCGCTGATGAGCCATGCGCGGTCGGCGCCCGGGCCCGCCATGACGTTGAGGTAGTAGAGGTCGTAGCCGGGCGCCGCGACCGCGGGCCCGTGGTAGCCGTACGGCACGAGCGCGACGTCGCCCGTGCGCACGACGGCGTCGATCGCGATCTCGCCCGCGGGCGACGACGAGGTGTGGAACAGGCCGAACGGATCCGCGTCGGCGGGCGCCTCGAGGCCCTTCCCGACGGCGGTCTCGAAGTAGTAGATCTCCTCCAGCTCCGACTCCTCCCCCGACTTCTCCTCGTCGTGCTTGTGCGCGGGGTAGCTCGACCAGTTCTCGGCCGGCGTCAGCACCTCGCAGACGATGAGGCGCTCGGCGTCGAGGGATCCGGGGGTGCCGGGCGTGCCGAAGTTGTGCACCTGGCGGCTCGACCGGCCGGCGCCGCGGAGCTCGACGGGCACGTCCTCGCGGGCGATCCGGCGGCTCGGCACGTGCCGGGTGGCGGGCGACTCGGCGACGGCCACGCGGCCGGATCCGGTGAGCACCGCGCTCGACGTGCACGACAGGTAGAGCACGTCCGTCGGACCGGCGAAGACCGACGCGCGGCCCGCGAGGTCGGTCACGCGCTCGTCGCCGTCTCCGTCGCGGTGCCGCACGGCGAAGGATCCCGCGAGCGGCACGACCATGCGCTCGACGCCCCCGACGGGCAGCTCGAGCGCGTCGCCTGCGCCGATCACCGCGACGCGGAGGCCCGTGTGCTGCCAGCCGGGCAGGGATCCGTCGACCACGCTCTCCCAGCCGTCCCGGCCGAGGGTCCCGCGGGAGTGCAGCCACTCGTTCGTCGTCATGCGCGTCTCCGTCGTCGTCGTCGTCGGTGCCCGCCCGGCCGGGCGGTGGGGGTGGTGGTACCGATCAGTTCTGCGGGAAGCCGAGGTCGACGCCGCCGTGCGACGGGTCGAGCCACCGGCTGGTGATCGCCTTCTGCTGCGTGAAGAACCGGACGCCCTCGGCCCCGTGGGCCTTGGTGTCGCCGAAGAGGCTGGAGCGCCAGCCGCCGAACGAGAACGTGGCGACGGGGACGGGGATGGGGACGTTGATCCCGATCATGCCGACCTGCACCTCGTTCTGGAAGCGCCGCGCGGCCCCGCCGTCGTTCGTGAAGATCGCGGTGCCGTTGCCGAACGCGCCGGCGTTGATGAGCGCCACGCCCTCCTCGTACGTGCGCACCCGGACGACGCCGAGCACGGGCCCGAAGATCTCCTCCGTGTAGGCGCGCGAGCTCGTGGGCAGCTGGTCGATGAGCGTGGGGCCGAGCCAGAAGCCGTCCCGCTCGCCGTCGACCTCGATGCCGCGGCCGTCGACGACGACGCGCGCGCCGTCCTCCTCCGCGATGGCGATGTACGACGCGACCTTGTCGCGGTGCGCCTCTGTCACGAGCGGCCCCATGTCGCAGCCGCGGCGGCCGTCGCCGACCCGCAAGGACGACATGCGCGACGTGATCCGCTCGATGAGCGCGTCGGCGACGGGCTCGACCGCGACGACCACGGAGATCGCCATGCAGCGCTCGCCCGCCGAGCCGAAGCCCGCGTTGACGGCGGAGTCGGCGACGAGGTCGAGGTCGGCGTCCGGCAGCACGAGCATGTGGTTCTTCGCGCCGCCGAGGGCCTGCACGCGCTTGCCGTGCTTCGTGCCCGTCTCGTAGACGTACTGGGCGATGGGCGTGGATCCGACGAACGAGATCGCGCGCACGTCCGGGTGCGTGAGCAGGCCGTCCACCGCCTCCTTGTCGCCGTTCAGCACGGTAAAGACGCCGTCCGGGAGCCCGGCGCGCTTCCAGAGCTCGGCGATCCAGATGGCGGCGCTAGGGTCCTTCTCGCTGGGCTTCAGCACCACGGTGTTGCCCGCCGCGATCGCGATCGGGAAGAACCACATCGGCACCATCGCGGGGAAGTTGAACGGCGAGATGATCCCGACGACGCCGAGCGGCTGCTTCGTGGAGTACACGTCGACGCCCGTGGACACCTGCTCCGAGTACTCGCCCTTGAGGTGGTGCGCGAGGCCGGTCGCGAACTCCACGACCTCCTGCCCGCGGGTGATCTCGCCGAGCGCGTCGCTCACGACCTTGCCGTGCTCCGACGTGATGATCTCCGCGAGCTCGCCCTTCTCCGCCTCGAGCAGCTCGCGGAAGCGGAAGAGGATCGCCTGCCGCTTGGCGAGCGACAGGTCGCGCCAGGCGGGGAACGCGGCGTGCGCCGACGCGATCGCGCGCGCGATCTCGTCGGCTCCCGCGAGCGCGACCTCCTTCGTGACGACGCCGCGGGCCGGGTCGTAGACGGGCGCCGTGCGGCCGGAGGTGGAGGGCGAGCGGGCGCCGTCGATCCAGTGCGGGACGACGGGGAGCGGGGCGGTGTCGGTCATGGTGTCCTCAGGCGATGGCGGGTGGCGGATCGGGTCGGGTCGGTCTTCGGGATCAGGGGCGGGCGCGGCCGTGCACGAGGTCGACGGCCTGGTCGACCGCGCGCGCGACGTCGCCGTCGGCGGGGTGGATGAGCGCGCGGCCGACGACGAGGCCGCGCACGCCGGGGAGGCCGAGCGCGTGCTCCCAGCCGGCCCAGGTGTCCTCGCTCGCGCCCTGCGGATCGCCGCCGAGCAGGAGCGTGGGCAGCGTGGTCGCGGCCATGACGCGGGCCATGTCGTCGACGACCGGCAGCTTCATCCACGTGCGCGCGGACGACGAGCCGAGGCCCGACGCCACCGCGATCGAGGTGATGACGGCGTCGGGCGTGAGGTCGTTGACGATCCGGCCCTCCTGCCACGCGCTCATGAACGGCTCCAGCATGATCGGCAGGCCGGCGCGCACCGCGTCGTCGACCGCGCGGGCGTTGGCCTCGAGGGTGCGGGCGGTTCCGGCGTCGCCGAGGTTGATCCGCACGAGCGTCTTCGCGAAGTCGAGGCCGTCGCGCACGATCCCCGGGACGTCGTAGGCCGTGAAGCGGTCGTCCATCTCGAACGTCGCGCCACGGAGTCCGCCGCGGTTCATGGATCCGACCACGACCTTGTCGTCGAGGAGGCCGAGGAGCGCGAGGTCGTCGACGATGTCCGGGGTGCCGAGCACGCCGTCGACCCCGTCGCGCGTGAGGGCCGTGGCGAGGCCGGCGAGCAGCCCGTCGCGGTCGGCGAGGGCCATCGGGTCGTCGCCGACGCCGAGCGCGCCGCGGGCGGGGTGGTCGGCGGCGACGATGAGGAGGCGGCCGTCGTCGCGGATCAGCGGGCGGCGGACGCGGCCGGCGAGCGCGCGGGCGACGGCTTCGGGATCCGTGGCGCGCAGGTCCCGGATGGCCTGGAGGGCTCCGGGGAGGTCGCCCGCGCGGAGCGCCTCCGCGGGTGCCCGGGTCGCGTCGACCGCGGTCACCGGAGACCTGCCAGCACGGCCTCGACCTCGGCGGTCGTCGGCATGGCGGTCGAGCACTCGCGGCGGGAGGCGACGATGGCGCCCGCGACGTTGGCGAAGCGCAGGATCCGCTCGAGGTCCCATCCGGCGAGCAGACCGTGCACGAGCGCGCCGCCGAAGCCGTCGCCCGCGCCGAGCCCGTTGACGACCTCGACCGGGTACGGCGGCACCTCCACGGTCTCGTCGCGCGTCTTGGCGAGCACGCCCTTCGGCCCCTGCTTGACGATGGCGAGCTCGACGCCGCGGTCGAGCAGCGCGTCGGCGGCCCGCAGCGGATCCGTCTCCCCCACGGCGATCTCGCACTCCTCGCGGTTGCCGACGGCGACGGTCACGTGCTCGAGCGCCCGGCCGACCTCGCGGGTCGCGTCCGCGGGCGACGACCAGAACATCGGCCGGTAGTCGAGGTCGAGCACCGTGAGCGGCCGGCGCGCGCGGGCGGCCCACGCGGCGTGGTGCGCGGATCGGCTCGGCTCCTCGCTCAGTCCCGTGACGGTCGACCAGTAGACGCGCGCGTCCTGGATCGCCGCCCGGTCGAGCGCGTCGGCCTCGACGCAGAGGTCGGGCGCCTTCGGACGGCGGTAGAAGTAGAGCGGGAAGTCGTCGGGCGGGAAGATCTCGCAGAAGGTGACGGGCGTCGGCAGGTCCTCGACCGGGGGCACGAAGGCCGCGGAGACGCCGAGGCGCTCGAGCTCCCGCGTCACGTACCGGCCGAACGGGTCGTCGCCGACGCGCGAGACGAGGGCGGCGGACCTGCCGTGCCGGGCGGCCGCGACC